>URXS01000048.1 GCA_900551885.1 uncultured Oscillibacter sp.
CAGGGGTTGGTCCTTTCCCTGCCGATCCGAGAAAATGTCACGCTTGGAAACCTCAAAAAGTTCAGTAAGTTTGGCCTCCTTCAGATGAAGAAGGAAAAGCGCGTGGTCACGGAGTGCGTAGACAAAATGACTCTGAGTCGGCGCAGCATCGAGCAACATGCCGGAGAGCTGTCCGGCGGAAACCAGCAAAAGGTTGTCCTTTCAAAGCTGATCGCCCATGATGATATTCAAATTTACATTTTCGATGAACCGACTCGCGGCATTGATGTGGGAGCCAAGAGCGATATTTACCGCTTGATTTCAGATTTCGTGAAGGCCGGTATACCGAGCATTGTGATTTCCTCTGAGATTCCGGAGATCCAGGCGCTGTGCGACCGCGTGGTCGTTATGAGCGAAGGCAAGGTGACGGCAGTTTTGAATCGTGAGCAACTGAAGGATTCCAATGAAATTCTCAAATATGCGATTTCCTGATGCCGGACAGAAGATGTCTGCATAGAGCAGAGAGCGGCTGAGATAAAGGGTGGAATATACCGGAGGGTAAAATGGAAAAGGTAAAGAAAATTAATTTTGGTACGATAGCAAAAAAATATGGTACGGTTGGCGCATTCATCGTCATTTGTATCTTTTTCTCCTTGAGCACGGATGTCTTCCTGAGCAGCAGCAACATTTTGACGGTTTTGCGCCAGATTTCCATGCTGGCGATTTTGGGTGCCGGCCTGACGGTCGTTATGATCACTGGACGAATCGACCTGTCGATCGGATATGGCACCAGTCTGCTGGGCATTTTTTGCGCGGCCCTGATGGTGGATTTGGGCGTTCCCATGCCGGTGGCGGCGCTGCTTACGCTGCTGGGCGGCTTGCTGATCGGCTTGCTGAACGGCGTATTGATCGCCTATGGTGGCATTCCTGATTTTATTGGCACGTTGGGCACCGGCTTCCTGCTGTCTGGTATCAACCAGGCGTACACGGAGGGCCATCCCATTTCAGGGCTGCCGGACAGCTTTGAGATCTTTGGCAACATGAGTTTTCTCGGCATTCCCACCATGATCTTCATCATGGCTTTCTGGCTGATTATCATCGCCATTGTGCTGAGCAAGACGCGCTTCGGCCGCCATACATATGCCATCGGCGGCAACAAGGAAGCGGCGCTCATGTCCGGTGTGAATGTGAAGTCCAATTCCATGTGGGGCTTTGTATTCTGCGGAATCGGAATGGCGATCACGGCTCTGGTTCTGACTTCCCGTATGGGCTCTGCTCATGTGACGGCTGCGGACAGCTATCAGATGCAGGCCATTGCCACGGTCTACCTGGGTGCCACCGCCTTCAAAGAGGGCGAGCCCAACCTGGCGGGCACACTTCTGGGTGCCCTGATCCTCGGCGTGCTGAAGAACGGCATGACCCTGATGAATATCGCCTACTACTATCAGGATATCGCCCAGGGCGTCGTGATCCTGCTGGCGGTGATTATCACTTCTCTCCAGCGCAACCGCAAGAAGTAAGGGGGACTTGATAGTATGATGAGGACCCAGTGCCAACGGCTTCAGGAGCATTTGGAGGAGTTGGGGAAGATTGGCGCGGTGCCGGAAGGCGGAGTCAATCGCTTTACATACTCCAAAGAATACTATGAAAGCGTTGAACTCCTTCGGCACTTTATGGAGGATGCCGGACTGGAAACGGAAGTTGATCCGGTAGGCAACGTGATCGGTACCCGGCGGGGAGCCACAGACCGTATCATTTTGCTGGGATCTCATATTGACAGTGTGCCCAATGCGGGGATCTTTGACGGCTGCCTGGGTGTGCTGTCCGCGGTAGAGACAATGAAAACCCTTGCCGAAAACGGAACGGAATTGCAGCACACCGTCAAAGTCGTCGCCTGGGCGGAAGAAGAGGGCAACACGGTAGTGGGCCTTCTGGGCAGCGGCGCCTTTGTGGGGCTGATGGATGATCTGACAGACATCGCCCGTTCCAGAATGGAGCAGTTCGGAATCACTCCCGAGCATGTCCGGGCCGCATATTTTCACGATCTGGATAAGATCGATGCGTCCCTTGAGCTCCACATTGAGCAGGGCGGAATTCTGGACCGTGAGCATGTACAGATCGGCGTTGTGAACGGAATCGTGGGCATCCAGCGATATACGGTGACCATCCAGGGCACCAAGAATCACGCCGGAACGACGCCGATGTATTTGAGAGACGACGCCATGGTCAAGGCGGCCAATCTGATTGTGGAACTGGACAAACTGGCTCGTGAGACAGACCGCGATATGGTCTGTACAGTGGGATGGCTGAATGCGGAACCCGGTGTCGTCAACGTTATTCCGGGGAAGGTGGAGCTGTCGGTAGAGGTGCGGTCCATGAATCCGGCGTCCATGGACCGGCTGCGGGAATATATCCAATCCCGGTTCCCCGAGGGAACGTGTACGTTGAAGAGGACATTTTGTCAGGAGCCGGTTCCCATGTCTCCTGTTTGCAAAGATGCCATCTCAAAAGCAGCGGAGGAGCTTGGCCTGTCACAGCGTGCGCTCAACAGCGGCGCCGGACATGACACGATGATCCTGGCGGAACGCATTTCGCACTGCGGCATGATTTTTGTTCCCAGTGTGGGCGGTGTCAGCCATTGCCCGCAGGAGTGGACTGAGTGGGAGGATGCAAATAACGGAGCAAGCGTTCTGCTGGGAGCGTTGCTGGAACTGGATAAAAAGGATCCAAAGGAATTTCAACAGTCATAAAACAGAAGGGACGGGTCACTATGAGAACACTGGTAAAGAACGGAACGATTGTTACTGCGGACAGTGAGTACAAAGCGGATATTCTGATCGTGGACGAAAAAATCGTGGCGATCGGCAGCGATTTGGAGGGTCCCTTTGATAAAGTTTTGGATGCCACCGGAAAGTATGTCCTCCCCGGCGGCGTAGACAACCATGCCCACTTTGAGGCCCTGAATACCGACGGTATCACCACCAACGAGCCCTATGCCACCACCTGGGTGGCTCTGCAGGGCGGTACCACCACCATTGTGGACTTCTGCACCAACGAGCCGGGTATGAATCTGGTTGATTCTGTAAATTACCGCCTGAATGTCCGCGCCAAGGGCAAGGTCGCTCCGGATATTGCCATTCATGCCTGCTGCAACGATTTTACCGACGAGACTGTGGGAGAGATCAAGAAGCTGGTGGAGATGGGTGTGCCCAGCATGAAGCTGTTCCTGGCCTACAAGGGCACTTCCCTGTATATGGATGACAGCAAGCTGCTGGCCTGCCTGGAGGAGGCCGGAAAGCAGGGCATGACCATGATGGTCCATGCGGAAAATCCGGACGTGCTGGACAAGTGCCGCAACGACGCCGCGGCCGCTGGCCACTATGAGCCCAAGTACCACTACATGACCCGGCCTCCGTACGGCGAGGCAGAGGCAGTTTCCCGCGCCATCCGCTTCGCGGATGCGATGCACTGCCCCATGTGCATCGTCCATGTCAGCTGCATTGAGGCCGGTGAGGAGATCCGCAAGGCCCGGGCGGAGGGCAAAGCGGTGATCGGAGAGACCTGCCCCCACTATCTGGTGCTGGATAAGCACAAGATGGATCATCCCGATTGGCATATCGCCTCCCACTGGATCTGTTCTCCGGCCCTGCGGGACAAGGAGGATCAGGATTATCTGTGGAAGGCCCTGAATGAGGACTGGCTCTCCATCTGCGGTTCTGACAACTCCGGTATTCCCCAGGCCCAGAAGGACTGGGGCTGGGATGAGGAAAACCAGCGCTGCGATTTCCGGAAGGTGCCCAACGGCTGCCCCGGCGCCGGAGACCGTATGAATGCCCTGTGGACTTACGGCGTTGCGGCCGGCCGGATGACCCGCCAGAAGTTCGTGGAGGTGTGCTGCACGACGCCTGCAAAGCTGAACGGCATCTATCCCCGCAAGGGTACCATTCAGATCGGATCTGACGCGGACCTGATCCTGTTTGACCCGGATTACAGGGGCACCATCACTCTGGAGACCAATCCCACCGGCGTGGAGTACAACGTGTTTGAGGGCCTGGAGCAAATCGGCCGGGCGGATACGGTGCTGCTGCGCGGCAGCGTGGTGGTCGAGAAGGGCAAGTACCTTGGCGAAGTCAAGGAAGTGGTGGCCGACGGCATCACCTACCTGGGCTGCACCAGCGGTCAGGGACAGTTCATCCCCGGCAAGCCCTATGGCCTGGGATATGATCTGCTGAAGAAGTAAGCATGGAGAAGCGGAGCTATCTGGACGAATGCCTGCGCTCCCGGCGGAGTGTCCGTAAGTTTACGGACACTCCGGTCAGCAGAGAGGAGATCCGGAATCTCCTGGAGATGGCGATCCTTGCTCCTTCCGCCAGTAATTTGCAGCCGTGGAGATTTGTGGTGGTAGATGATCCCGCGCTGGTTCAGAAAATCTGCGCATTTTCTCCGGGGATTGGAGGAAGGCCTCCTTGCCTGATTCTGTTCTGCTTGGATGGACAGCGCCTTCCCTTACAGAGCGATGGCACGGCAGACCGCTCATGCGGTGTGTTGGATCTTGCGATGGCGGCGGAAAATCTGATGTTGGAAGCCGTCGGCCGGGGACTTGGGACCTGCGTGATCAAGTCGTTTCACCCTCAGATCGTGAAAAAGATCCTCAGCCTGCCGGAGCAGATATATCCAGAGTTCCTGGTTACTCTTGGATATCCGAACCAAGAGCCCAAAATGCCGAGACGGCGGCCATTGGAAGAAGTGGCTTCTTATAACCTTGGGGAGATGGATTAATATGGAGGACGCGTTCAATCGGATTCTCTCTTTCCAGATTGCCAGTGCGTTGGAATGTGTTGATGACCCCAGCCCCTATGGAGCGCTCCGGCTTTTGGAGGCGGCGCAGCAGATGATTGAATTTGGGGAGCTGTACGGAATCAGCAAAGATACGAGGCTCCATGAAATCGCGGAGCGAATCGCGGAAGAGAAGGGGACCGCCCTGACCGACAGATCCCGGTTTCACCTGATGGTGGAGGAGCTCTCCATGATTATGGTCGATATCGTCTGAATTCGTTTTAGAGGAGAATGTTCAATGGATGTATATGAGAATTTGAAAAACTGCGGAATTGAGCTGCCGGAAAAATTAAGTGCCGCTGGACTCTATAAGCCAGTGAATCAGACGGGAAACCTGGTTTTCATCTCGGGCCAGGGCAGCATTGACCGCGGCAAGAACCTGACCGGCCGGGTTGGCGTGAACGTCACCGTGGAAGAGGCACAGTATGCGGCAAGGGTCTGCGCGATCAATACACTGTCTGCGCTGGAGAGCTATCTGGGTGATCTGAACCGGGTAAAGCGCTGCGTCAAGATCCTGGGGTTTGTTGCAGGCACAGACGGTTTCACCGATCAGGCGAAAGTGATCAACGGTGCCTCCCAGGTGTTTATCGACGCATTCGGCGAGGAAGGCCGCCATGCCAGATCCGCGATCGGGACGAACAGTTTGCCGCTGGGCCTGACGGTGGAGGTAGAATCCATCTTTGAGATCGAGTAAAAAGGAGAGATTTTTGTGCTTGGTCAGATTTTAGAGCCTGTTCAGATTTCCGATGTGGTGGCGGCAAAGCAGCGGCTGCGGAAGGCGTTCCCGCCTTCACCGCTGCTGTCAATTGCACCGCTGGACCAAGAATTGGGGGCACCTGTCTATTTGAAGGTGGAGAGCCTGCTTCCCTCCGCGGCTTACAAATTCCGCGGAGCCACGAACAAGATCCAGACATTGATCGAGACGTGTGGCAGCAATATCCGTATTATTACGGCGTCCTCCGGAAACCACGGAATGGCCTGCTCTCTGGCGGCGAGCCGCCTGGGGATTCCCGCCACGGTTGTAGTCCCCGTCCCCACTCCCCAGATCAAGAAGGATTACATCCGGTCTCTGGGTGCGGATCTGCTGGAGATCGGCGAGACCTACGATGAGTCCTTCACCGCCGCCTGTGAACTGGCGGATCGGGAGAAGATGTTCTATGTGCATCCTGTTTCTGACCGCTACACAGTCGCGGGCCAGGGCACAATTACGCTGGAGTTGCTGGAGCAGATACCGGATCTGGATCAGGTGATCGTCCCCATTGGAGGCGGCGGACTGATCACGGGTATCTCTTTTGCAATGAAACATCTAAAGCCGTCCGTGAGAGTCGTTGGTGTCATGCCGGAGGGATCCGCGGTGTACTATGCCTCCAGACAGGCTGGAAAGCTGCTGACGCTGGATAGCTGTGCCTCCATGGCCGATGCCTGCGTGCGGAAGACCGGTGAACCCTACCTCTATCCCTACATAGAGAAGTATGTGGATGATATTGTGGTTGTCACGGAGGATTCGATCCGCAAGGCGGTAAAGACGGCCTGCCTGTATGGGAAACTGACCCTGGAGGGCGCCGGCGCCATGCCGCTTGCATCCCTGCTGGAGAACAAGTGCCAGGTGATCGGCAAGACGGTGCTGATCTGCAGCGGAGGCAACATCGATCAGCCGGTGCTGGATGCCTGCCTGAATAGCTGAAAGTGACGGAGCAATGAAAAGCCGTTTTCAAAACGGCACCTGTGGTAAAACCGGGGGCAAAGAGATTCTATCTTTGCCCCCGGTTATTTTGCCGGCAATTCAATTTTACTTTGTGGAGTGGTTTCGAGGCCTCGTTTGAAAATGAAGCACAGATGCAGCGGCGAGGAAATTTCATAGTGACGGGAGAGAGGCCTACGGAAGCTCTCGCCCTCTGTTTGATACTCCTGTCCGGGGCCTATCCCGCGGTTCCCAGCAACATCAACACCACGCCGTAAAGGACGCTGGCGGCGGTACCGAAGACAATGACCGGGCCTGCCACCAGGAACATCTTGGTGGCCATGCCGGTGATGAGCCCCTCACTTTTAAAGTCGATGGCCGGAGATACCACGGCGTTGGCGAAGCCGGTGATGGGTACCAAAGTGCCGGCGCCGCCGAAGCGGGCCAGCTTGTTGTACAGGTTCAGCCCTGTCAGCAGGGCGGAGAGGAACACCAGGGAGCAGGAAGTGGCGGTGCCTGCCCCCTCCTGGTCCAGTCCCGCCGCGGTCCAGCCGTTTTGAATGAGCTGGCCCAGCACACAGATGGCGCCGCCGATCACGAAGGCCAGCGCCGTGTCCCGCAGGATGGGGGACTTTTTGGCTTTTTGCCGCACGTAGGTCTGGTATTCCTGGGGGGTCATGTCCATAAAAACGCCCTCTTTTCAAATGTTTTCCATAGCTTGTCCGGAGCAGAGCAAAATATACGGCCTTGCAATGGGCGCCGGTTCGGGGTATCATGGTGGGCGACAAACAAGGGAGGACACCGCCATGAAACACACCGTACCGGAGAAAAAGCCCCTGGGGCTGTATATCCACATCCCCTTCTGCAAGCGCAAGTGCGCCTACTGTGACTTTTACTCCCTGGCCGGGGCGGAGGGGCGCATGGATGACTACGCCGACGCCCTGCGTTTCCACCTGGAGGAGCAGGCGCCCTTTCTCACCGGCTACCGGGTGGACACGGTGTATTTCGGCGGCGGTACTCCCAGCTATCTGGGCGTCAAGCGGCTGGAGCGGATTCTCAAAACCATCTTCAAGCGGTTTCAGGTGGACAAGGACGCGGAGATCACCCTGGAGGCCAACCCCGATTCCGCCGGGGACTGGAAGGCGTTGAAGTCGCTGCGCAAGGCGGGATTCAACCGGCTGTCCCTGGGGATGCAGTCCGCCAATGGGGCGGAGCTGGAGGAGATCGGCCGGGTCCACACCCCGGAGCAGACCGCCGCCGCTGTGGCGGCGGCCCGGAAGGCGGGTTTTCGCAATCTGTCCCTGGACCTGATCTACGGCCTGCCCCACCAGACGGCGGAGCGGTGGATGGAGAACCTGACCGCCGCCCTGGAGTTGGAGCCGGAACACCTGTCCTGCTACGGGCTGAAGGTGGAGGAGGGGACGCCGCTCTTTGCCCGCCGGGATACAGCGGACCTGCCGGGCGACGAGGCCCAGGCGGAGATGTATCTGAAAACCGTGGAGGAGCTGGCCCGGCGGGGCTATGCCCAGTATGAGATCTCCAACTTTGCCAAGCCCGGCATGGAGTCCCGCCACAACCTGAAATACTGGACCTTGGGGGAATACGCGGGCTTCGGGCCCGGCGCCCATTCCGATGTGGGCGGGGTCCGGTACGCCTATGCCCGGGACCTGGAGGGCTACATCCGGGGCGTCCGGGCCGGAGAGCCCATGCTGTCGGAGCGGGAGGCCATCCCCCCCATGGACCGGGACACGGAGTGGGTGATGCTAGGCCTGCGGACGGCCCGGGGCCTGGACCCAAAGGAATTTGAGGCCCGGTTCCGCCGCCGGTTCTCCTGCTTCCTGCCGCTTTTGAACCAGTGTGTTCAGGCGGGCTACGCTGTGGAGGAAGAGGGCCGCTGGCGCCTGACGCCGGCGGGCTTCCTGGTGTCCAATCAGATCATCGGCCGGATGCTGGACGCCCTGGCTGAGGACAAGCGCCAGCGGGCAGAGGCTGCCGCCCGGGGGGACTTCCGGGTGCGGCTGGACTGAACGGGCAAAAGAGAAGAGGTGGTCCTTCCCAAACAGGAAGGACCACCTCTTTGCCGTCACCGCTCCGCCGAGATGGCGTTGACCGGGCAGCCATTGGCGGCGTCAAAGACCCGGTTCTCCTCCGCTTTGGAAGACGGCTGAGACACCACCACCGACACACGGCCCTCTACCCGGAACACCCCCGGCGCCGCCGCCGCGCACATACCGCAGCCAATGCAGCGGCCCGGGTCCACCTTGACCACCATGGGATTCCCTCCTTTTCCGGCCCGGCTGGCGCCGGGCACATGGCTTTCTGGAGCTATTGTAATCCATCAGCGGCTTTGCTCCAAGCTCTTTTTTTCAGGGGGAGGAACTTTTTTCTTCCTCCTGCCGTCAGGAGAAGAGGCAGCAACTGTTCCTGGGGGATTCCGGCGACCCTGGGGATTTTTTGTTTCCAGTTCGGCATTTACTTTCCCGGCAGTTTGTGCTATTCTGTATAGGATTATGTAGACCAACCCCTTTTGGAAGAATGGAGGCACACAATGAAACGATTCCCGCGAAAAATCCTCTCCCTGGTCCTGGCCTGCTCTCTGCTGTGGACGCTGGGCATCAGCGCCGCCGCGTCCGAGGCACTGGGCGAGGACCTGACCACCAAGGACACCCTGCTCAACGAGCGGACGGAGCTGTCCACCAATGTGTTCTGGAGCAGCGCCTACTCCGATCTGCGGACGGAGAATCTGGTGACCTATACGCCCAATGAATTTGTGACGCCTATGATCACCTACGGCGGTATCCTGACCGGCCGTTCCACCGTCACCGCTTCCGCCAAGGCACTGGAGGCCCAGGGCTACCGGGTGGTGGCCGGCATCAACGGAGATTTCTACAATACCTCCACCGGCTTGCCCATCGGCATCGTGGTGTCCAAAGGGGAATTGCTCAGCAGCGACGCCGGATACTACGCCATCGGCTTCCGGGCGGATGGCACTGCTGTGCTGGGTAAACCCGGTGTGAAGGTGACCGCCGACCTGGGCTACCAGATGGACGACGGCAGCGGCACCGGCTATGTGGCTCAGGTGGTTCGCTCCGTGACGGGTGTGAACAAGGCCCGGGTATCCTCCGGCGGCATCTACCTCTATACGTATGCATTCAACAGTGCCCATACCACCGGAAATACAGAGCCCGGCGTGGACGTGGTATGCACCATTGTGGATGGCTCTCTCTCCATCGGCGGCACCGCCACTCTGGTGGTGGACCAGGTGATCGAGGCCACCGCCGCCACGCCGATCGGACAGAATCAGGTGGTCCTCTCCGCCAACAACCTCTCCGATGTGTACTATACCAGCGCCCTGCGGGGCCTCCAGCCCGGCGGCACCATCACCCTGACACTCACCGCTTCCGACGAGGCCTGGAACGACGTGCAGTACGCCGTGGGCGCCTTGTACTCCCTGGTGGAAAACGGATCCGTGGTCTCCGGCCTGCCCAGTGGCGTGAATCCCCGCACCGCCGTGGGTGTCAAGAGCGACGGTACTGTGGTCTTCTACACCATTGACGGCCGCAAGTCCGGCCACTCCATCGGCGCCTCCATGACCCAGGTGGCCCAGCGGATGATCGAGCTGGGCTGCGTGACCGCCCTGTGCCTGGACGGCGGCGGGTCCACCACCCTGACCATTACGGCACCGGACGAGACCACCGCCTCCACTGCCAACGTCCCCTCCGACGGCGGCGAGCGCGCCGTGACCAACCACATCTTCCTGGTGGCCAGCAATGAGCCCAGCGGGCGGCTCAGCCACTTCTATGTCAGTGCCGACAATGACTATGTGCTGGCCGGCAGCAGGGTGACCATCTCCGCTGCTGCCGTGGATACCAACTACATTCCCATGGATGCGGACTTCGATCTGGAGGCCGACGACGGCGAGCTGGACGGAAATGTTTTGACCACGCCCCTCAGAGGCGGCGACATCACCGTCACTGCCTACAACCGGAACGGCGAGGGCTCCGCGGTGGTCCACGCAATCACCACACCGGACTCCATCACTGTCCGGGACAGCAGCTCCAAGGCGGTCACCTCCCTCAGCGTCACGCCCGGCTCCGTCACCACGCTGACTGCCTCCGCCGTTTACAAGCACCAGGCCCTGAAGGCGGACCCGGAGGCCTTCACCTGGACGGTGGAGGGAAATATTGGCACCGTGGATGAAAAGGGCGTGTTTACCGCCTCCACCCCCGGCACCGGCGCCATCACCGTCTCCGCCGGCGGCAGAAGTGTGACCATTCCCGTCACCGTCACCAGCAGCGGCGCCGTCTCTGCCGGCGGCGTCATGGCGGTGGAGACCTTCGAAGGTACCACCACCATCTTCCGGGGCAGTGGCAGCAGCATGGACTTCAGCCTGAACTACGCCGCTGACACGGTGCGGCTGGGCCAGGGCTCCGCCAAGGTGGACTACACGCTGTCCGAGGCGGGCGCCTATACGGCCCAGTGGAAGGCGTCCAAGTCCACGGGTATTGACAACAAGACCTATACCGCCCTGCACCTGTGGGTCTACGGCGACGGCTCCGGCAATCGGTTCTCCCTGCTCTACAGCGACGGTTCCGGCAGCAATCTCACCCGGGAGATCACCACACTGGACTTCACCGGCTGGAAGCAGGTGACAGTTCCTATCTCCGGCGATTCCTTTGCGATCCAGGGCCTGCAGGTCACCGCCGCCAACGGCGCTGACAGCGCCGCCCTCTCCGGCACCGTCTATCTCGATCAGATCACCGCTACCGCCTCCGGCACGGCGGACAACGGTGTGCCGGAGATCACCCTGACGGCCAGCGGGGAGACCCTGACCGCCGTGATTTCCGACGCCGTGGACGGCATTCTGCCGCAGTCCAATATCTCCGTTACCTGGGACGGCGCGGACCAGACCTTCACCTACAGCGAGGCCACCGGTACCCTGGCCACCTCCCTGATCTCCGACGGCAGGCCCCACCGGATTACCGTTACGGCCCGGGACACCTCCGGCAACATCGGTCGGGCCTCCTACGATGTGCCCACCGCCGCCGACTGGACTCCTGTCTTTACCGACACCCAGGGCTACTGGGCGGCCGCCTATGTGGATTATCTCTATCAGGCCAACATCACCACCGGTTATGCCGATGGTACCTTCCGGCCCAATCAGAACATCACTCGGGCCCAGTTCGCCGCCATGCTGTACCGGTATCTGGGACTGGAGGAAAGCAAGTACGCCGGCGTGACGCTGCCCTTCGCGGACCTGGCCTCCATTCCCGATTACGCACTGGCGGCGGTCAAGGCCCTGTATACCGAGGGCATCATCAACGGTACCACCGGTTCCGACGGGAAGCTGTACTTCAATCCCGGCGCCAACCTGACCCGGGCCCAGGCGGCCACCATGATCGGCCGCACCCAGGAAAAGGGCTACGCCACCGCGGAGCTGACCTTCTCCGACGCCGCCTCCATCCCCTCCTATGCCACTTATTATATTCAGACCATGGCGGCCCAGGGGATCATCAGCGGCTATGCCGACGGCACCTTCAAGCCCCAGGCCAATATCACCCGGGGCCAGATGGCCAAGATCCTCTACAACCTGATGTAACCGTTTCTTGTGGGCCGCTGCCTCCGGGCAGCGGCCCTCTTTTTGGCAGATGAGGCGGATCTTGGAGGTTTTTCATATCCTAAACTTGCATTTTCAGTAAGGCTGTGTTATGATGCTGTCTAATAACCCGGCCCAATGGCCGAGAAGGGAATCGTGAACCTGCGTGGACCAACCTCCGCCGCCTGCACAACCCCAGATAGAACCCATCTGTTTTGAAAGGACAGCCAGACCCCCAAGGGGGTAGACTGCCCTTTTTTGCGTTTCCCTTTGAAATTCTGATTGTTTTGGAGTGATGATTTCCCCTATGGACAGTTCCAGTATCAGCATGATCGTGGCCATTGCCCTGCTGGTGATGATGTCGGCCTATTTCTCCGCCACGGAGACGGCCTTTTCCTGCATGAACAAGATCCGGATGAAGAACCGGGCTGACGCCGGAGAGCGCAAGGCCATTTTGGCCCTGTCCCTGGCGGAGGATTTTGACCGCCTGATCTCTACCATCCTGATCGGCAACAACATCGTCAACATCACCGCCACCACCATCGGCACGGTGCTCTTCACCAAGCTGTTCCAGGAGTATGGTCCCACTGTCTCCACGGTGGTGCTGACCCTGGTGGTACTGATTTTCGGCGAGATCTCCCCCAAGAGCATTGCCAAGGAGAATGCCGAGTCCTTTGCCATGTTCTCCGCTCCGCTGCTGCGGGTGCTTCTGGTGATCCTGCGGCCGCTGAACTTCCTGTTTACCCAGTGGAAGAAGCTGCTGAACATGGTGTTCCGGCCCTCGGGGGATACGGGCATCACCGAGGAGGAACTGATCACCATGGTCTCCGAGGCGGAGAATGAGGGCGGCCTGGACCAGCATGAGAGCCAGTTGATCCGCTCCGCCATCGAGTTCGGCGATCTGGAGGCCGGGGATATCCTGACCCCCCGTGTGGACATCGTGGCGGTGGAGGACTCCGCCACCATGGACGAGATCGCCGCCACCTTCGCCGAGAGCGGCTACTCCCGTCTGCCGGTGTACCACAAGGATGTGGACGACATTGTAGGCGTCATCCATGAAAAGGACTTCCACGCTGCCCGCTACCGGGGGCAGGAGGATATTACCGGTTGTGTGACCCCGGTCCACTACACCACCGCCAACGCCGAGCTGGGCAACCTTTTGCGGACGCTGCAAAAGAAGAAGACCCACATGGCCATCGTAGTGGACGAATACGGCGGCACCGAGGGTCTGGTGACGCTGGAGGATATTCTGGAGCAGCTTGTGGGCGAGATCTGGGACGAACACGATGAGGTGATCGAGTCCTTCCGCAAGCAGGAGGACGGCAGCTATCTGATCGCCGCCGGCGCCGACCTGACAGACCTGTATGATCTGTTTTCCCTTAACGGCGAGTGTGACGCCAGCACAGTCTCCGGCTGGGTGATCCAGGAGCTGGGACGTCTGCCCCAGGTGGGAGACCATTTCCAGTCCCAGGGCCTGGATGTGACCGTCACCCGTGTGGACCACCGCCGGGTGCTGGAGGTCCGTGTGCGGGTCCTGACAGAGGAGGAACAGCAGCAGGAGCTGGCCCACAGCGGCGAGGAACACTGATACATGAAGTTTACCGCCAGCCGTCTGCCCGGACAGCCGGGCCGGGCGGCTGGCGTCTTTTTCAGAGAGGAGCGGCTATGCACGTCTATTCCACAGGCCAGTGGGTCCTGCTGTTTTTCATCTATTGCTTCTGCGGCTGGGTATGGGAGAGCTGCTATGTCTCCGTCTGCCGCCGCCAGTGGGTGAACCGGGGCTTCCTCCACGGGCCTTTGCTGCCCATCTACGGCAGCGGTGCCATCATCATCCTGTTTGTAACCCTGCCGGCACAGGACCATCTGTGGCTGGTGTGGCTGCTGGGCATGATCGCCGCCACAGCGCTGGAGTACGTCACGGGAGCGGTGATGGAGCGGCTGTTCAAGGTCCGCTACTGGGATTACTCCCGCCAGCGGTTCAACCTCAACGGGTACATCTGTCTGCGCAGCTCCATTGCCTGGGGCTTTTTCTCCATCCTCCTGGTGCGCTTTCTCCACCCGCCGGTGGGGCGGCTGCTGACCAGGGTACCGGGGTGGCTGGTGGACCCGGCGGCTCTGGTTCTGACGGTGGCCTTCACCGTGGATGTGGTCCGCTCCGTCCAGGCGGCCCTGGACCTGCGGGAGGTGCTCACCCGGCTCACCGAGGAGAACGAGGAGCTGCGGCGCATCGCCAAGCGGGTGGAGGTGGCCTCCGCCTTTGCGGAGGATGACCTGCGTCGCTTCCGGGAGAAGACAGAGGTGGAAAAGCTGCTGCTGCAGGAACGGCTGGAGGCGGACCGCCGCCAG
>URXS01000049.1 GCA_900551885.1 uncultured Oscillibacter sp.
CCCACCGGGCGGCTGCGCAGGGACACGCCGTCCAGCACCAGCCGGCCGCTGCCGGGTTTTCCGGCGCAGAAGATCTGATAGTGCCCCCCTTCGTCGGGCGCAAAGGCGGACTGTCCCTGATAGGTCAGCCGCAGGGTGTTTCCTTCTGCCTGCACGGCGGTAAAGGGTGTCTCTCCCTCCTCCGTGGGAAAAGTCCACCGGGCCAGGTTCAGGTCGGCCAGCCGGGCGGCGGTCTCCGCTGCGGTAAAGCCGCCGTCCTGCCGCAGCTCCACTTCCACCTCACAGGGACCGGCCAAAGAGAGGACATCATCCTGGCTCAAGGTGAACCGGTGGCGCTGCAGGTTTTCCCCTGCCACAGGACAGAAAAAGGACTGTATGCGCGCAATGTCCAGACGCTGGATGACTTCCGCACGGGCGTCCACATAGAGCAGCTCCCGCAACTGGGCGGGGGTGGATTCGATCCGCCGCTGGGTCTCGTAGACGATCTGCTCTCCCGCCTCGTCTTCCGTGAACACCTGGGTGCCCTCCGGCACCGGCACAGGTTCCTCCACTGTGTCGTGAGCGGTGAACTGGAGCAGGCCGGAGGCGGGCACCGGGTCGGGCATCCGAAAGCCGGTGAGGTTGAGAAATTCCG
This sequence comes from uncultured Oscillibacter sp., assembly GCA_900551885.1. Classification (GTDB taxonomy): domain Bacteria; phylum Bacillota; class Clostridia; order Oscillospirales; family Oscillospiraceae; genus Oscillibacter. Next base: position 635 of record URXS01000049.1, read on the forward strand.
TATGCAGCTTGCCGGGGACTGAGTTCAAGCGGTCCACCGTCTGATCAAACATCTCGCCAAACAGCTTAGCCAGTGCGGAGCCAGGGTCATCCTCTGCCCCTTCGTACCGCCACTCCGGCGTGTAGGCCCGGGCCAGGGCCGCCAGTTGTGCCATGACGGCCGCCCGGTCTCTGGGGTCCAGAATGGGCTGCTTCATACGGCGCCTCCTCCTTCCGAACCCTCCGTCTCATAGAAGGGATAGACATGGTTGTACCGGTTGTTGGTGCTGCGTACCGTGTAGCTGACGTGGATGACCACTGCACCGCTGTGCTGGTCCATCTGGTCGCACTGGACCTCCACGTCCCGGATGCGGGGCTCCTGCTCCAGCAGAAGCAGGCGCAGCTCGTAGGCGATGGAGTTGGTCATGGAGCTGGATGCCGGGGCAAAGGCGTAGTCCAGGATATCGGCGCCGAAGTCCGGCCGCATGACCCGCTCTCCCTTGCCGGTCCGCAGAATGATGCCGATGGCCTCCCGGATATCCTCCTCCTGGTCCACCATGGCAATCTTGCCGGTCCTTGGATCCACCTGGAGGGGGAACTTCAGCCCCCGGCCCAGGAATTCCTTTCCGTTCATCCGCTCCCGCTCCTTTCCGCTGGTTCTCCGGTCAGTTGATGTTCACCATGCTGCCCTTCACCGTCGTGATGCCGGAGGCCTGGAGGTCCAGGGTGCCGGTGGCCTTCACCTCCACCTGCGCTCCCTGGACGGAGACCTGGGCACTGCCCTTTTCCGTCAGGGTGGCGGTCTCTATGGCGATGTCCTTGCTGGACTTGACAGACAGGCTGCCGCCGGACTCCAGCGTCACGGTGGTCTGGCCGGCCGACAGCTCCAGCTTGGTCTTGGCCTTCAGGGCGATGTTGCCGCCCTTCAGGTCCATGGTCAGGGCGTTTTGTCCGTCTTTATCTTGCAGGGCCACCGCCTGCGCTCCGTCGTCGATGGAGAGCACGGCACCCGACGGCAGGGTAAGCGTCACCTTCTGCTTCTTGGGCTCGTCGTAAAAGAGCAGCTCACTGCCACCGGGGGTCTTGATGGAAAAGTTGTAAACCTTCCCGTCCTGGATGGTGTAGGGCGGCTTGACCACTGTGTTCCAGATGGCGCCCAGTACCAACGGCCGGTGCGGGTCTCCTCCCAGATAAGCCAGTACCACCAGATCATTGACGTTGGGGAAGAAAAACTGCCCACATGCCTTGCCGCCCAGAGGGGCCATCACATAGCACCAGTCCGTCTCCTCCAGATTTTCGTTTTCAATGGGGAGGCACTTGACCCGGTTGAGCTTCTGCTCGTCGTTGATATTGGTCACCACGGCCAGAGCAAGGCCCGGCCGTCGCGTTTTGCTTTCGATGCTGTAACCCATGCCGTTCATGGCGTCCAGCATCTGCTCGGCGATGTTGCGCATCAGGCCTTGGCTCCTTTCACATCAAACTCGGTGTAATAACCGTCCCCGGTAAAGCGGTGGCGGACCTTGCAGAGAAAGTAGGTCCCCTCGGTGTCGCCGTCCAGACCCTTGATGGAGATGTACCGGCCGGGGATCAGCTCCGGAATACCCACGCAGGTTCCCTCCCCCGACACAAAGTTCAGCGCCAGAGAATCCAGCCGCGCCTGGGCCAGCTCCACGCATTCCTTCTCCGTGCGGACATATTCGTTATATTCTCGCAGCGCCGTCTGCTTGAACTTGGTGGCGATCTCCACGGCGCTCTTGCCGGAGCCGCCGATGCCGACGCTTTTGGCCGCGCCCTTGATGAATTTCTGGTTTTCATCCCGGCCCCAGATTTCCACCTCGCCCACCTGTCCCTGGAGGGAAAGCCTTCTTTTAAAGCTCAGCAGGCCCATGCCCACCGTGAGGCTGATGAGGGGGCTGCTGTTGGACACCACATTGTCGAAGATCAGCTCGCCTGCCACGGAGAACAGGCTCATGCAGTACCGCTGAGCCAGCAGGCGCAGGTACTTGAAATCATCCAGATTCTCCTTGATGACCGGCACGTCAAAGCCGGTCAGGCTTCCCACGGTCTTGCTCTTGGCATAGCCGGCGGAGACGGCCTTGGCCAGGATGTCCTCCACCACTTTCTGGGGCTTCTTCTTGCCCCCGTAGATGGGCTCCTGACAGCTCATGAGAAAGCCAAAGCCGTCAATGCCGGTCACCGCCAGCCGGGGCGGGGCCGAGCCGCTGTACTCCATGGAGTACTCGTCTATGTAGCCGTAGAAAAGGAGCTCCTGCTTCACATAGCCCCCCAGGATCTCCAGCTTGGCTCCCACCTGAATGGTCTTGGCCAGATTGTTGATCCACTTGGACTGGGCAAAATCGTACAGGCTCTCCACCGAGAAGTGGCAGGCCGCCGGCCGAGCCATCGGCGCACAGCTCCACCTCCAGAGAGGCAATGGGCATTTCCGCGCTGTTGAGCGCCGTGCCGTCCACCTTGATGGTAAAGGCGGGGCCCCGGAAGTCCTCGTATTTGGAGCTCAAGGCCTGAAATGTATAGGAGCCTTTGTCCACGCCTCTCCACCTCCTCCTTGCGGGCCCTTCGCGTTACTTTCCCTTGATGGCCGGCAGCACCAGCCGGTCCCCGGAGCGCAGGACCCTGGGGTTGGCCAGGCCGTTGGCGTCGGCAATGGAGCGCCACTGCTCCGGCTGGCCGTATTCCTTGGCCGACAGGGACCACAGGGCGTCTCCCTGGTGGACCGTGCGGTATTTGGTGGTGTCCGGGGATTCCAGGGGACGGGGCAGTGTGGCCTTCTGAGGGGCGATGAACTCCTGAAAAACGCAGTCCAGCCAGGCCCGCAGGGGAATGCCCCGTTCACCGAAGCGGACAAAGGTCTGCTGGCAACTGATCAGGTGCCCGGTGAACTGCAGGGAGGACCATTTCAGCTTCAGCAGCGGCGGGACATGTTTGTCCGGGTCGATCTCCATCAGGCTGTATACCTTTTTGGTGTAGGTGCGCACATCAATGAGCTTGGTCAGGGAGGGCAGCATGCTGTTGGCTGCGAATTTCACCTTGTCCATCAGCCCGCCGCCCACCTCACTGCCGGAGGACATGCTGTCAAAAAAGAGGCGGAACCGCAGGATCTCCAGACTACCGCCGGCAAACTGGGATACCGGGGTGTTGGTGGAGATGCCGCTGGACTGGGCGTAGCGTACCTGCCGACTCTGGGTGTAGCTCTCCGGATTGTAAAGCACCTGGAAGGCAGCCTTCCCCTGGGGCTGAATGGTCATTTTCTCCAGTGGAATCAGAATGTTGGGGTTGGGAATGCCAATGTACATGGCCCCGCCTCCTTTCGCTTTTTCTTACAGGCCCAGCCGGCGGCGTTCCCGCCGGATGCGGTCCTCAATGATACGGTAGACCTGATCGGCGGTCCGCTGGATCTCCGCGTCGGTGATCCGAACCTCCCGGACTTCCTGGGGCTGTTCCTCTCTGCTCTTTTCCCGATAGGTGATGGGGGCTTGCGGGGGGTGGTAGCCGGGTGCCGTCCACTCCACAGTGTCTCCCGCCTCCGGCCGGGGCAGGGAGGCAATGTCCCGGGCCACGCCCATGGTCCGGGAGACCTGGGAATCGGCTCCGCCGGTTTGCAGAAAACGCCTGGCCCAGTCCGGCAGGCTGCGGACGTAGTCCGATTCGGGAATCCGGGCCTGGGCGGGACCCTCCGCCGGCGGGGGAGCGGACGGCTCTGGAGCCGGTTGGGTGGGACCGTAGGTCAGCGTCACCGGCTCCGGCGGAGCGGCCCGCTGGGCATTTTCCCGCAGAGGGCTGCTTTCAGACGGTGAGGGCTGGAAGCTCTCTGGCGAAAGAATATTCGCCGGTTCGGCCTGCTGGTTCAGGGCCAGTTCCGTAGAGGGCAGGGGCCAGGCTGCGGATGCCACGCCTGGCTGTCCCTCTCCATGGGCGAGGGTTTCTTTCGGAAATTGGCCGAAATGGGCGGGGACACCTTGTGCCGGCTGGCCCGATACTGCCGTACTTCCATGGGAAACATCGGCTCTCACCCGGATATCCCTGGCCGTGGTGGGCAGAATCCGTGCAGAGGCATCCGCGGAGGATATTGCCCCAAGAAAACGGGCTTCTGTATGGGATGCTTCCCTGGCAGATGTGGGGAGGGAGAGAACTGCCCCGCGGGAAACTTTTCTGACAGACGGTTCTCCTTTTATATGGAGTTCTGATTGAGAAAGCGGGCGCTCCCCAGGCTTCCGCACAGACTGGACGGCGCGGGTGGACTGCCCGCTGCGCACCGCCGGGCGGGCGGATTTTTCGACGCTTGGGATGCCGGATGTTCCCGGTGCGGTTTGGGCTTCCTCCGGCTCGTCGCGGAGAGATAGCTCCAGGGAAAGCTGGGACAGGGTGGACGGGTCCAAAAATTCCCGGGGTGCTTCATCAGGTTCACTGATGGAATGGAGTTCCCGGTTCATTCGGATATCTCTAGCCGCTGTGGGCGGCACCACGGCGGAGGCATCGGCCATGGGCGCAGCCTGTGGCGCGGACATTGCTCTGTGAGCCGATTCTTCAGCCGCTGTCAAATGGGAGAGATCTGCTCCGTGGGAGGCCGTCTCCGCAGGCAGACCTTTTTTCGCGGGAGAAACCTTCCCGGGAAATTGGGAATTTGTGAGCGCCGCTACAGGTCCTTTTGCAGGTTGAACAGGGATTCCGGGGTGCCCGCGGTGTGCCGTCTGCGATGAAACTTGCCGGGGTCTTTCAGCCCGCTCACCGCCGGAGTGGTGCGCCGCAGGCGCTTTTACGGGTTGACCGGAGGAACCGGGCTGCCCGCTGCGTGCCGCCTGGGAGGTAGCTCTTCCGGGATGCGAGGCACCGGATATGTCTGTCCCTTTGGCTTCCTCTGGCTCGGTCTGAAGGGCCAGCTCCAGAGGAGGCTGGGACCGTGTTGCCGTTTCCTGTATTTCCTGGAGAGATTGCGGGATTCCGCCGCTCTTATTTTGAAGGTGAATTTCCGGGGTGATCCGAATGTCCCGGGCCGCCGTAGGCAGGGCCGAGGCAGGCTCTCCCGGGGCCGGAAATGAGGCGGCGCTTGAAGGGGGACCCGCCTCTTCAGCAGGCGTCGGTTGGGCGGGAGCTGTTCCGGAGAGGGAGGATTCCGGGTGCATGTGATGCGCCGGGGCCTGGGGCCCCTTTGAAAGTCCCTTTCCGGATTCCCCTGTGGATTGGGCGGAAAGGCCGGGCTGTGTGCGGCGTGCCCTCTGGGGAGAGGGCCAGCCGGTGTGGGGAATACCGGGGGGAGCCGGCACCGTCCCGCTCTCTTCCAGCTCGGTCCGGAGAGACAGCTCCGGAGGAGAGATTGCCGGAGGACGCTGTCCCTTGGTAGGCGGGTGCTGTTCACCGCGTTCACTGCTGAATTGGGTCTCCCGGCTTACCCGGATGTCCCGGGCCTGGGGCGCCTGCCGGGCTTCCGAATAGGTGTCCCGCTGGGGTTCTTGGATAGGGTGGACGGGATGCAAGGCGGGAGAGGAGGCTTCCTCTGAGACAGAGAGGGGCTTGCCGGGAGAAAATTTCACACGCTCGCCCAGAGCATCCTCCACCAGGGCTTCCAGCCGGGCGGCTGTGCGGAGAAGGTTGGCGGTTTGGGCGCCGGATGCCGCCTGCGCCGTCTCCTGCCCCTGGGCCTCCAAGAGAGTCAGGGCCTCCCGGGGCAGGGAACGGAAGGATTCCTCCGGAGAACCGGTCTGTGGCGCTGGGTGGAGAGTGTCTTCCTGGGGCGGAAGACGTACCATCCGGCCCCGGGCCAGACCGGTTTGCGCGGAAAGGGATTTCCCCTCCTCCCGCAGGACCTGGAGCCGTCGGGAAAAGAGACCCGCCTGCCGCGCCAGCGCTCCCGGGGTGTGCTGACCCTGGGGAGCAGAGGCCGGGGGAATGGGAGCGGTGATGCGGATGTTCTGTGTCAGATTTTGCTGGAATGTCTGCTGCACGGTTCCCAACAAAGTGGGGGACTGGGTGCTGCTTTGCTTTGGCGTGTCCTGCTTTGGGCGCGGGGGGTGGTCCCGCTGGCTCTGGAGCTGGAGGATCCGCTCCACGATCCGCTCCGTGGCCTGCCGCTGTTCCGTCCGGTTTCCCTCCCGGCGCATAGCCTCCAGCACCAGGCGGAGGTCCACCTGGAGCGTCATGTTGGAAGGTGCGGCGGAAGAAATGGGGGATTCCGGACCCTCCTCCAGCAGCTCCAGCGGTACAAAGGGCCAGTACCCCTCCTGCTGCTCCGCCCGGGCCAGCAGTTCCTCCGCAAAGGCCTGGGCCAAAGCGCCGAAGGGGGACAGGTGCAGCCGCTCCCGGGAGAGGACGCCCATATCCGGTTTTGTAATGGCAATGGATTCCATCAGAAGCACCCGTTATGAATCAGTTCGATCCGGTTGACGGCCACGCTGGCCTGGTTGCTGTTGAGCTGGGGACCCACATACTTTTGCAGATGGGCGCCCACCACGGTCCACTCCCGCTTGGGGGCGCCGAAGCTGTCCCGGAGGATGATGGCCCCTGCCAGGGGGATGGACATGCCCATATTCACCATGCCCATCAGCAGGGACACGCTGTCCACCGTGGTGACAACGCCCTGCTCCAGCACCAGGTGCTGGGGCTTGACATTTTTGAAAAAGAAGCGGGGATAGCTGCTCCCCCCTTCTGCATAGACCTCGTAATCGACCTCCATGCCCAAACCGGACACAGAGGAAAAGCCGCCGGCCAGCACGGCCCCCGGTCCGATCAGCAGAACATCAAAATAGGCTCCGGATATGGCCATGCCGATTTGCTCCTTTCCCTTGCTGTGATAGACGCCGCGCTTGCGGGGCGGGGATATGGTCACAGGGTCACCGGCGGAATCAGGCTCTCAGACGGCGGCTGCATGGCCCGCTTCACGCCGGTGATGGCGAAGGTGAGGCTCTCGGTGAGCACCTCGCTGCGGTTGCCGTCCATGGGGGAGAGCTCATACCCGATGGGCATAGCCCCCAAAAGGGTCCAGGTGGCCCGAGGCTTCCGGGAGCTGTCCAGGGCGATCACGTCAATGGTGCGCCGCAGGTTGTGCTCACTGGGCCCGATAAATTCGCTGGCACAGGCGGAAAACACCCAGTTTAGAAATTCCGTGTCTCCCACTACGCCCTTGCTCAAGGTCACCGGGGCGTAGCTGGTGAATACCGGGGTGTGCTCCTTCACGCCCCGGATGTCGTTTCCGCTTCGGCCCTGAATGGTCTCCACTTCCATCTTGATACCGGAAAACCGGCTGAAGGCGGCGGAGATGCCCTGGCTGTTCCCTACCTGAATCAGAAAGTAGGAGGACTGTATCGGGTCGTAGTAAGGGGCCTCTCTTGCCATGGGATCGCTCACCTGCCGTTCATTTCAGTTCGAAGGTCTTTTGGTCGTCGCCGCTGAGCTTTTTGTTGATCGCGGACACCTCGCGGCACCAGCGCCGCCGCTCCCAGTGGTCCAGAGCCATCAGGGCCTCATCGGACCAGTGCAGATAGTAGGCCAGAAACGCCATCTCCTGATAGAGGCGATCCTGGGGATAGAGCGACATCCCCCGGGCGGACTTCCGGGACAGGGGACTGTCCTGGCGGCGGGGCAGCTTCTGCCAGGCGGCGGGGCCGGTTTCCTGCCCGCCGGGAGGCGCCAGGCGCCGGACCGGGAGCCCCTCGTCCTCTTCGCAAGCCCACTCTAGCCCAGCAAAAAATCCAGCGGTACCTCAAACTGCTGGTTGCAGTGGGGGCAGGTGAGCTGATAGTGGGGCATCTCCGACATGTTGATGCGCTGGTACATGTCCTGGAGATAGGCCAGGTCCATGGTGAACAGGTTCTCGATGACCCGGGTGCTGACGGCACTCAATGTGCCCAGATGGGTGACCACCCGGGACAGCAGGATGATGGTCAGATACCCCGCGTTCTGCTGGACCCGAGGGTCCCGCAGGGGCAGGATCTCATCCGCCGCTGTGGCAAGGCGCATGGTGCCCCGCTTGTGGATCTCGCCATTGGCGTCCACATAGCCCTTGGGCAGCTCAAATTCAAATTCGGTCTGCATAAATGAAATCCTCCTGGGCCGGAATTTCCCCGGGGCGCACAGGCGGCAACCGCCTGTGCGCCGTCAGGGTACGATCAGAAATCAGATGTCGGAGGGGGCACCGGCTACGGAGCCGGGGATGTGCTCCAGGCCCTCGTGGCACAGCTCCAGGGACTGGATGGCCACTTCGCCGCCCAGGCCGTTCAGGTCGGGTACGGTGTAGCCCACGGGCCAGGCGTTGATGAGCTGCCAGGCCGGGCCGGGGTTGCCGGCGTCGTCGATCAGGGTGATGGTCACGTTGTGGCGCACCATGCCGGTGGGGGGCGCGGTGTTGGTGGGGGAGACGGAGTTGAGCCACTCCAGGAAGTCACTGTCGTCCGACACGCCCCAGCGCAGGGTCACGTTGCCAAATTTGGTCAGGCCCGCCAGCTTGCGGGGGGTGTTGCGCAGGTCGTCGCCCTCGCGGTACTCCACGGCGTCGGTGGAGGCGCTCATGCCGGACACTTCGGAGAAGCCAGCCCGGCTGATCCCGTCGATCTCCACCTGGTACCGAAATACTCTGTATGGATAATTGATGGCCATGGTTTATTTCGTCCTTTCTGTATCAGTGTTGGAGTGCGGGGATCATTCGGAGGCTGTCTTCTGGGTGATGCGGAAGATGACGAACTCGGCGGGCTTCACCGGGGCGATGCCGATCTGGCAGATCAGGCGGCCGTTGTCGATGTCGTCCTGGGTCATGGTGGTGGGACCGCACTCCACAAAGAAGGCCTCGGAGGGGGTGGAGCCCGCCAGGGCGCCGTCCCGCCAGCAGGTGGCCAGGAAGGCCTCGATGGTGCGGGTGACCCGGCTCCACAGAGTGGCGGAATTGGGCTCGAAGACCACCCAGTTGGTGTTGGCCTTGATGGACTCTTCCACATAGATGAACAGGCGGCGGACGTTCAGGTACTTCCACAGGCCGTTGGAGCTGATGGTGCGGGCGCCCCACACCCGGATGCCCCGGCCGGTGAAGGCACGAATCAGGTTCACGCCCATGGGATTGAGGATGTCCTGCTCACCCTCGTTGTAGGCGCAGGACAGGCCCGTGCAGCCCCGGACCACCTCATTGGCGGGGGCCTTGTGGACGCCCCGCTCAATGTCGGTGCGGGCGTAGATGCCGGCCATGGCACCGGAGGGTGGGAAGTAGGCTGAGCGCTTGGAACCGGCGTCGTACATCTCCAGCCAGGGGTGGTACATGGCGGCGTAGGTGGAGTCGTACATGTCCCGGAAGTTGGCCACGTCGTTGGTCTTTTTCAGCTCCATGGGCACATCCAGAATGGCGAAGCAGCTCTTCTTGTTCTCGCAGAAGGCAATCAGGGCCGCCTGGACCTCAGGGGCGGTGACGCCGGGAATGGCCATGATGGACACGCTGCCGTTTTCCTGGAAGGCCTGGAGGCCGGTGCGTCTGCCGGGGCCGTCGTCCTTGCCCAGGAAGGCGTCGGCGCCCACGGTGAGTACGGAGCCGTTGCTGCCGCCCTGGAGGGTGAGTACCAGTTCCCCGCTGCTGCCGCCGCACTGGGCGAAGGGCACGATGGAGACCGCCTTGGGTGCGGGGGCGGGGATGTCCTTGCCGTCTTTGTCCTTCTCCTTGGCGGGGGCGGGCGCTGCCTTGGCCGGCACCACCTCCACGGAGATCAGGTCGGACTTGGCCGTCTTGACGCACACATTGTTCAGGGCGTCGGGCTTCAGGGAGACGTTTTCGTAGGTCTCCACGCTCTCGCCCAGGCGGGCGGTGAGGGTGATCTCGCAGGTCTTGATGTACTTGGCGGTGCCCACCTTGGCGTCGGCCACGTCCAGAGCGCAGGGGGCGTCCAAGGTGACCACCTTGTCCAGCACGCTCTTGATCGTGGCGTGGGCGGTGGTCTTGCCGTCAAAGAGCTCCACCACGTCGCCGGGATTGAAGCCGTCGGCATTCTTCAGTGTCAGGTCGGCGCCGCTGGCCGCCAGGACCTGGGTCTTGGCCTTGGAGGCGGGAGCAATGGTCACCCGCAGATCTTCGGCCCAGGCACCGGGGTTGGCGGCGGTGATTTTCAGAACACCGGTGGTGACGCTGCCGGCTTTGGCATCGGCGGGTACCGCCCGCATGATATAGGCCCGGGCACCGCCGTTGGCGAAGAACTGCTCCACTGCGTAGGGAAGAAAGCGGTTATTGCCGTAAGCTGCGTCACTGAGGTACCCGCCGTACATCCGCTTGTAGTCGGAAAAGCTGGTGACAAGCTGGGGCTGCCCGATGACCGGGCCCCGCTCCGCAAGGCCCACGAAGCCCGCGGTGCTGGTGCTGACGCCCTGCATGGGTGTTGCGCCGGAATCGTACTCCTCCACGTAAACACCCGGGGATAGATACTCTGCCATGCTGTTGCTTCACGCCGCGTATCATGGCTGGGGGCCGGGCGTGAAGCGCCCCTCCTTTCTGTGATGAAATATGGACTGCTGATGTATTTCTCCAAAACCCCAGCCAGCCGGGATTCGGATTCAGGGGTGTGAGGCGAGGCCCTGGGCCTCGGACGCCAGATGCTCCCACCAGTGGGAGATAGCGGCGGCATTGTACTCCAGCGCAGCGGCAATGCGCGATTGCGCCTCAAAACGCTCGGTGAGCTGTGCGCTGGTCCGGAAGACGAATTGATGGTCCTGAAGAAAGAAGCTGCCGTGGATCACCCGGCGGTTGAGCTGGCCGCACAGGGCCAGACCGCGGGCCAGGTCCTCCACCGGTGTGGGGTGGATGCCGTATATCAGCACCAGGCTTCCCTGACAGCGGCAGACCGTCTGCCAGGTGCATCCGCTGCTGGCGAAACGAAACTGAAACTGGTCTCCCTGGCGGATAAAGTCCACACCGCTGCGCTCCAGCAGGGCCGCCAGCTCCGCACTGCCGTCCGGCGGGAGATCGAAGGGGTGTTCCATAGGTCTCGCCTCCTCAATATGCCAGTCCTGCCGGGTCGAAGGCCCTGCCGCCGTGTGATTCCGCCGTCAGACCGGGAGGCTCCGCGGTGTGGACTGAAGGGCTTTCCGGCACGGAGAAGGGGACTGTGTCCACCGGCGCGGGCAGAGAAAATGGAACTTCTTCCAGAGGGATGGCCTGCTGCTCCAGCAGCGACGCCATGCCCTGGTTGCCCACCAGAGCGGCCAGCTCCTCCAGCCGCTGGGGGGGCAGTTCCAGCAGGGAGACACCCTCCAGCAAAGCCTGGGCTGTCAGGCCCGGTTCGGCCAGACGTTCCCGTTCAGGTGTCTGGTGTTCTGTTTCCCTCTGAGTCGGTTTCTCCGCCCTCTGGCGGTCCCTGCCCTGGGTCTGTTGCTCCATCGCCCTGACCACCTCCTTCCTCCGGAGGCGGCTCCTCCGCTCCCGTGGCCTCCCGCAGGGCCTGGTCCAGAGAGACGGAAAAGCCGGGGGCCTCAAAAACCTCCAGGGCCTCGGTGGCCCGGTCGGAGAGAAAGCGGAGCTTATTTATGAATTCCTGCTTCATCTGGGCCTTCTTGCCGATCATCGCTTCCATTCGGGCGATGGCGTTTTGCAAAGCGGCTGTTTCCTGGGGATTTCCCGTTCCCCGCAGTTGCTGCCGGTATTGCTCCAGCAGCTCCCGTTCCCGGCTGTCGTCCAGGAAGGGGTACATGGTGCGCAGGGTATCCGCCCCGGTCTGGCCCATCTCGCTTTTGCCCAGAGCCAGGTCCCGCAGATCCTCCACCGTGCGCCGGGCGTCCCGCAGGGTATCCACCACCAAGCCCACTGCACTGTCCGTGAAGCCCCGGTTAAAAATCACCTTATCCGGGCTGTGACCTGGCACATTGCGTATGGGTGAGGCCTTTTCAAAGAGCTTTCTCTGCTGCCATTTGTCCGGCTGGGACTGGCCTACCGTTTTTTTCAGACAGGAAAAAAGCATCATCTGCCCTGTACCCTGGAGCACTGCTCCGGAGAGGGTGCCCCGCTGAAAAGCAGTTTCGGAAAAACGGCGGAGCAGGTCCTGGTTTTCAGGCCGGTCCCGCTCATAGAAGGAGCGGGCCGAGGCGGAGTCAGGCATCTCCTCCTGCTGTTGGGGTGTCTCTCCTTCCGAGGACTGCTCCTGCAGCTTCTCCTCTGGATCAAGCTGGGCTGCGTGACGGCGGCCCATAGCGTCAAAGGTCTGCTGGAAGGATTCCGTCACGTGGTACAGCGGGTCCCGATTCTGAAAGGCTTCCGTTCCGGCGGCCCAGGCCATCTGACGGCGAAGCCCCTGCTCCAGATCCTTGGGCTCTGGGCCTGCGGCCTTTCGCCGCCTGATCTGTGTTCGCTCCATCAAAGCCGCCCCCTCAGCGCCAGGTTCATGCTTCGGACAATATGCCGGAATTCCACCGGGCGGAGAATAAAGTCGGTGCAGTGGAGCCGCATTCCCCGCACGGCGAACTCCTGGGTGTCGTCCACCAGGATGATCTTGCAGTCCGGGTCCCGCTCCCGCAGTTGCCGGGCCAGATAGAATCCCGTACTGCCGCCGGAGCAGAGATACACGATGGCGAAGCGCCCTTCATGGGCGGAGAAGGCGGCGGATGAGGGAAAGCAGTTCAAAACGGCCGGCACATGGTAGAGCCGGCAATACTGCTCGATCCAGCCGCGCATTTGCTCTGCCGCAGCCGCGCTGTTTTCACAAACGGCGATGTTCACGCTCCACCTCCGCCCTCTCTCACCATCCTGTAGCCATTTTATTGGAGAGAATTTTCCGCTTCAACGATTCTGACACGAACGGTTTTTTATGGGTGCAAAATGCAGCGCCTCCGGCAACCGGAGCTTCCTGTCCGCTTCCGGGGCAGAGGCGGTATTGTATCTGAGCGCACATGCTGCATGGAGGGGAGAGGCGGCTGCCTTTGGCTTGCTCAGTGGCAGGTAAAAAAGAAAACGACACGCTAAAGCGTGTCGTTTTTCATCGAAAAATGCGGACATAGGCAGGGGCTCCCGCACAGCGGGGCGGTGCGTTTACGTAGCACAAGTGTTTTGGCCGATGGCCCAGAATCTTGGCGCAGAGGCAATTCATTTGCCCTGAACATCGAAATTTCCTCCGGTAATCAAAAAAATAACCACACCTTTTGGTGTGGTTATTTCCGTGGTGGACTCGAAGGGATTCGAACCCTCGACCTCTCGGATGCGAACAAGCCCCGGAAACTTTTTTCAATCATTTCGGGCCATTTTTGGTTGTTTCCGCTCCGCTCCACTTCATCTTTAGGCCTCTTTGACCATGCTGTTTCCATGTGGTCCGGGACGGTGTGTGGTAGGTTGTGTGGTCAGAAACGCTCCCCAGCCCTTGCTGACGTCTTTCGCCGACAGGGACGGGGAGCGTTTTTCATGCCTCTAACTGCCTGCATTGTACCTCTGTCGACAGGATTAAGCAAGTCATTTCTGTGCCGTCCACAGCTCAGAAATTGGGGGACTGGAAACAAAAAGAGGCATTTTGCTTTTGAAGATGAAGAAACCTTACAGTCTGTTCAAGCGGCTGCCCAAACGACTTAACAGTTCGTTGGTAATTGTCCCACTTGCTTCTGCAAGGTCATAGGCAGTGATTTCATGCTGGCCTGATGTTCCTATGATGACAGCAATATCACCGCTTTTCGCATCTGGTAAATCTGTAATACCGCTTCATACTTGCTGCTGTCCATATTCTGAAGCACAGCGGCTGCGGACTGGAGGGACACGCTA
>URXS01000050.1 GCA_900551885.1 uncultured Oscillibacter sp.
CGCCGGCGGCGTGGCGGCCAATTCCATCATTCGGGGAGATCTGGAGCGCGCCTGCCGGGAGGCGGGATACAAGCTGTACCTGCCGCCCCTGCGGCTTTGCGGTGACAACGGCGCCATGATCGGCGCCCAGGGCTACTACGAGTATCTGGCCGGCCACACGGTGGGCATGGATCTGAATGCCTACGCCACCCGGGACATCTCGGAGTAAAAAATGCCTGCTGACAAAAGGGCCGCCCGGTAGGGCGGCCCTTTTCCTATACCAGTGGACCATTCCGTCGACAGAAGAAACCGCGGGACGGACAGGAGGAAAAAGAAAGCGCCGCCCTCTTTCAGAGGGCGGTGCGCAAATTTTGTTCAGCAGGTATGGCCGCAAGAGTGGCCTTCGCTGTGATGGCCGCAGCCGTGGTCGCCGCAGGCATGGTCCTCACCGTGATGGTGGTCGCAAGTGGCTTCTTGGGCAAATTGCAGGGTACCGTTCAGCAGCTCCGCCACCCGCTGGTCGGCGTCGCCGGAGCAGCCGGCGTACAGCCGGATACCGGCCTGCGCCAGAGCCATCTGGGCTCCACCGCCGATGCCACCGCAGATCAGACAGTCCACGCCCTGCTGCGCCAGCAGGCCTGCCAGGGCCCCGTGGCCGCTGCCGTTGGTGTCCACTACCTGAGAGGAGACCACGGCGCCGTTTTCCACATCGTAGAGTTTGAACTGGGCCGTGTGGCCGAAGTGCTGGAACACATTTCCGTTTTCATAGGTGACCGCGATTTTCATGATTGCTCTTCCTTTCTGTTTTGGGAATGGCACCGGCCGCAGGTGATGCCGCACCCACCGCAGCTCTGCCGGGGACAGAGCGCATAGCTGCCGCCCACGATCTGCAATGGACGGCCTTCCACCAGAAACGCCGCCAGCTTCCGGCGGGCCTGGGCATAGATCCGCTGGACCGTGGTCCGGGCCACGCCCATCTGGACGGCGGCTTCCTCCTGGTTCAGACCCAGGTAGTCCAGCAGTCGCACCGTTTCATATTCCTCCACTGTCAGGCACAGCGGCTCTCCCTGGGATGGCTGATCCGGGGCGAAGCGGCAGTGGGCCGGCATCTGGCAGACCCGGCGGCATTTGGCACTGCGGGGCATCGGTGTCCCTCCTTATTTTGAACATATGCCCATTATAGTCCTTTTTGAACATATGTCAAGAATAAAAATTTCATTAAAAAAGGGACCGGTCACTTGACCGGTCCCCCTGTAACGAACGGGAATTACTTTTTCAGGCTGGCTACCCACTGGCCATACTTTTCCAGATTGGCCTGGGCGTCGGCGGCATCCTTGCCCTGGGTCAGTATGTAGACCTTGATCTTGGGCTCCGTGCCGGAGGGACGGACGATGACGGAGGTGCCGTCGGCCATCTCGAACCGCAGCACATTGGAGCCGGAGAGTTCCATGGTGCTCTTGGCACCGGTGGCGCAGTCCACCACGGATCCGTCGGAATAGTCCTTGAAGGTGACGACCTTCACGCCCGACAGCTCCGCCGGCGGATTCTCCCGCAGGGACTTCATCAGCTCCGCCATGTCCTTGAGGCCATCCAGACCAGGCATCACCAGATTGTGGGTCTGCTCGGCGAAGTAGCCGTACTTCTTGTAAAGGGCCTGGAGGGCATCGTAGAGGGTCATGCCCTGGGCGGCATACCAGGCGGCCATCTCACTGAGCTCCACGGAAGCGGACACAGCGTCCTTGTCCCGGACGTAGTCGCCCAGCATGTAACCATAGCTCTCCTCGTAGGAGAAGATGACCTTGCCCTCGCCGGAGGCTTCCAGCTTATCCTTCTTCTCTGCCAGGAACTTGAAGCCGGTGAAGGTGTCGAAGCACCGCACGCCATTGTCCTCGGCCACCTTGCGGGCCATTTCAGTGGTGACGATGGTTTTCAGAGCCACAGGGTTGGCCGGCATCTTGCCGGTGCGCTTCTTGGCACCGATCAGATAGTCCAGCAGCAGTACGCCGGTCTGGTTGCCGGAGATGACCCGGAACTCGCCGTCGCTGGTTTTGACCATGATGCCCACCCGGTCGGCGTCGGGGTCAGAACCCAGGATGAAGTCGGCATTGTTTTTCTTGGCCAGGTCCACCGCCAGGTAAAAGCCCTCGGGGTTCTCCGGATTGGGGGAGACCACGGTGGGGAAGTTGCCGTCAATGATCATCTGCTCCGGCACGCAGATCACATGCTTGAGCCCCAGGCGTTTGAGGGCCTCGGGGATCAGTCGGTAGCCGGTGCCGTGGAAGGGGGTGTACACCATGGTGAAGGTGTCGGCCACCTGCTCCACCACGGCCTTGTCATTGACCTGGGCCATGACGTTGGCCAGGAACTTTTCGTCGGTTTCGGCCCCCATGAGGGTGATAAGTCCCTCGGACCGGGCCAGGTCATAGTCCACCCGCTTCACGCAGGCAAACACATCCAGCTCCCGCATCTTCCGGGCCACCTCGTCGGCGTGCTTGGGGGGCAGTTGGGCGCCGTCCTCCCAGTAGACCTTGTAGCCGTTGTACTCCTTGGGGTTGTGGCTGGCAGTAACGTTGATGCCGGCGATGCAGCCATACTCCCGTACGGCGAAGCTCAGCTCGGGAGTGGGGCGCAGGGCTTCGAACAGGCGCACGGGGATACCGTTGCCCGCCATGACGCAGGCAGCCTCCCGGGCAAAGAGATCGGAGTTGTTACGGCAGTCGAAGCATATGGCCACGCCCCGTTCCACCGCCTCGGGGCCCTCTTCCAGAATGACCTGAGCGAAGGCCTGAGTGGCATGGCGGATCACATGGATGTTCATGCGGTTGAGACCCACACCCATGGTGCCCCGGAGGCCCGCAGTGCCAAAGGCCAACTGATCGTAGAACCGGGACTCGATCTCCTTCTCGTCACCGCGGATGGACTCTAGTTCCTCATGCTCCGCCGGGCTCAGGGCGGGGCTGGAAAGCCACTTTTCATATTCCTGCATGAAATCCATATACGTTCCTCCTGATTATATAAAGTCGACAGCAATCGCAAAGCAAGGGGGGCTCACCGGCCCCAGTCCGGGGAAAAATTGCAGACGGGGCACTCGTAACTCCGCCAGATGAAGGGGCCCAGTCGCTCCCGGTTGGGGCTGAAGATGATATTGTTTCCGCAGATGGGACAGCGGTGGTAGAGCAGGGCGCTGCTGATGATAAACACCATCATCATGAGCAGAGAGAGGCCGATGAGCAGATCGTTCCCCGGATAATTGCTGATGAGCAAGAGGGCGATGCCCAGAAGAAGGCCTCCGTCCGTCAGGTTGGCGCGGCGGCGGAACCGCTTGGCGAGCCGGGTCTTTTCCTCCGGCGTCAGCTTCGGCGAGGGTGTGAAGGGGGTGGCCGCATGAGGTTACCCCTCCTTTCCAATCTGCGGTGAGAGTCGCCAGTTCAGGGTATATCCTCCGGCCCTGTATCCAGCAGTTGTCGGGCTTCCTCCAAACGGGAAGCAGGCACATACAAGTCTACACCGGAGCAGGCAGTGCCCAGGTAAAGCCGGACCGCACTGCCGCTCCAGGGGTACTGACGCAGCACCGGGATGCCGCAGGCCTCCAGCCGGGAGACCGTCATCTCCGACCATAGGCCGCCATCTTCCCGGAGGTTTACCAGGATAACCGGTGGTTCCGGCTGACCGTCCTCATCCTTGGGCCAGCGCCGCAGCAGTTCCTCGTGGGACAGGGCCTGGGTAAAATCCTGTTGGTCCATCTCTTGGCACCTCCCGCTGAAAACATGTCACTTGTGATACTTTGTACCGGCGTTGATCTGATAGGCCCGATAGACTTGCTCCAGCAGCATGACCCGGGCCAGATGATGGGGAAAGGTCATGGGAGACATGGACAGCCGCTCCATTGCCAGAGATTTCAAAGAAGGGTCCAGGCCAAAGGAGCTGCCGATCAAAAACACCACCTGGGACTGACCTCGGCCGGCGCTGTCCGCCAGCATTCTAGCCAGGTCCTCGCTGGAGCGAAGCGTTCCCTCCACGCATAAGGCTACAACAAAAGCGGAGTTGGGCAGCTTGGCCCGAACTGCGGCGGCCTCTTTCTCTAGGGCTGCGGCGATCTGGGCGGGGGAGGGGTCCTCCGGCAACCGCTCCTCCGGCAGCTCGGTGATCTCCAGCTTGCAATACCGGGACAGGCGCTTGGCGTATTCCGCCACAGCCTCCGTGTAGAACTTTTCTTTCAGCTTCCCAACGCACAGAATGGTTATTTTTTGCATACGGCCCTCCTGACCAGGACATGGGCGGGACCCAGGGTATCCCGGGGGGCCACAGATAGGGCTGGCTCCAGTCCCGCAGCCATCAGAGCTGTCTTCACAGCGGCCAGAGCCATGGCAGGGGTGTTGTTTTCCCGGCTCAGGTGGGCCAGCACGATTTCCGACGCACCCCGCTCGGCCAGTGTTACGGCGAAGGCGGCGGCGTCGCTGTTGCTCAGGTGCCCTTCCTGGCCAAGGATCCGCTGTTTCAAATAATAGGGGTAGGGACCGCTGCACAGCGTCTCCACGTCATGGTTGGCCTCCAGTACCGCCAGGTCCACACCCGGCAGCAGTTCCGCCGCCTGATCGGTGACGTAGCCGGTGTCAGTCAGCACCCCTACGCTGCCGTCGGCTGTGTCCAGCCGGTAGCCGCAGGCGCCAGGGGCATCGTGGGAGGTGGCAATGGCGGTAACGGCGCAGGAACCCAGTTCAAAGGATACCCCCGGCTCCACTGCGCATAGCCGGTCCTCCAGTTCCGGCAGCCGGTTCAGAAGAGCCCGGCATGTCCGGGCTGTGGCCCAGACCGTTGCGTCGCTGCGTTTGAGCAGTGTCCGCAGGCCGGAGATGTGGTCCGTGTGGGTGTGGGTGATCAAAATGGCGTCCAGATCACCGGGGCCCAGGCCCAGAGTGGCCAAAGAAGCGGCGATGCGGCGGCAGGAAACGCCGGCGTCCAGCAGAATGCGGGTCCCACCGGAGAGAATCACCAGTGCGTTCCCGGAGGAACCGCTGGCCAGAGTATGTATAACCGTCAAAACAACGACCTCGCATAAACAATCCGCGCCCGCACCGGTAAGCTGCCCACGAGGGCCGCTTTCCCATCGCGGACGCGGAGAATCTGTAATTTTATGCCGGGAACGTTTATCCGATGTGGGCCTCCAGCTCCTCGGACTCCCCGGGTTCCTCCACAGCGCGGATATCGGCGCCCAGCCCCTGCAGTTTGGTTACGATATCCTCGTAACCACGCTCAATGTATTGGACGCAACTGATCTCGCTCTGGCCACGGGCGGCTAGGGCAGCAATGACCAGCGCCGCGCCGGCTCGCAAATCGCAGGCCTGAATGGGCGCGCCGGTGAGATGGTCCACACCCTCCACCACAGCGGTCTTGTCATCCACCTGAATGGACGCGCCCATGCGCTTGAGCTCGTCCACATAGCGGTAGCGGCCGTTGTTCCAGATGCTCTCCGTTACCAGAGAGGTGCCCTCCGCCAGGCAGAGGACCGTGGTGATCTGGGGCTGCATGTCCGTGGGGAAACCGGGGTAGGGCATGGTTTTGACATTGGCCTTTTGAATGGGATTGTTCCGCCGGACCAGGAGGGTGTCCTCGTGCTCCTCCACCTCAACACCCATTTCCACCAGTTTGGCGGTGATACAGTCCATGTGTTTGGGAATGATATTCTTGATGAGGATCTGTCCGCCGGTGGCGGCCACAGCGGCCATGTATGTGCCGGCCTCGATCTGATCGGGAATAATGGCGTAACTGCCACCCTGCAGGTGGTCCACGCCGCGGATTTTGATGGTGTCTGTGCCAGCGCCCCGGATATTGGCCCCCATCGAATTGAGGAAGTTGGCCAGGTCCACAATGTGGGGTTCCTTGGCAGCGTTTTCGATAACGGTGGTCCCCTCCGCACGGACGGCGGCCATCATGATGTTCATGGTGGCACCAACGGACACCACATCCAGGTAGATGTTGGCGCCCTTCAGTCGGCCAGCTTCGGTGGAAGCGTGGATGAAACCGCCTTCGACCACCACCTTGGCGCCCAGAGCCGTAAAGCCCTTGACGTGCTGGTCGATGGGACGGACGCCGAAGTTGCAGCCGCCGGGCATGGCCACCTCCGCCTGGCCAAACCGGCCCAGCAGGGACCCGATGAGGTAATAAGAGGCCCGCATCTTCCGGGCCAGATCATAGGAGGTTCGGGTGGAACGGATGTGGCTGGAATCAATCTCCACTGTGTGGCGGTTGATGGTGCGGATTCCCGCACCCAGGTGCTCCAGAATCTTCAGGGACAGCGTTACGTCAGAAATCTGGGGAATGTTCTCAATGCGGCAGACTCCGTCCACCAATAAAGCTGCGGGGAGAATGGCGACGGCGGCGTTTTTGGCACCGCTGATCTCCACCTCGCCAAACAGGGGATGACCACCCTGCACAATATACTTTGTCAAAATCGTTACCCTCTCTTCAAAAGGCGCTTTCTTTTGCGGCGGCAAACCGGCTTCGCAGTCAGTTTGCCCGGCCAGCGGCGCTTCATACCCGCGCCGCTGGCGCGGGCAGGGTAAAATTTCCGCTGGTCAAAGCTCACACACATTCACTATACCATATCTGGAGGAGAAATGCAAATCATTCCTGCTCATACGCTTTAAAAGAAGAAAAAACAGGAAAAACAACATAAAATTCAAGAAATGGAAACTTTATGCCAAAGACACAGCTCCTGTTATGCAGTTGACATAATAGCTGGCGGTGTCGGTGACTACACACCAGGCCGGGGCAAGGGTCATCAAAGCGGTGGTAGTGCTCTGTAACTCAAAGCACAGGTACAGGTCCGTCACGGCTGTACCCACAGCGCCTTCCCGAATGGTATTCAGGAAGGCGGCCAGGGCCGACAGGGCCGATAGCGGCTCCTCTCCGGAGGAAGATGTGGTGCCGCTGTCGGGCAGATGGGTGCCGATGGCCCGTTTCAGCACGCCGTTCTCCACAGTGAAGGTGACGGCGCAGCCGATGACCGGATAGTCCTGATAATATTGAACGGCGGTCACTGTACCAGTACCGTCTTCCATGGAAATGGTCAGATCTCTATAGCCAAAAGTGTCGCAGAAGTCCTGAAAGTAGTCCCTGAGATCCTCCAGCGGGCGGTTACACACTACGTCAAAGCTGCCGTTGGAACGGAATTGGGCGGCTCCGCTCTCCTCGGCGTAACCAAAAATGCCTCCGCCCTGATCGGTGCGGACGGGATTTCCTCCCAGCAGATAGGCGGCAAGGGTTTGCTCCTCCGCCTCGTCCCGGATCAGTGTCAGGGAGGGAGGAGGCGTCTCATCGGAGATGAGCTTGGCATCCAGTGATACGCCGGCGGCGGAAAACAGAGCCACCAACTGTTCCCGGGCCTGACGGTGGGAGGCGTGCTCAGCATTGATCCGTATGGCCAGGGATCCCAGCAGGCATAGATTCAGCAGGGCCAGAATCAGGATGATGATGTTTTTCAGCCTGCGGCTCTCCATTTCCGTCTCCTTTCCAGGCTCCGTTGGGAGCCCAATTTCCGGTTACTCCGCCAGCCACTGGGCACTGACATTTGCGCCGTTGTCAGCGTAGCCGATAGACAGCTCCTTCCCTGCGTATTCGTCGGCCGCAATGGCCAGGGCCTGCCGCAGGGGAAGTAGCGAACTTTCCGCAGTGGAGGAAACATACTGCCGGAACCGTAGGGACAGCCCTGTCACGGTGGTATGGGTCAGGGTGACCTCCGCGGCGGTCCCACCGTCAGAGAAGCGGATAGGCACACCGCTGACATGGTATCCAAAGCGTAAAGTGGTGGTTTCCCCAGTCTGGCTCACCGACTCCAAATATAAAGAGGCCTCACCCGACAGATCTCCCAGAAGCTTCCACAATAGTGAGGTGATGCCGTCCACAGCCTCCCGAAGAGTGGGGATGTCCTCCTCTGCGTTGATCTCCACAGCGGGTTCTTCACTGCTTTCGTAAACAATAGTACCGTTGCTCTTGATTTGCAGGGAACGGTTGGTCTCCCGAATGATTTCCGTGCCACTGGCGTCGGAATAGCGGTTTTTGGTGCTGGGGTTGAACCCCAGGGCAACGAGGATTTCATCTGTATTGGTCAGAGGATTGGACGCGGACAGGACCGGCAGTGCCGGCAGCTCCGCCAGCAGCAGGGAGCGGGGAGCAATACGGCTATATGTGGGATCTAGGCCCGCCTCATCGAATGCAAAGGAGGCCACACCAAAGGAGCAGCCGTTGACGGTGTCAGTCAAGTCTTCGGTGGAGAGGGGAGGAATCTGGCAGGACGAGTAGGTATCGTCGCCGTCCCAGATGTAGAGCCGGACATCACCGTCATGGGAAGAGAGAACGATCTGGCGGGCGCTCACGGTATCAAAGCTATATTTGCTGTCGCCACCCACCAGCTCCGACAGAATGGACAGTGGCAGGGGAGAGAGAAAGTCGTAATAGACGGAGACGGATTCCAGTGCGGAGACAAAATCCATTTCCCGGCAAGCGGCCAGAGTTCCGGCGGAACCCAGAGCCTCCTTCAGCAGCAATCCCAGGTCCGAGAAAGCTTCCGCGTCGGTGGTGAGATAGGCGCCGTAGCGGTCATAAGCACCGGTAACCACAACCCGAACCGGAGCTGTAAGGACCGCTGTCTGAGAGGTGGCATCGCCTACAGCGACGCCAGCAAACCGGTCCGACAGTCTGCCCTGGTCGGAGATCAGGTTATAGATCTGAGACTGGGCAAACAACAGCACCGCAGACAGAGACAGCACCACAATGGCAATATTCTGCAAGATGTCGCGACGACCGCGGCGGGGGGATTCCATAGGGCGCACCTCCTCTCTGGTGGAATAGGCAGATCAGCTGGGCAGGGGCCGGGGGCCGCCGATGGGCAGCGTCAGCCGCACGGTGGTACCAGGGCCCTGGTGGGGGGCCAGGGCGATGGTGCCATGATGTCGCTGGACAATTTCCTTGGCGATGGACAGGCCCAATCCGGTGCCGCCGGACTCCCGGGACCGGGCCTTGTCCACCCGGTAGAACCGCTCGAAGATCCGGTCCCGGTCCTTTTCCGGGATGCCGATGCCGTCGTCGCACACCTCCATCCACACCTCTGACTCCGTGGAACCGGCGGTGATGACAATATGCCCGCCGTTGGGAGTGTATTTGATGGCGTTGCTGATGATGTTCATCATCACCTGTTCCAGCCGGCTGCGGTCGCCCACAATCAGGGGTAGGCTCTCCGGTGGGTTGTAGGTGAGGGTGTGGAGCCGTTGTTTGGCGGCCAGGGCATTGGCCCGGGTCACGCTCTCAATGGCGTCCCCGAAGGGGAAGCGGGAGAGCACCAGCTCCGCATTGCCCGCGTCCAGCCGGCTCAGGGTCAGCAGGTCCTGGACGATATGGGTCATCCGGTCCGTCTCGGTGATAATGATGTCCAGGAAGCTGTTGGCGGTGTCCTGGGGGATGTCCCCGCCGCCGTCCCGGAGGGTCTCGGCGTAGCTGCGGACGTTGGTCAGGGGGGTGCGCAACTCGTGGGACACGTTGGCCACGAACTCCTTGCGGCGCTCCTCGTTGCGGTGCTGCTCCGTGATATCGTGGAGGACGATCAGCACGCCGCCGCTGGCCTGATCAGAGAAGGGGGCCAGATACAGCTCCAGTGTCCGGTCACCGACAACCATCTCTCCCTCGGCGTAGTTGGGCCGCTGGAGAGCCAGCATTTCCTGAAAGGGGTATACGGAGCCGAAGAGCTGGTCGTAGGTGCTGTCCGCCGGCACAGACCGCTGCAGCATGGCTGTGGCGGCGGGGTTGCAGTGGATCAGGTTGCCCTCGTGATCGAAGGCCACCACGCCGTCAGTCATATGGAGAAACAGCGTGTCCAGCTTGTTGCGCTCGTTTTCCACGGCGGCCAGAGTGGATTCCAGCACGCCTGCCATCTCGTTGAAAGTGCCGGTCAGGATGCCGATCTCATCGGTGGATTCCACCGGCAGCTTGCTGTCAAAGTCTCCGGCGGCCACCTTTTCGGCGCTGGCGGTCAGCTTTTCAATGGGGCCCACCATGGTCTTGGACAGCAGAAAGCTCAGCAGTACGGAAATCAGTAGGCCGATGATCAGTGCCTGCATGATGATGAGGAACAGTTGGCTGTTGAGGCCGGAGACCGTATCCTTATTGTCCAGAACATAGATGATGAAGGTGTTATCACCGGCCAGGATAGGAATGGCCACATCCATGAAGCCGGCGGTGATGTCGCTCTCGTCTCCCACCAGAGTGCCGTCCCCCTGGGCCACAGCGTTCCGGGCCGTCAGAAGGTTGGCGGTCTGTTCCCGGGGCAACTCCGAGGCGTCGGTGGAGCCGGCCAGAAACTCGCCGGTCTCCCCGTCCAGCACGAAGTAGTTGCGGGTACGGTAGTCGATGCCCAGCTCCCCGGCCCGGGCGTCCACCAGCAGACGGATCTGCTCAGCACCGTCCGGCAGGGCGGCGTTGCTGCGGAGAGTAGCCATGAAATCTCCGTTTCCCTCTCCAAAGACGTCGTTCATCTGCTGGTAGAAGGTGTCGATATAGAAGCTGGAGACGCTGGTGGTCAGGAAGGCACCTACCACCGCCATCAGCGACGTGATGAGCAGCAGCAGGATCAGCATCAGCTTCATGTGCAGGCTTCTGAACAAAGGTCTCACCTTCTTTCAGACGGTAATGACGGGGCAGTCATGTGGCGGAGAAGTAGTACCCTGCGCCCCGGCGGGTCAGGATATAGACCGGATTGGCGGGGTCCGCCTCGATTTTTTCCCGCAGACGGCGGACGGTCACGTCCACCGTGCGCACATCGTCGCCCACATAGCCATAGTTCCACACCTGCTCCATCAGGTCGATGCGGGAGTAGACCTTGTTGGGGTGGCTGGCCAGGAAGGTCAGCAGCTCATACTCCCGCTGCGTCAGGTCGATGGCTTTTCCGGCCCGGAAGACCTGATGGCTGTCGGTGTTGATGGCCAGGTCCCCGGACACCGGCATGGCTGACGCCGCGGCGGAGGCCGGAGCCGCTGCCATGGAAGTGCGGCGGATGTTGGCGCCCACCCGGGCGATCAGCTCCCGCATGGAGAAGGGCTTGGTGATATAGTCGTCGGCACCGATCTCCAGCCCCAGGACCTTGTCCGCCTCTTCCTCCCGGGCGGTGAGGATGATGACGGGCACATTGTCGCCCTTTTCCCGCAGGGCGCGGCACACGTCAAAACCATTCATCTTGGGCAGCATCACGTCCAGCAGGATCAGGTCCGGGTTCACGGAGAGGGCCTTGGACAGACCATCCTCCCCGTCGTACGATTCACAGGTTTGGTATCCCTCCCGCTGGAGATTGAAGCGCAGGATATCCACAATGTTTTTCTCGTCCTCTACAATGAGGACGGTCTTCTGGCTGTTCATATTTTCCTCCCGCAGCGTTTACAGATCCAGCAGGACCTTGGTTTTCAGTACGGCAGCGATGGTCTTGGCGTCCTCAATTTCCCCGTCCATGACCCGGTGGACCATCTCCGTGAAGGGGATCCGCTCCACGTTCAAAAATTCATCCGGGTCCAGATGCTGGTCCTCCATGTGCAGGCCACGGGCCAAAAACAGATGCAGCTTTTCGCCGTAGCAGCCCGGGGCGGGCAAAATGACGCCCAAAGGCAGCAGGGTGTCCGGCACGGCGCCGGTCTCCTCTTTCAGCTCCCGCAGAGCGCCGGTGACCGGATTTTCTCCCTCATCCAGCTTGCCGGCGGGGATCTCCAGCAGCAGCTTTTTGAAGACATAGCGGTACTGGGTGACGGTCAGCACGTTGTTGCGCTCGTCCAGAGGCAGCACCGCCACGCCGTCCACGTGGTCAACCACTTCCCTCTGGGAGGTATGGCCGTTGGGCAGCAGCACCTCGTCCACATGGACGTGGCACAGCAGCCCATCATACACGTCTTTCCGGCTGAGTGTTTGCTCAGTCAGGTCCGTAGGCTGGGTCATGTCAAAACACCTCGTAATGTTTAGAGTTTCAACCACCGTGTGAAAACGGGGTCGGGGCAGATTGATTCAGTAATATCACATTATATCATGTCCGCCAGGAAAAGCCAACTGCTTCTTTCTCTTGAAGAACGGGCAGAATCATGGTATACTAACTTGACTTTACCGGTATCTGGTATTCCGGCGGAAGAGAGGTGAGCCCCACGGAGAAAAAGGGAATCAAGATCGCGGCGCAAAACCGCAAGGCCTTTCACGACTACTTCGTGGAGGACCGGTACGAGGCCGGCGTGGAGCTGGCCGGAACAGAGGTCAAATCCATTCGGGCCGGTACGCTGAACCTGAAGGACTCCTACTGCACGGTGAAGGACGGGGAGCTGTTCGTTCATGGGATGCACATCTCCCCCTATGAGAAGGGCAACATCTTCAACAAGGACCCGGTCCGGTCCCGGCGGCTGCTGATGCACAAGCGGGAGATCCGCAAGCTCCACGCCCTGATCCAGCAGGAGGGATACACCCTGGTGCCCTTATCGGTGTATTTCAAGAACGCCCGGGTGAAGGTGGAGATCGGTCTTTGCAAGGGCAAGAAGAACTACGACAAACGGGCGGCCGCCGCCCAGCGGGACGCCCGCCGGGAGATCGACCGCACCCTGAGAGAAAGGAATCGATGAACATGTCTGAAGTGAAAAACCCCATCGTCACCATCACCATGGAAAACGGCGCCGTCATGACCGGGGAACTGTACCCGGAGAAGGCGCCCAACACCGTCAACAATTTCATCGCCCTGGCCAACAGCGGTTTCTACGATGGCCTGATCTTCCACCGGGTGATCCCCGGCTTCATGATCCAGGGCGGCTGCCCCAACGGCAACGGCATGGGCGGCCCCGGCTACGACATCAAGGGCGAGTTCGCCGGCAACGGCTTCGCCCAGAACGACCTGCGGCACACCACCGGCGTGCTGTCCATGGCCCGGGCCATGCACCCGGACTCCGCCGGCAGCCAGTTCTTCATCATGGTGGCGCCGGCGCCCCATCTGGACGGCCAGTACGCCGCCTTCGGCCAGGTGACCGACGGCGTGGAGGAGGCCATCCGCATCTCCGAGGTGCCCACGGACCGCAACGACAAGCCCAAGACGCCGGTGGTCATCCAGTCCATCCGGGTGGACACCCAGGGCGTGGAGTATCCGGCGCCCAAGAAACGCTGAGGCGGGAGGCGCGTGCCATGAAAACGGCCATTATCACTGGCGCCTCCTCGGGCCTGGGCCGGGAGATCGTGCGGCAGTTGTCGGACGTATTCCCGGAGATTGGCTGCTGTTGGCTGATTGCCCGTCGGCGGGAGCGGCTGGAGGAGATCGCCCAGTCCTTGCCCAATCTGTCGGTGGAGTGCCTGGACCTGGACCTGTGCAGTCCTACCAGCTTCGCGGTTTTGAAAACCCGTCTGGAGGCGGAGCGGCCGGAGGTGACCCTCCTGGTCAACTGCGCCGGCTGCGGCTTTCTGGGGGAGCTGGGCCAGGGCCATACCGACCAGCAGACCCGCATGATCGACCTGAACCTGCGGGCATTGACGGCAGTGACGGACCTGGTGCTGCCCTATATGGGGCAGGGCGGGCGCATTCTGAACGTGTCCTCCATCGCCTCTTTCTGCCCCACGCCCCGGATGACGGTGTACGGTGCCACCAAGGCATATGTGTCCTCCTTTACCATTGGGCTGGGGGAGGAGCTGCGCCGTCGGGGGATCACCGTCACGGCGGTGTGCCCCGGTCCCATGCGGACGGAGTTCCTGGACGTGGGCGGCATCACCGGAAATTCCCGGGCCTTTGCCATGCTGCCTTACTGTGACCAGGTACGGGTGGCCGGCGGTGCCCTGCGGGCAGCCCGGGAGGGGCGCAGCATCTACACGCCCCGGCTGTTTTACAAGTTCTACCGGCTGCTGGCCAAGGTGGTGCCGGTAAAGCTGATGGTGAAGATTACCGGCACCTGAGGCAGATTTCACGGAATTGTAACACACTTCGCAGATAGATTGTGATATGATCCTATATACGGCGGATCCCGCTCCGGTGCAGAGAAGCGCACCGGAGCGGGCCCTGAATTCTCACACCTGGGGGTGTACCGGTTTCGACGGGGGTATGGAGACCGGACTAGCGGGCGGCGGCGCCTGACCGCCATAAAACGGGCAATTTATAAATTAAATAACAACAACACTGTTGCTGTTGCTGCCTAACTAAAGGCAGCCGTCTGAACCGGAGAGGCCACAGGCCGGGGAAGGC
>URXS01000051.1 GCA_900551885.1 uncultured Oscillibacter sp.
CCCAGCCGTAGACTTCCGCCCCGGCGGCGGGGTCCTCGGCGGCGCCGATGGTGACGGACACCGTCATGGGGTCCACCCGAACGCTCCGCCGGGTGCGGCCCAAGGCCTTTTTCAGCGGAGGGCCCAGGGTCCGCGCCGCCTCCTTCACGTCCGCCGCCGTCACTTTGGGAAAGCGGGATTTTTCTTTCTTTTCCTTGGAAGTTTTCGGCGTTTTTTCCTTCTTTTTCGCCTCTTTTGGCGGCTGCCTGGGCTCTTTTTCCTCTTCGCCCGTCAAAGGGATGCGAAACGGTCCCAGCGTCAGGACCACCGAGACCGGCGCCTCCCCGAAGCGGACCCGGACGCCGATTCGGGTCCGGCCGATCAGCACCGCCAATACGATCAGGATGCCCAAAATCCACAGCCAAATCACAGCGGTGCCTCCTTTCTTTTTTTTTGCCGTTTTCAAACGGCGGTTTTCAGGGCAACTCCTGCTCCCCGGTCTCCTCCGCGGGGGGGCCGGCGGTCTCCGGCGTGTCGGCGCCGGTGATCTCTGCCCCGTCGGCGGGGTCCACGATCTCGCCGTTTTCGTTGATGCGCATCTGCCCCTCGCCGCCCAAATCCGGCATCTCCGGCAGGTCGTCCAGGCTGTCCAGGTGGAAGGCCCGCAGGAAATTCCGGGTGGTCCGGTACAGGTGGGGCCGGCCCGGCACCTGGAGCCGTCCGCACTCCTCGATCAGCTTCCGCTCCAGCAGAAGGCCGATGGTATAGGCGCTGTCCACCCCCCGGATCTGGTCCACGTAGGCCCGGGTGGTGGGCTGGTAGTAGGCGATGATGGTCAGCACTTCCAGGGCCGGCTGGCTCAGCCGGGCGGGCTTGCGGATCTCAAAGGCCTTGCGGATCACGTCGGCGTAGTCCGGGGCGGAGCACATCTGCCAGCAGTCCTCCATCCGCACCAGGCGGACGCCCCGCCGCTCATAGGCGTAGTAGTCCATCAGCTTCTGGAGCACCTGCTCCACCGTGGGCCGGTCCAGGTCCAGTGCCACGCAGATCCGGTCCACCTTCACCGGCTCGCCGGAGGCGAACAGGATGCCTTCGATGGCGGATTCCACTTCTCTCATCTCCACGGGGCTTCCCCCCTCCTTGTCAGAATTTCAGCTCCTCAGGCACCTCGCCCTCCTGGCGGACGGTGCAGTCCCTCTCGGACCCGGCCAGGTGCAGCACATGGGCCCGGCACAGCTCCAGCACCGCCAGGAAGGTGGCCACCACCTCGCTGCGGCTGCGGTTGCCCCGGAACAGCAGCAAAAACCGGGTGACGCCGTGGCGCCCCAGCCGCTGCAAAATCTCTTTCGCCTTGCTCTCCACCGGGTAGGGCTCGTGGCGGACAATGTCCTGGAAGGCGGACCGGGGCGGCGGCAGGCGCCGCTCCGCCCGGTTCTGGATCTCCGCCATGGCCAGCACCAGGTCCGCCGGCTGGTGGTGGTACTCGTAGATCTTCCCCCGCTCCACCGGCTCCGGGTCCCGGGTCAGGATGTTGCGGCCGAACTCCCCCATGGGGCCCAGGCGGGCGGCCATGGCCTTGACCCGGCCATAGTTCTCGCTGCGGCGGCGCTCCTCCAGGGACTGGATCAGGGCCTCCATCTCGCTCTGGGCCTCCTGGTCCTCGATGGAGAGGAGCATCCGGGTCTTGATATACACCAGATGGGAGGCCATGGTCACGAACTCGCTGGCCACCTCCAGGTCCATCTTTTGCCGCTTTTCCAGCCATTGGAGGTACTGGTCGCAGATCAGGGAGATGGAGATGTCCTGGATCTCCATTTTGTTCTTGCCCAGCAGGAACAAGATCAGGTCCAGGGGTCCCTCAAAGTCCTGCATCTCCTCTTCCCGGCCCCGGACCACCTTTTCCAGTTTGAATACGGGGTTTTCCAATCCATTCACCTCAGGCAAAGATCAACGTCACGAAGGCGTTGTAAATCGCAAAAATTCCACGGCTGATGACGCCGCCGCCGATACCCAGGATGGACAGCACCAGCAGCACCGCCAGGCCATACCGCTCATAGCGGAGCTGGGTCACGTACAGCCGGTCCGGCAGCAGAGCCCCCAGCACCTTGGACCCGTCCAGGGGCGGGATGGGAATCAGGTTGAACACCCCCAGGCCGATGGACAGGGGCGCCAATGTGTACAGCAGAAAGTACAGCAGCCGGTTCCATCCTGGCGTATCAGGACTGTAAAGGTAAACCCCTTTCGCCATCAGCAGGGCCAGAAAGGCCAGCACCAGATTGCTGACCGGCCCCGCCAGGGCGGTAAGGGCCATGCCCTTCTTGGGGTTTTTGAAGTACCGGGGGTCCACCGGCACGGGCTTTGCCCAGCCGAAGCCCGCCACGAACATGAAAAGCAGGCCGATCCAGTCGATGTGGCGCAGGGGGTTCAGGCTCAGGCGGTGCATGGATTTGGCGGTGGGGTCGCCCAGGGCCAGGGCAGCCAGGCCGTGGCAGGTCTCGTGGACCGTCAGGCAAAGAAAAATCGCGGCCACCCGCAAGACCGCGTCCCACATGGAGGAAAAGTCCAGGGCCTGGAACAGTTGATGAAGATAGTGCAGCATGTCAGTTCCCCGTCATCATAACCTAAAAGATAGAAGTATTATACCAGCTTCTCCCCTGTAATACAAGGAAAATCCCCGGATTTCTCCCCCTTCGCGGACTTCCGGCGGGCGGGACCTGCATCCGGCATTTGCCGTCCTTTCCCCCTTGGCCAAAGGCCCGGGAACGGCACAGCGTCCCAGGCCGCAGAGACGGGCGGGACCCGTCCGGTCCCGCCCCCTGATTCAGCACCGCTCCAGCTTCGCCCGGAAGGAGATCCGCCGTGGCGTGTCCAGCTCGTCGAACTGGATGAGATGGGCACCCTTGTCCAGATCCGCCTCCAGCACGGTCCCCGTGCCGAACAGGGCGTGGCGCACCCGCTGTCCGGCGGGAAAGATGATCTGGCTGTCGTCCTGGGGCAGATATCGCCGGCTGCGGTCGATGGCCTCCCGGGCCTCCCGCACAAGGCCGTCCCTGGGCGGCACCGGGAAGGTCAGCAAACCGGGGTCAATATCCAGCACAAACCGGGAGGGGTACCGGGGGGAACCGTCGAAGTTCCGGCCCTCGGCGGCGGAGAGGTACAGCCCCTTCTCCGCTCTCGTCAGCGCCACGAAGGCCAGCCGCCGCTCCTCCTCCATGCCCTGGAGCGTCCGCACCTTCCGGGAGGGGAAAATCCCCTCGCTCATGCCGCAGAGAAACACATAGGGGAATTCCAGGCCCTTGGCGGCGTGGACGGTCATCAGCTTCACCTTGTCCCCCGCTTCGGCGGCGTCGGCGTTGGTGAACAGGGCCACATGGGTCAGGTAGTGCTCCAGGGTCACCTCCTCGCCGCAGGTGGTCTCGTACTCGTACACCGACTGCTTCAGCTCCGCCAGATTGTCCAGACGCTCCTGGCTGCCCTCGGTGCGCAGCATCTTCTCATAGCCGCTGTCATCCAACAGGGCCGACAGCACCTCCGACACCGGCCGGCCCTCGTACCCGGCGGCGTATCGCTCCACCAGGGCCACCAGCCGGGCCGCCCCGGTGCCCTTGAACAGGGGGTCCTCCAGGTTATCCCGTAAGGTATGGTAGAGAGAGGTACCGGCCTTCTGGGCGGCCTCCTCCAAAAAGGCCATCCGCCGCTTGCCCAGGTTCCGCTTGGGCACGTTGGCCACCCGCCGGAAGGACAGGTCGTCCTTGTAAGCGATCAGGCGCAGATAGCTGAGGGCGTCCTTGATCTCCATGCGGCCAAAGAAAGGGACGCCGCTGTAGATGGTGTAGGGAATTTTTGCCCGCAGCAGGGCCTCCTCCACCGCCCGGCTTACGTAGTGGGCCCGGTACAGGACCGTCATGTCCCGGTAGGCCGCGCCCTCCCCATGGAGATGCGCCATCTCCCCTGCCATCCAGTCCGCCTCCGCCTCCTGGGTGGGGGCAAAGCGGCACACCACCGGCGCGCCGGCAGGCAGCGTGGCGGTCAGGTTTTTGGGGATGCGGTGGGTGTTTTTTTCGATCAGGCTGTTGGCTGCCGCCAGAATCTCCGGGGTGGAGCGGTAGTTCTCGGTCATCATGACGGTCTTGGTGCCTGGAAAGTGCTGGTCAAAATCCAGCAGGTACTTCATGTCGGCGCCCCGCCAGGTGTAGATGGTCTGGTCCGGGTCCCCCACGATGAAGAGGTTTTTGTGGTAGCCGCACAGGACCTCCATCAGCTCGTACTGGAGGGCGTCGATGTCCTGGAACTCGTCGATCATGATGTACTCCAGCCGCTGCTGCCACTTCAGCCGGATGTCCGGGTGCTCCTGGAAGATGTACAGGGAGAACTTGATCAGGTCATTGTAGTCCAGGCCGAAGCACTTCTTCTCCTGGTAAAGATAGCCGTAGAAGATGATATCCGTGGGGCTGTCCGCTTGGTCGTACTTCTCCTTCAGGGTGTCCAGGGACAGGGTGATCATGTCCTGGTAGTAGTCCGGGCGCTTGAACAGCTTCTGCACCTCGATCATGTCCCGGGCGGCGGAGAAGGTCATGTCCCGGAGGGACAATCCCCGCTCCTCATAGATGATCTGGAGCATGGCGTCGATGTCGCTGTTGTCCAGCACCAGAAAGCTCTTGGGGTACTGGACGGCGTGGCTATCCTCCTGGAGGATGGAGACGCAGAAGCCGTGGAAGGTGTTGATGTAGCCGGTGTCGTTGTCCCCGGTGAGCTGATGGATGCGCTGGCGCATCTCATTGGCGGATTTGTTGGTGAAGGTGACGCAGAGGATGTTCCCCGGCAAAATCCCCAGCTCCTCCACCAGGTAGGCAAAGCGGTGGGATAAGGCCCGGGTCTTGCCGGAGCCCGCCCCGGCGATGACCCGGACGAAGCCCTCGGTCTCCGTGACCGCCTGGCGCTGGGCGGGATTCAGTCTTTGCAGCAGGTCTTCCATAGGAACGCCTCCTTCAATCGAACATCTGTTTTTTCATTATAACACGTCCCCCTCCACCGCTCAACCCAAAAAGAGGCGGCGCCGGGAAAAACACGGCGCCGCCGGGGAAAGGGCTCACAGATAGGGGTGCTGGTAGGGCGCCGGCTCCGGTCCGCAGTAGAGGCCGTAGGCGTCGCAGATCCAGTAGGTGCCGTCGTCCATCTTCACCCGGCACCACTGGTGGTCCCACTGGTTCTCGTTGACGTGCTCGTAGGGGATGCCCAGCATGTTCAGACACAGCCCCGTGGCCCGGGTGCACCCGGCGCAGGAGGAGACACCTGCCACGAAGTAGCCGTAGGGGTCGTTGTAATGGGGAACGGAGGTGGTGTAGGTGACCTGTCCGCTGTCCACCATGGCCCGCAGGGCCACGGCGATGCCGGTGAGCTGGTCCTCCCGGGGCAG
Source organism: uncultured Oscillibacter sp. (assembly GCA_900551885.1). Classification (GTDB taxonomy): domain Bacteria; phylum Bacillota; class Clostridia; order Oscillospirales; family Oscillospiraceae; genus Oscillibacter. Next base: position 5,396 of record URXS01000051.1, read on the forward strand.
GTCCGCCAGAGGCGTTACCACCGCCAGCGCCGCGTCGTAGGCTGCCTGGAACTCCGCGTCGGTGCATTTCTTCTTCAGGCTGGCCAGATTCTGCAACTGGCTGATGGGCACCGGCTGGAAGGGAGCCTTCTCCAGGGTGATGGCCTTGCGTTGGGCAGGCTCCGCCATGCGGCCGATGATGGCGGCCGCCGCGCCCCGGGTGATGGAGCTGCCGGGATAGAAGGTGCCCTTGGCGTCGCTGCCCGTCAGGACACCGGCCCGGTACAGCCGGTACACGGCGTCATAGCAGGCGCTGCCGGCGTCCACATCCGGCACGGCGCCCTCCTCGATGTCGCTGATGGCCGGCAGGGCCGCGTCCGGCAGGGCGCTGCTCAAGATCATGGCGAAGGTCCCCCGGGTGACGGAGACGTCGTAGCCGTCGAACCGGCAGACAATGCCGTTTTCACCGGCGTAGTCCACGTAGGACTGGTACCAGGGGTCGGCAGTGGCAAATTCCGCCCCGTCGTCCACGTAGCCGCTGTGGAGGCGGCAGGCCATGACGATGGCCTGGGCCACGGTCAGATTGCTGTCCACATCGAAATAGATGGTGGTCTTCCCGCCCATGATACCGTATTCATAGGCCGTCTGGACGTTGGCGGCACACCAGAGGTCTGCGGGCACGTCGGTGAACTGGCCCGGCGTGTAGGTGTTGACCTTTTGCAGGCCGCCCTCCGCCGCCAGGACGGGGACACACAAAGACACCGCCAGCACCGCCGCCAGCAGGCCGGAGACAAGCTTTTTCATGGGATTTCCCTCCAATCATCTGTTTCCCGGACAGCGCCCGTCCGGGTCCTGCCTTTATTGTAGCAGGCCGCCCTGCCCTGTCAATGGGGTTTTCTAAATTTTGGAAGGGGCAACAAAGCAGAAGGACCATCCCGGCAATATACGCGGGATGGTCCTTCCGTAAATTTCAGGATAGGCGCTTGGATGGAGCCGTCATGTAGGTGATGCGGCTGTGGCGCAGGCCCGTTCCGACCGTGAGCTCCAGCAGCATGACCCCCGGCCGCGCCGCCTCCGGCACAGGGATCCGGTAGCCGGCCTGGGGCAGGCGGGCCCGGACCGTCACAATGCCGATCCGCTCCGCCATGCCTGGCGCCAGGTGCATGACCGGCTCAAAGCTGCCGAATGAGGTAACGATTGATGGATGCCTCCATTTCCGGGGAAAGCAGGCCCGGCACCGTCACGGGAACGACATCCAGCAATCTCACAAAGGCAAGCGCCTTTTTACGCCCGCAGGTCTCCCGCGGCCTTGATCTTCACCCGGTTGGTGTTGCCGGGATAGTAGGCCAGAGGCACGTCCTCCACCTCGATGATCTCCACCGTATCCCGGACCGCTCCGGCGGCCACGGCGATCTCCACCGCCTCATCCTTTGCCTGGGCCAGCGCCTGCTCTCTGGGCAGCTCGTCATAGTTGATCAGCTTTTCAAAGGTGCCGCTGACCTTGGAAATGGCAGAGCCGATGGCGTTGGCGCAGCCGAAGTGCTCCGGCTTCACCACGTTGGCGGCGCCTGCCAGCTTCTCCGGCAGGATGATGGAGCCGCCGCCCACCAGAATCACATCGCTGTCGGCGCTGGAGACCTTCATAGCGTCGATGGCGTCCTCCACCAGCGTGCGGATGGCGTCCATGGCCTTCTCCGCCAGGTCCTGGGAGATGTCCTGCACCCGGCTGGCGTCGCCCAGGGCGACCATGCCCAGCCGCACGGCGATGTCCGTGGCCGTCATGACGTCGCCGCCGAACACCAGGGCCTTCTTGGTGATCTCATAGCCCACGCTGTCCGGGCCGACGGTGACAGACCCATCCGGGTGCTGCCGGACGATGGAGCCGCCGCCCAGGCCGATGGACACCACATCCGGCATGCGGAAGTTGGTTCGGACGCCGCCGATGGTGACCGCCACGCTGGACTCCCGGGGGAACCCGTTTTGAATGACGCCCAGATCGGTGGTCGTGCCGCCCACGTCAATGACGATGGCGTCCTTGAGGCTGCTGAGGTAGCTGGCGCCCCGAATGGAGTTGGTGGGGCCGCAGGCGATGGTCAGAATGGGATAGCGCCGGGCGTGCTCCATGGTCATCAGGGTGCCGTCGTTCTGGCTCAGATATACGTCCGCATTGGTGATGCCCTCCTCAGCCAGGCTGCGGGCAAAGCCCTCGGTGAACCGCTCCGCCACCTGCCACAAAGCCGCGTTGAGGATGGTGGCGTTCTCCCGCTCGATCAGGCCCATGGACCCGATCTCGCTGGAGATGGACACATGCACGTCGTCACCCATGACCTGCCGGCACAGCTTGGCCGCCGCCAGCTCGTGGTCGTTGCGCACCGTGGAGAACACGCAGGAAATGGCAATGGACTTGACGCCCTTTTCCTTCATCTCCAGGAAGAAGGCCCGGGCCGCCGCCTCGTCAAAGGGCGCCAGCTCCTTTCCGTCATACTCAAAGCCGCCGCCCACCACGGCGCTGCCCACGGCGATCTTCTGGATGTCCTCCGCCCAGTCCACCATGGGCAGGATGCCCAGGGTAGCCGGGGCGCCGATGCGCAGGATGCCGATGGGGGCCAGGTGCTTGCGCTCCACGATGGCGTTGGTGCACTGGGTGGTGCCCAGCATGGCCTGTCCGATCTGGCTGCGGTCCACGCCGGACTGCTCCAGCACCGCCCGCACGGCGTCCAGAATGCCGTCATAGATATCGCCGGAGGTGGGACGCTTGAGGTCCGCCACCACATGCAGGTTTTCGTCAATGAGGACGGCGTCCGTATTGGTGCCGCCCACGTCAATTCCCAGCTTGTACATTACGCCTTCCCTCCTTTGCAGCGCTCTTCCAGGGGGATGTAGTCTGTGTCAACACCGAAGTACCGGGGGCCCACCAGCTCCAGTCCGGCCGGCGTCCGCCACAGGTCAAAGCACTTCAGACCGACCACCAGCACCCGCTTGCCGTATTTCAGGGCGTCCGTGGTGACGGGGGTGAAGGTCTCCGTATCCACCAGGCAGATCAGGTCCGGGGTGGTGGCCCGGAGCTGGCCGTCCACGGTGGCGGTCAGGTTCTCGTTCTGGAACTCCACGAAGGCGGTATGGCCCTTGTACTCGCCGATGCCCTCCAGCATGACCTTGCCGAAGTTGAACGCCCCCCGGGTCTCCCGCAGCACGTCGGAGATCTTGCCCTTGAACAGCTTGATCCCCTCGGAGAACTCCAGGAAGTGCTCCTCCGGTGTCCGGTCGCCGCACTCCTTCACCGTCCGGATGGCCGCGCCCAGCTTCTGGCTGCGGGTGACGATATGCTTGACGGCGTACTGCTTCATCTGGGCGCCGGTCATGGGGTAGAGACAGACAGACACCGAGCCGCCGCAGCTCATGGTGACTGCCCGGGCCAGCTCCTCCGTCCACTTGTTGGTGATGGTCTCAAAGATCACGCAGTTGCCCTTCTCGTCCGTCAGGGCCATGGGGGAGGCGCTGATGCCGCCGATGGTGAAGGTCACCATCTGCAGCTCCGGGAACGCCCGGCCCATGCCGTCGGCATCCACCATAGGCAGCCCCAGCCGGGCGCAGGCCGCGATGGGCAGCATGGAGTTGACGCCGCCCGCCTCGATGGGAAGGAAGGCGTAGATCTTCTTTCCGAAGAACCGGGAGACCATGTTATACAGCGTACGGTACTCCTGGCCGCCGATGCCCTTCTCCCCCAGGACCGTGGGCGCGCCCATCATGGCGATGGGGACCACCAGGGCGTCGTCCGGCACCTCTTCCGGATCCAGCATGGTCACGGGGCCGCACTCCTTCACGGCGCCGATGGCCACCAGCTTTCCCACATACGGGTCTCCTCCGCCGCCGGCGCCCAGCAGAGCCGCGCCTAACGCGATGTCTTCAATTTCAGAAATTCCGATGGTTCGCACAAGCACATCTCCTTTATCGATATTCTTTCAGCTCCTGGAAGTCACTTTTTCCAGCACTTTACCAACAGAACATAGAGCACCATGGACACCACAATGCCATTGATGGGTCCCACGAAGAAGGGGACGTTCAAAAACGCGATGGCGGGGAAATACGTGAAAGTCCCGCCAGTCAGGCACGCCACAAAGGCGCCGGCCAGGAAGGCGATCATGCCGGGGGCGAACACACCGTCCCGAATCCGGAAGTTCTCCTTCTTGCCTCCGCCGATGATCCAGTAGTCTGCGATCATCACACCCACGAAGGCGGGGACCAGGGCGCACAGGAGCGTCAGGAAGGCGGTGAATTTATCGATGATGCCCACCGCGCCCAGGATCGTGCCCACAATGCCGGCGACGCCGGTACAGGCATGGCTGCGGTTTTCATCCAGACCCAGCAGGATGGACAGGGACAGGCCGCCGGAATAGGCATTGGTCACGTTGGTCGTCCAGGTGGCAGCGATCAGGGCCACCAGGCCCACGGCGGGGACGCCCGCAGCGGTCAGGACGGCGCTGATGTCATACTCGCCCGTCACGATGGAGAGGATGGCGCCGATCAACAGGATCAGCAGGCCGGAGGGCAGCACGCCGATCACAGAGGACTTGATGACGTCCCTGCGGCATTTGGCGAACCGGCAGTAGTCGCCGGCGATGGAACCGCCCACCGCGAAGGAGCCCACCGTGAGGCTGATGCCGCTGATCAGGTCGATGGTGGTGGCGGGCTCATAGGCCGCCACAGCGTTCACGCCGTCGTACCGGACCACGGCCATGACCACGCCGTAGACCAGCACCACGATCAGCAGCGGCACGGCGATGTAGTTCAGCCATTTCAGGCCCTTGAATCCGAAGGAAGCCGACGCCACCATGATGATGCCCCAGATCACGGAGCACAGCCAAACGGGAATGGTGAAGCCGGTAATGGAGCCCACCATGGAGGAGAAGGACTCGCCGCACACAGCCGCCTGGATCCCGAACCAGCCGATACAGGCGATGGCCAGGATCGCGCTGATGACGTACTTGCCGCCCTTTTCTCCCAGCGCACCGCCGGCCATGACCGCCGTGGGCAGACCGGTGTCACAGCCCTGCACGCCCATGAAGCACATATAGACACACACGATGCCGTAGCCCAGCAGAATCGTCACCACGCATTTTCCAATGGTCATCCCGCTGCCCAGCATACCGCCCACCATCAGGCTGGACACGCAGATCATGGCGCCGATCCAGACCAGGGCGATGGAGTACCAGCTCTGACGCTGATCAGGCTGGATCTCAAAACCACTCTTTTTCTCACTCATACAAATCACACCCTTGATAGAAGAATACAGTCAAAGGCGACGTCATCCTCGACCGTTTGGGAGAGTATAGCACGTTGTATACGGCAGGTGAATTGGCGTGGAGGCAGAAAACGCCGCGGAGTTGTTTGTCCAAAAGGACAAACAACTCTGCGCCGTTTGTCAGTTATCCATATGAAGAAGTCGCTCGACCGCCACTGCTTGATACAACTTGACAGTTTCCGGCATTCTGTCCGGCCGGTACCCCAGCAGGTCAGAAATCCGCTGAATCCGGTATTTTACGGTATTCTTATGAAGATACAGCAGCTCCGCCGTCCGGGTCACACTGGCTTCCCCGTCCAGCAGATAGGCGCTCAGGGTATCCAGAAGGGGCCACTCTTCGTTGTTTGTTTGGAGGTTCCGCAGCACCTCCAGACACCGCTGGACCGCCAGCTCTCCCCGGTCGATCAGCTCCCGGCAGCTCTGGGCGAACTCTGTCTCTCCCTGGCAGAAGCTCCCGCGCTGGGGAAAGAGCTTTTTCGTATCGGCCAGATAGGTCTGGTGGCACAGATAGGCCTTGCGGACCTCGCCGGTGTCCTGCAGGTCTCCATATCGGGTCAGGGTGATGGACGGGTCATATTCCCGGGCCATCGCCAGAATCAGGTCAATCCGCTTTTCCGCATCCCGCAGGGACTCCGGTTCGCTGAGAAACAGCAGCAGCCCGTCTCCGTAGCGGTCGGCGACCACCGTGTCCGCACAGCTTGACAGCATGTTCCGGATCTCCGCCGCCTGCTCCTGCAGCCACCGGGCACTTCCCTCCAGGTCGCCGCACAGGATCCACATCTCATGAATGGACGCCACATCCACATGGAAAATCTCCGCCAGGCGGCGCATTTTGATGGGCTCGTCCTGAAGGATCGCCCGCACCAACTCGTGGATGGCGATCTCCTCGTGCCGCTTCCCCCAGATGATGCTCCCCAGCCGGATCACCTCCGCCGCCTGCTCCAGCACCATACGGCTCAGGGGCGTGCCCTCCTTGAGAATCAGTAACTCCATGCTCCGCTGGGTCTCCGGGTCAACAGGCAGGCGGTACAGGCGGCAGTCCGGCAAAAAGGCACAGGCGGCGTCCTCTCCCTTCTCCGGGTAGGTCTCCAGGGACTCCACGCCCTCCTTGACGGCCTCCTCCAGTCCCCGTGGCCAGGACACCAGGTTCAGAACGTGAAAGCCGCTGTCACACAGGATGACAGAGGCGGAAAGGTGGTCGCTCAGCATTTTGATCACAGTATTGACCGTTCTCTGGTGCTCGGGCAGGTCGGATACCCGGGCCAGAATATCCGTGACGATGGAGGCGCTGCGGGTGCGGTCCCGGAAGATGTGCTCCGTCACATCGGAGATCACCTCGCTGTACCGCAGGCTCCTCTGCCCCTCCGGCATGGAGATCAACACAAAGTCCAGCTCATTTGCCAGGTCGATCAGCCGCTGGTCCACCCTGGGCAGATACACTCCCACGTAAAACAGAATGAGCCCTACTTCCCCGCCTTCCGCAAGCCGCCTGATATTGGCGCATTGGCAGTCAATGTCGTCGACGATATTTATGAAGCCAGTGATCACGATCTCGCTGCCGTAGAACTCGCCCTGGGGAAAGAGCCCGTTGATCAAAGCGCCCGGATCTGTAGACTCCAGAACGGAAATGGAGGACACGATCTTGCTCAGTCCCCGATGCCCGCCCAGCACCTTCGCCTGCCGCAGCGAGGGTAGTTTCAAAAGCTCCTCAACCGTTACACTCACGCCGGTACCTACCTCCTGTCTTTCTGAGTATCTTAGCATGGCTCCATTTCCCGCGCAACCCAAAAATCTTGTGGGGTGGACCACTGCCCCATGCCGGGAGGCATACTGCGGCGCAGACCATGGAAAAAAACAGAGCGGGCGCTTGCGCGCCCGCTCTTGCTGGTTCTATATGGGCAGCTCAGCCCTTCACCATGGAGGCGATCTCCTCGGCGAAGTTCTCCTGCTTCTTCTCAATGCCCTCGCCCTTCTCGAAGCGGATGGCGTCCTTGAAGGTGACGCTGCCGCCCAGAGCCTTGGCAGCGGAGGCGATATACTTCTCCACGGTCATGGAGTTGTCCTTGACGAACTCCTGCTGCAGCAGGCAGTTCTCGGAGTAGAACTTGTTCAGCTTGCCCATGACGATCTTCTCCCGGACAGCCTCGGGCTTGGAGGCCATCTTGGGGTCGTTCTCCATCTGGACCATCATGATCTTCTTCTCCTCGTCCAGGACATCCTGGCCCACCTGGGACTTGTCCCAGAAGCGGGGGTTCAGAGCGGCGATCTGCATGGCCACGTCCTTGCCGATCTCCTCCACCTTCTCGGCGGGCAGATCGGTGGTCAGGTTCACCAGCACGCCGATCTTGCCGCCGGCGTGGACATAGGGGACGGACACGCCGTCAGCGAAGCGGGCGAAACGACGGACCTTGATATTCTCGCCGATGACCAGGACCATCTCCTGCTGCTGCTGGGTGACGGTCAGGTCGGTGCCGTTGTACTTGCACTCCATCAGAGCGTCCAGGTCGGCGGGGTTGCACTTGGCCACGGTGGCGGCCACGCCCTTGACGAAGTCCACAAACTTCTCGTTCTTGCCCACGAAGTCGGTCTCGGCGTTGACCTCGACCACGACGCCCACACCGTCGATCACAGCGGCATAGGCCATGCCCTCGGCGGCAATGCGGCTGGCCTTCTTGGCAGAGGCAGCCATGCCCTTCTCACGCAGCCACTCCACGGCCTTGTCCATATCGCCGTCGGAGGCGGTCAGCGCCTTCTTGCAGTCCATCATGCCCACGCCGGTCATCTCGCGCAGGTTCTTCACATCTGCGGCAGTAAAAGCCATTTTCGATTCCTCCATATATTTGGTATCAGGCGTCCGTGCCTGAAAAAAGCGTCGGATTACTGGGCGTCCGCGGCGGTCTCCTCGGCGGCGGCCTCCTCGGTCTGCTCGCCCTGCTTGCCCTCCAGCACGGCGTTGGCCATGATGGAAGAGATCAGCTTGATGGCGCGGATGGCGTCGTCGTTGCCGGGGATCACGTAATCGATCTCATCGGGATCGCAGTTGGTATCGGCGATGGCCACAACGGGAATATTCAGCTTGTGGGCCTCGGCGATGGCGTTGCGCTCCTTGCGGGTGTCCACGATGAACAGTGCGCCGGGCAGCTTCTTCATGTCCTTCACGCCGCCCAGGTACTTCTCCAGCTTGGCGATCTCGCCCAGGTGCTTCATGACTTCCTTCTTGGGCAGCATGTCGAAGGTGCCGTCGGCCTGCATGGTCTTGAGCTGGTTCAGACGGTCCACACGGGTGCGCATGGTCTTGAAGTTGGTCATCATGCCGCCCAGCCAGCGGGCGTTCACATAGTACTGGCCGCAGCGGGTGGCCTCCTCGC
>URXS01000052.1 GCA_900551885.1 uncultured Oscillibacter sp.
GCGGGAGCTGCAGGCGGTGGAGACCACCACCGGCCAGCAGATCCAGTCCATCACCGGGCAAATCGCCACAATCCTGGCGGAACAAAACCGTCTCATCGACAGTTATACAGCCTCCGTCCAGGATTATGACCTGGCGGCCGGGACCGTGACCCTGTCGGTCAGCGCCCACCCCGCTGTCTCCTCCGGCGACGACCAGGCAGTGTTTACCGCCTGCACCGCCGCCGGGGAACGGCACACGGTGGAAGGGACACGGCTGGAGGACGGGACCTTTCAGGCGGAGGGCTGGGTGGTGCCCCTGGGCGGCGATCTGGAGCTGTCGGTGACGGTGACGGCCGGGGGTGGCAGCCGGACGGAGACCCTGGAGACCTTGTCCGCAGACCCGGGGGATTACCGCCTGGGGGTGGAGGGAGGCTGGGAGACCAACTGGAAAGACGGGACCGTCCGCTTTACCAGTCTGACCCTGCACATCAGCCCCAACCCCGACGTGCCCCTGGCCCTGGAGCGCGTGGAGCTGGCGGTCTTTCCCAACGGAGAGGCGGAGCCGCTGTGGTCCGCTCCCCTGCCGGAGGCGGCAGAGCTGTGGCGCAGGCAGGGCTACGTCCAGATGTACCTGACGGCAGAGGACTACATGCCCGCCATCCCCCTGGAAGAGGGAGCGGAGCTCCTGGCGGCGGCCAAGATCACCGACGACCACGGCCAGTCCTTCTGGTACCTGCTGGAGGCCGCCCGCAACGACGACGGCACATTGCGGTCGGTGCCGGCCCCCATGCTGAAAGACGCCTGTCCCAACTGGCAGCCGGGGGGCTATGTCAGTCCCCGGTGGCCGGGCCCGTAAGGTCCAAGGGAATGTGGCCTCCCGCCCGCCTGAACGACGGGCGACCGATGGCCGCACAAAAACAGCGCCCCGGAACTTTCGTTCCGGGGCGCTGTGGTTTTCAAAGAGGGCTTACTTCATCAGCTCGTACATGACGGCCTTGATGGTGTGCATGCGGTTCTCCGCCTCGTCAAAGACGATGGACTGCTCGCTCTCGAACACCTCGTCGGTGACCTCCATGGCGTCCCGGCCGAACTTCTCACCCATCTCCTTGCCCACCTGGGTCTTGTGGTCGTGGTAGGCGGGCAGGCAGTGCATAAAGCGGCACTGGGGGCCGGCGTTGTCCATCAGGGCTTTCGTCACCTGATAGGGGGCCAGGGCCGCGATCCGCTCCTGCCACACCTCCACGGGCTCGCCCATGGAGACCCACACGTCGGTGTACAGCACGTCGGCGTTCTTGGTGGCGATCATGGGGTCCTCGATGAACTCCAACACGGCGCCGGTCTCCTTGGCGATGGCCTGACAGGTGTCGATCAGGGCCTGGTCCGGCATGTATTCCTGCGGGGCGCAGGCCACAAAGTGCATGCCCATCTTGGCGCAGCCCACCATGAGGCTGTTGCCCATGTTGAACCGGGCGTCACCCAGGTACACCAGCTTGATGCCCTGGAGCTTGCCGAAGTGCTCCTGGACGGTCAGGAAGTCCGCCAGGATCTGGGTGGGATGGAACTCGTTGGTCAGGCCGTTGAACACCGGCACCCCGGCGTACTTGGCCAACTCCTCCACGATGGACTGGCCGAAGCCCCGGTACTCGATGCCGTCGTACATCCGGCCCAGCACCCGGGCGGTGTCGGCGATGGACTCCTTCACGCCGATCTGGGAGCCGGTGGGCCCCAGGTAGGTGGAGCCCATGCCCAGATCCTGGGCGGCCACCTCGAAGGCGCAGCGGGTGCGGGTGGAGGTCTTTTCAAAAATCAGGGCCACGTTCTTCCCCTCCAGGTAGCGGTGGGGGATGCCGGCCTTCTTCTTGGCCTTCAGGTCGGCGGCGGTGTCCAGGAACTGCTGGATCTCGGCGGGGGTGAAATCCAGGAGCTTGAGAAAGTGGATGTGGTTTTCCATGGGCGTCTCCTCGCTTCATCAGAATTGGCCGCACGAAACCGTGCAACCTCCCGGGAGAATTTTGCAAAATTCTCCCGTTACTGTTACTGTAAGTGTTACTGTAAGTGTTATTGTTACTGCTACTGTAAGGGGCAGTGCCTCCTCCGGCGTCGTGGGCGGAGAGAAAAGAAAATTTGTTCTTTCTTCAGCCCAGAACCTTGGCCATGATGGCCACGCCCTGGTCCATCTCCTCCCGGGAGATCACCAGGGGCGGCAGCAGCCGCATGCCCGGGCCGGCGGTGAGGACCAGCAGCCCGTTTTCGATCAGCTTGCCCGCCAGCTCCTTGTTGGTCCAGCCGTCATTGACCGCGATGCCGATCATCAGCCCTAGGCCCCGGGTGGCGCCCAGGCAGGGCAGGTGAAGGTCCTCGATCTTCTGGCGCAGGTAGGTGCCCTTCTCCTCCACCTCCGCCAGGAAGGCGTCGGACAGTTTCTCCTGGACCACCAGGCCCGCGGCGGCGCAGACAGGGTTGCCGCCAAACGTCGTGGCGTGCATGCCGGGGCCCAGCACGTCCCGGCACTTGGCATTGGCCATGATGCCGCTCATGGGCAGGCCGCCGGCAATGCCCTTGGCGAACGAGAACGCGTCCGGCAGGATGCCGTAATGCTGGAAGGCAAACAGCTTGCCGGTGCGGCCCACGCCGGTCTGGACCTCGTCCACCAGCAGCAGCCAGTCCTTTTCCGCGCAGAGCTTGGAAAGGGCCTGGACGTATGCCTTGTCCAGGGGCAGCACGCCGCCCTCGCCCTGGACCAGCTCCACCATGACGGCGCACACGTCGTCCCCGGCCACGGCCTCCAGGGAGGCTATGTCGTTGGCGTCGGCGTAGCGGAAGCCCTCGGTGAAGGGGAAGAAGTAGTTATGGAACACCTCCTGGCCGGTGGCGGTCAGGGTGGTGATGGTGCGGCCGTGGAAGGAGTTGTTCAGCGTGATGATGGTGGCGCGGCCCTTGCCGTACTTGTCGAAGCTGTACTTCCGGGCCAGCTTAATCATGCCCTCGTTGGCCTCGCCGCCGCCGTTGGCAAAGAACACGCCGGCCATGCCGGTGCGCTGGCAGAGGATCTGGGCCAGCTTTGCCGGGGGCTCGGTGTAGAAGAGGTTGGAGCTGTGTCCCAGCTTTTTGGCCTGGTCCGTGATGGCCGCGGCCCAGTCGCTGTCGCCGTAGCCCAGGCTGGCCACGCCGATGCCGCTGGCAAAGTCGATGTAGGCGTTTCCCTCCGGGTCATAGAGGGTGGCACCCTGGCCGTGGTCCAGGGCCACGGGGAAGCGGCCGTAGGTGTTGAGAATGTACTGGTCCGTCAGGGCCTTGATCTCCTGGCTGTTCATGGGCTCAGTCCTCCTTTTTCAGCATGGTGCCGATGCCCTCGTCGGACAGCAGCTCGATCAGAATGGAATGGGGGATGCGGCCGTCCAGGATGTGGACCCGCTCCACGCCGCCGGCGATGGCGTCCACACAGCAGTCCATCTTGGGGATCATGCCGCCGGAGATGACGCCCTTTGCCACCAGCTCCGGCACCTCGTAGGTGTGGACCACATGGATGAGGGTGTCCTCGTCGTGGGGGTCCCGCAGGAGCCCCCGGACGTCGGTCAGCAAAATCAGCTTCTCGGCGCCCATGGCGGCAGCCAGCTTGGCGGCGGCGGTATCCGCGTTGATGTTGTAGGCGGTGTCGGCGTCCATACCCTGGGCCACCGTGGACACCACCGGGATATAACCGTTGGTCAGGGCGTTTTCCACCGGCTCGGGGTTTACCCCGGTGATGCGGCCCACCAGGCCGTATTTCTTGTCCAGCATCTCCGCCTGGAACAGTTGGCCATCCATGCCGCAAAGGCCGATGGCCTGCCCGCCCAGCCGGTTGAGCTGGGCCACCAGGTTCTTGTTGACCTTGCCGCAGAGCACCGCCTGGACCACATCCATGGTGGTCTCGTCGGTGTAGCGCAGGCCGTCCACAAAGCGGCTCTCGTGGCCGATCTTCTTCAGCATGTCGCTGATCTCCGGCCCGCCGCCGTGGACTACCACCACCCGGATGCCCACCAGACTCAGCAATATGATGTCGCACATGACGGCCCGGCGCAGCTTGTCGGAGATCATGGCGTTGCCGCCGTACTTTATCACAATGGTCTTGCCGGTGAATTTCTGGATATAAGGCAGGGCTTCCACCAGAGTCCGCGCCTGCTGTGCGTGTGAGGACATGGGAATCAACTCATTTCTTATCAGGTTTGCCCCCAGGAGGGGCGTTTTTCACCGGGGAAGGAACCGGCATCAGGTCCGGTAGTCCCCGTTGATCTTCACGTAGTCGTAGGTCAGGTCGCAGCCCCAGCAGGTGCACTGACCGTCCCCCTCGCCCATGGTGACGGCGATGGTAACATCGTGCTCCGTCAGGATCTTCTTGGCCAGATCCTCATCGAAATCCAGCCCCCGGCCCTTGGCGCACACCTGGATCTCCCCGGCGTCGCTGACGAAGGACACGTCCACCTTGTCCGGATCGAAGTCCGCGCCGGAGTAGCCCATGGCGCACAGCACCCGGCCCCAATTGGCGTCGGCGCCGAAGATGGCCGCCTTGGTCAGGCTGGAAGAGATGACGGATTTGGCCACCGTCTCCGCCTGGGCCTCGTCGGCGGCGCCGGTGACGGTGCAGGTGATCAGGTGCCGGGCGCCCTCGCCGTCGGAGGCCATCTTCCGGGCCATCTCCACGCACAGGGCCTGGAGAGCCGCCAGGAAGGCGTCGTAGTCCGGCCCCTTCTGGGTGATGACCGGGTTCCCCGCCAGGCCGTTGGCCATAACACAGCAGGTGTCGTTGGTGGAGGTGTCCCCGTCCACGCTGATGCGGTTGAAGCTGACGTTCACCGTCTCCAGCAGGGCGGTCTTGATCATCTCCGGGGAGATGGCGCAGTCGGTGGTCAGGAAGCACAGCATGGTGCCCATGTTGGGGTGGATCATGCCGGAGCCCTTGGCGATGCCGCCCATGCGGACCGTCTTGCCCCCCACCTCCGTCTCCACCGCCGCCTCCTTTTTCACGGTGTCGGTGGTCATAATGGCGTGGGCCGCGGCGTCGGACCCGGCGGCACCGGCCTCCAGGGAGGCGTACAGCGCAGGCATGCCCTCTTCCATCACCGCCACGTTCAGGGTCTGACCGATGACGCCGGTGGCAGCGCAGACCACATCTTCGGGGACACAGCCGACGGCCTTGGCGGCGGCGGCGCAGACCCGCTCCGCATTCTCCTCCCCGTGGGGGGCACAGGCGTTGGCGTTGCCGCTGTTGATGACGGCCACCCGGGCCTTGCCGTTGGCCAGGTGGGCCTTGTCCACGTGGATATGGGCGGCCTTCACCACATTTTTCGTATATACCGCGGCGCAGGCGCAGTCCACGTCGGAGACGATCATGGCCATGTCCTTCTTCCACTCCGCGTGGGTCTTGACGCCCACGTGGATGCCGCCGGCCCGGAAGCCCTGGGCGGCGCAGACGCCGCCGTCGATAAATTTCAGCATAGAGATCCCCCTTTTCGGATCAGAGATAAAAATGGTTGCGCGTCCGGCGCGAACTGCCGGTCTTACACCAGACTGGTGGTCTCATCCAAGCCCAGCATCAGATTTCTGTTCTGGACCGCGGCGCCGCCTTTGCCATGCCGCCCGGTTGCCCCGCAGGGGCGAGGGCGGCGGCATTTTAATCGCCCTTTGGGCGCGGCCGGCGCGAACTGCCGGTCTTACACCAGACTGGTGGTCTCGTCCAAGCCCAGCATCAGATTCATATTTTGTACCGCTGCGCCGGACGCGCCCTTTCCCAGATTGTCGAACAGGGCCGTGACGGTGAACGCCTCGTCATTGCCAGCCACCACGATGGTCAGATCGTTCTGTCCGGCCTTGGTGCCCGCGTACAGCTTGCCCACAGGCTCCTCCGCCGGGTCCGGGGCCACATGGACCATCTGCTGCCCGGCGTAGTAATCTGTATAAGCCCGCCACAGGGCGTGGAGACTGGGCACCGCCCGCAGTTGGCTGCGGTGCAGGGGCACCGTGGTGGCCATGCCCTTGTAGTAGTCATCCACAATGGGCACGAACACCGGAGCCTTGGAAAGGCCGCAGACCTTCTGCATCTCCGGCAGGTGCTTGTGGGCCTGGGTCAGGCCGTAGGGACAGGGAGCGGACAGGGCCTCCTCCCGGTCCGGCGCTTCGTACTGGGCGATCATCTTCTTGCCACCGCCGGAGTAACCCGTCAGGGAGAAGCAGCTCAAATCCGCGTCCTTGGGCAGCAGCCCCAGTTCCACCAGCGGGGCCACCACACTGATGAAGCCCGTGGCGTGACAGCCGGGATTGGCCACCCGCTTGGCACCGGCAATGGCCTGGCGCTGGCCGGGCTTCAGCTCCGGAAAACCATAGACCCAGCCGGGAGCGGTACGGTGGGCGGTGGAGGCGTCGATGATCCGGGTGGCCGGGTTTTCCACCAGAGCCACCGCCTCCACAGCCGCCGCGTCCGGCAGGCATAAAAACACGATGTCCGCGGCGTTGAGGAACTTCTTCCGCTCCTCCACATCCTTGCGCTTGTCCTCGTCGATCAGCAGCAGTTCGATATCCGTCCGGGCCGTCAGCCGGTCGTAGATCTGGAGGCCGGTGGTGCCCTCCTTGCCATCGATATAGACCTTGGGTTTCACTGGGGTCATCTCCCTT
Source organism: uncultured Oscillibacter sp. (assembly GCA_900551885.1). GTDB lineage: Bacteria > Bacillota > Clostridia > Oscillospirales > Oscillospiraceae > Oscillibacter. The sequence continues at coordinate 6,628 of URXS01000052.1, forward strand.
GACATGTTTTGGGGCGTCACCCCATCCACCACAGACGCGGGGCGAAGAAATTCTCCGTCCCGCAGTCTGCCCTGTGTTCAGATAGGAATGAGGTCAGGAGTGATGTCCTGTTCCCAAGCATCCCTACGAAAATCAACCCCGCAGGGGGCCAGGGGGCCGCAGCCCCCGGTTCTTTCGCCTAAGCGAAAGAAGGAAATCGGATCATTTTTGTCAGGACATGCGCCTGACAAAAATACGTTGACCCCAGCCGCCCTGGGCGGCGTCACCAGTGACCCGTGGTCACTGGTGTGGGGAGAGGTCGAGGGGGGACGAAGTCCCCCTTCGGAAGATCAAAGTTTTCCCTGGTCCCGCAGCGCCAGGACAGTGTCGGGCAGGCCCCACAGGTTGATGAAGCCGGTGGCGTCAGCCTGGTTGTAGTCGCTCTCCTGGAAGGTGACGATGTTCTCGGAGTACAGCGTTTCGGGAGAGGTGACGCCGGAGGTGATGATGTTGCCCTTGTAGAGCTTCAGCTTCACCTGGCCGGTGACGTGCTTCTGGGTCTCCACGGCAAAGGCCTGGAGGGCCTCCCGCAGGGGAGTGAACCACTTGCCGTTGTAGACCAGATCGGCGAAGTCCACGGACAGCTTCTTCTTCATGTGGGCGGTGTCCTTGTCGATGGTGATCATCTCCAGGACCTCGTGGGCCCGGTACAGGATGGTGCCGCCCGGGGTCTCGTAGACGCCACGGTCCTTCATGCCGGTCATCCGGTTCTCCACGATGTCCAGCAGGCCCACGCCGTTCTTGCCGCCGATCTCGTTGAGCTTGGCGATCATGGTGCTGGCCTTCATCTTCTCGCCGTTGAGGGCCACGGGCCAGCCCTTCTCAAAGTCGATGGTCACATAGGTGGGCTCGTCGGGAGCCATGGCGGGGGAGACGCCCATCTCCAGGAAGCCCGGCTTGTCGTACTGGGGTTCGCTGGCGGGATCCTCCAGATCCAGGCCCTCGTGGCTCAGGTGCCACAGGTTCTTGTCCTTGGAGTAGCTGGTCTCCCGGCTGACCTTCAGCGGCACGTTGTGGGCCTCGGCGTAGTCGATCTCCTCGTTCCGGCTCTTGATGTCCCATTCCCGCCAGGGGGCGATGATGGTCATCTCCGGAGCGAAACGCTTGATGGCCAGCTCGAAACGGATCTGGTCGTTGCCCTTGCCGGTGCAGCCGTGGGCGATGGCGTCGGCGCCCTCCTTCTTGGCGATCTCCACCAGGCCCTTGGCGATGACGGGCCGGGCGAAGGCGGTGCCCAGCAGATAGTCCTCGTACTTGGCGCCCATCATCATGGAGGGGATGATCACGTCGTCCACCATCTCGTCCACCAGGTCCATGACGTACAGCTTGGAAGCGCCGGTCTTGATGGCCTTGGCCTCCAGGCCGTCCAGCTCGTCGTTCTGGCCCACGTTGCCGGCCACGGCGATGATCTCGGGATTGCCGTAGTTCTCCTTCAGCCAGGGGATAATGATGGAAGTGTCCAGTCCGCCGGAGTATGCCAGCACGATCTTCTTGATATCTTTCTTAGCCATGGTATGTACCTCCCAGAAGCGTTGTTTGATGATGGTTGAATTATACGCCAGCAATGAATATTTATTCAAGTAGAAACTTGCACAACATTTTCTTTCTCTCTTCGGTGCTTTTGCATATTTTGACAAAACAGGGCTGGTGTTCCAGCCTGACGGGGCCTCTCTTTTCCCGTCTGTTGGCTGTCTCCGTAGGGAAAATGAATATTTTCCCGCATATATGCATTGCTCCACGCATACCGGAAAAATGGAGGGCGCCGGGAGCGGACCTTTCGCTCCCGGCGCCTGGCAGGATGTGTGATTATACCATTTTCTCCGGCCGGACGGTCTCGTCGAATTCCTCCGCCGTCAGCAATCCCAGGGCCAGCACCGCCTCCTTCAGAGTGGTGCCGTCGGTCAGGGCCCTCTTGGCGCACTTGGCCGCCGCCTCGTAGCCGATCTTCGGGGTCAGACAGGTGACCAGCATCAGGGAGTTGTGGAGGTTGTAGGTCATGCGCTCGGCGTTGGGGGTGATGCCCTCCACGCAGAGGATGCGGAAGGAGTCGCAGACATCCGTCAGCAGCCGGGCGGAGAGCTGGAAATTGTAAGCGGACACCGGCAGGAACACATTGAGCTGGAAGTTGCCCTGGCTGGCGGCAAAGCCGATGGCGGCGTCATTGCCCATGACCTGGACCGCCACCATGGTGACCGCCTCGCACTGGGTGGGGTTCACCTTGCCGGGCATGATGGAGCTGCCGGGCTCGTTTTCCGGGATGTGGAGCTCCCCCATGCCGCAGCGGGGGCCACTGGCTTCAAAGCGGATATCATTGGCGATCTTCATGAGATTGGCGGCCAGGGCCTTCAGGGCACCGTGGGCGAACACCAGGGCGTCCTTGGAGGTCAAAGCGTGGAACTTGTTGGGGTCCGGGGTGAAGTCCAGGCCGGTCATCTCCCGGAGGCGCTTGCACACCATCTCATCGTAGCCCTTGGGGGCGTTGAGGCCGGTGCCCACGGCGGTGCCGCCGATGGCCAGACGGCACAGCTCCGTCAAGGAAAGGCGCAGCATCCGCACCGGGGCCTCGATCAGCTCCCGCCAGCCGGAGACTTCCTGGGCGAATTTCAGCGGCGTGGCGTCCTGGAGGTGGGTGCGGCCGATACGGATCAGGTCCGGGTACGCCTCCTCCAGCTTCCGCAAAGCCGCCGCCAGCCGCTCCGCCGCCGGAATCACGTCGTTCGCCACGCTGAGAGCGGCGGCGATGTGGAGGGCGGAGGGGAAGGTGTCGTTGCTGGACTGGGAGGCGTTGACATGGTCGTTGGGGTGCAGCGCCACGCCCCGCTCCGCCGTCAGATGGGCGATGACCTCGTTGACGTTCATGTTGGTCTGGGTGCCGCTGCCGGTCTGCCAGACCACCAGGGGGAACTCGTCGTCCCACTTCCCCGCCCGAATTTCGGCGCAGACGGCGGCGATGGCCTTGGCCTGCTCCGCCGTCAGCTTGCCGCAGTCGGCGTTGGCCAGGGCGCAGGCCTCCTTCAAATAGGCGAAGGCGGTGATGATCTCCCTGGGCTGGCGCTGGCCGCCGATCTTGAAATTCTCCAGGCTCCGCTGGGTTTGAGCGCCCCAGTGGCGCTCCGCCGGAACGGCGATATCGCCCATGGTGTCGTGTTCCATCCGGGTGTTCATGGCAAAGTCCCCCAATTTTCATGATTTGGGGATATTATATCGGGGGATGGCCGGAATTGCAAGGGGCGGGGAAATCCGGCCTTGTCTGGGCCATCCACCCCCCTGCGCATCATCTCCGCTTCCCGGCCTTGCAGCGCCTCCGTCAAGATTTCTCCATAGAGATTCATATTCTTTCCTCCATATACGTTTATATGACGTATTTTACTGTCTCTGACATGGTAAATTCAAAAAAATACGTCACATTGACATAGAGGATATTATGAAAAAGATCGCATACGAGGACAACAAAAACGTCATCCATGCCCGGCTGCGGTATTACCGCAAATTGCGGGGGCTGACACAGGAGCAATTGGTGGCAAAGCTCCAGGTGCTGAATGTCAATATGGACCAGCAGATGCTCAGCAGGATTGAAAACAACCGCCGCATTGTGACCGACTATGAGCTGGCCTGCCTGTGCAAGGTGCTGAACGTCACGGAGCGGGACCTGCTGGCGGACTTTTACGGCACCGGCGGCTGACGCCGTCACGGCGCCGCCATGCGGGCAGTGCGGAAAGCAAGAACAGAAATACGCCCATTCAATTTTGCGCCCCGTCTCCCCCTCCGCGCCATCGGATGCGGGAGCAGGGTGTTTCAACTGCCGGAGGAAGGCGCACCCGGCAGAAGGCTCCCGATTCCGAAAGCACCGATTCCCACGACCCTCGTACCCACAAAAAGCAGGTCCCGCTGTGCGGGACCTGCTTTTTGTCAAGCATCTTTTCTTTTGACCGGCCGCGGCCGTTTTCTTTTCGATGCCCCGAAAAGAAAATAGGGGCGGGTTCTCCGAAACTCTCCTTACAGGCTGTTCACCGCCGCCTCCAGTTGCTCCATGGCCTGCTTCAACACGGCCCGGGGGCAGGCGGCGTTGAGCCGCATGTAGCCGTTCAGGCTCCGCCCGAAGGAGCAGCCGTCGTTGAGGCCCAGCTTTGCCTTCTGAATCATGAAGTCGTGGAGCTGCTGATTGTCCAGGCCCAGCTCCCGGCAGTCCAGCCACATGAGATACGTGGCGTCCGGGGCGAAGGTCTTGATCTTGGGAATGTGCTTGGCACAGTAATCCACCACGAAGTCAAAGTTGGCGGAGAGGTACGCCAGAAGCTGCTCCAGCCACTCCTCGCCCTCCGTGAAGGCCGCCTCCATGGCGGTCAGGGAGAAGGCGTTGTTCCGGTGGATATCCATGTTCATCCAGAACCGGTCAAACACCGCCTTCTTGTGGGCGTTGGGGAAGATGGCGGTGCTGGCCTGGAGGCCCGCCAGATTGAAGGTCTTGGTGCCGGAGATGCCGGTGATCACGTTGGCGGCGATCTCCGGGGACAACGACGCGGTGGGGATGTGCTTCCTGCCGTGGAAGATCAGGTCCGAGTGGATCTCGTCGGAGAGCACCGGCACATGATACTTCAGGCACAGCTCCATCATCCGCCACAGCTCCTCCCGGGTCCACACGATGCCCACCGGGTTGTGGGGGGAGCACAGGAGAAACAGGTCGGCGGATTTCAATTTTTCCTCGAAGTCGGCCCAATCCACGGTCCACTTCCCGTCCTTTTCCACCAACTGGTTCTCCAGCACGGTGCGGTTCCAGGCCTCGGTCATGTCGTAGAACTCCGAGTACACCGGGGTCTGGATCAGGACGCTGCCGCCCTCCGGGGTGAACAGCTTCACGCAGGCGCTGATGGTCTGCACCACGCCCAGAGAGAAGCTCATGAGGGACGGGTCGATATCCCAGCCGTTGCGGCGCTTCTGCCAGGCCCGGATGGCGGCGAAATAGCTGTCCGGCCGGGCGGTGTAGCCCCAGATGCCCTCCTGGGCCCGAGCGGCCAGGGCGTCGATGATGGGCTGGGCGGTCTTGAAATCCATGTCGGCGATCCACAGGGGGATCACGTCGTCGGTGCCGAACTTCTTCACCCGCTCGTCGTATTTGGCGGAGTGGTTGTTGGAGCGGTCGATGATCTGGTCAAAATCGTATTTCATAGGGTTGGTCTCCTTTCCGCAAACGGTTGGCTGACATACCCATCATGGCCGCTCCGGCGCCGTTTGTCAAGCCCTCGCTTCAGCCCTGGAAGGGCTCGAAGGTCAAGCCCTCCATCCCCGCATATGTCACCACGGCGTATTCCTGCGCCCCCGCCACCCGGTAGTGGAGCCGGATGCGGTTTTCCCCCGGGTCGTACTGAGACCAGTAGGCGTCGTCCCCGCTGTCCACAAAGCCCTCCAACCCCTCCGGGCTGGGGGTGCCCCAGTAGACACCATCGGGGCGGCGCTGGTATACGTAGGCTCGCCGGATCTCATCGTCCCTGAAGGTCACGTTGCACACCAGCTCCTCTGTCCCGTCGCCGTCCAAATCCACAGTGTAATCCTCCGGCTCCTCCCAGCCGAAGCTGAGCGCAATGGCGGTGTGGCTGCCGTCGGCGGCCACGGCGTAGTACGTCCGCAGGCTCCAGCCGTAGGTTGACAGCGACGTCATCCTGACGCCGTCGTACCCCAGGATATCCCGGAAGGGCTCCGCCCAGATGGCCGCGGGAGCGTTGGCCGCCAGCAGCGCCACCAGGTCATCCAGAGCCTCCGGCGAGGCGCCGTAGTCTCCGATGGCCGTTCCCTCCGGCAGGCTCTGCCCGGCGGTCTGGTCCGTCACCCAGAGGTAGCTCTGCTGGTCCGGAGAAAAGGCCCGCACCCCCCGAAGCTCCGGATACAGCGCCAGCAGCAAACAGCCGTTGCTGGCCAGGCGGTTCATGGAAATGGCCCGCTCCCAGGCGTCCTCCCGGGTAAATTGCAGTAACACCCGCTCCCCCTCCCGGGACACGGTGAAGGTCCCCTCCAGCTCCACGTCGGCCCAGGGGCCCCGGCACACCACTTCCGCCGCCACGGTCTCCGGCGTGCTCACCTGGGCCAGATCATAGAGTTCCCGGGCGGTGGGGGGCACCGCCCAGCTCTCCAGCCAAAGGAGCAGCTCTGCCAGGGCGGCGGGGGACGCGCCCATGGCCTTGACCCCCTCCGAAAAGCCCCCAGCGGCCAGCAGATCATCGGCCTCCGCCGCCGTCAGTCCTCCCGAGAGGGTGGTGCCGTCGCCGCCCTCCGGCGTCCATGTCCAGGTCACCTCTGTCAGCTCCGCCCGCAGAGCCAGCAGCACCACCGCCTTCTTCTCCATGGCCTGCTGGACATCCTGGGCTGTGGCGGATGGGTCGTCAAAGCGGAAGTTCAGCGTCTGCAGGTCCTCCCCCAGGCTGATGCTGCGGTGATTGACCGGCACCCAGGCGGGCCGGCCGTCCACACCGGGGATGCCCTCATCCAGAAGAAGGTTCTCCAGCTCCCTGCTGGTGCCGTCCCGCAGGGCCCACAGCCGCTGGGCCAGCGTGTCGGCAGTGGAAAAGCCCGGCAAGTCCTCCTCCCACATCCAGTCCACCAATGTCTGGATGCCCGCCAGGGTCTGGCCCAGGGCGTGGATGTCCCGCCAGCCCAGCTCCCGGGCAATCTCATCCAGATCTTTATATCCACCCCTGGCATAAAGCGTATACCAGGTCCGGCCGCCGCCCCGCTCATAGCCGTACATCACCTGGTCCACATCCCCCACCAGGGCCGGCACCAGCTTGGAGGCGGTGATCATGGCGTCGGCAAAGGCCGTCTGGTCCGCCGGGGACTCGCAGTACACCCGCAGGGTGCCCAGGCCCTCCCCGCTGCCGATGGGGTCGATGCCCAGCTCCAGGGTGCAGTTCTCCAGGTCCGGCACCCCTAACGTCTCCAGAATCGCCCGGACGCCGGCGAGGTCCTGGTCCAGGGTCTCCTGCAGGGGCAGCGTGGGCAGCCGTCCTTCCAGGGCGTGGTCCAGCCGCAGGCCGTACAGCACGGCGGGCAGGTCGATGACGCCGCTTTCGATCCGCTGGCAGAGGCTGTCCACCCCCTGCCGGGACAC
>URXS01000053.1 GCA_900551885.1 uncultured Oscillibacter sp.
GCTGGTCAGCGTGGTCATAGCCGCGCCCAGGCAGATCAGAATATGGGTGCGAAATCCGGCAGGGCGGCGCTTGTATTCCCGCTCCAGGCCAATAATGCCGCCGCAGATCACCGCCAGCACCATCCGCAGCAGAATAGAGGCCAGGGATATGCTCCGCAGACCGTCAAAAATCGATAGCATACCGTTCCATCCCCCTCTCAGATCTCATCAATGGCGTAGACGCTCTCCAGCTCCGAGATAGCGGCCAGAATCCGGGTATGGGCCCGTTTCTGGTTCATCCGAATGAAGAACACTGCGCTGGGATTGCCGGTGCGGTCCTCCCGGGCCCGCTCAATGTCCACCTCGAAGATCTGAACGTCCTGTGACTTGATGCGGTTGATGATCTCACCCACATCGTCCAGGGATTGGAACTCCACATAAATATTCATGTTCCGGGCGTTTTCAATGACGGCGGTCTCAATAAAGGGCAGCAGCCGGATCGAAAGGAAGATCAGGGCAAAGCCCAGACCCACACACTCATAAAATCCGGCACCGATGGCCAGACCCATGCAGGCCGATGCCCACAGGCCCGCCGCCGTGGTCAGCCCCTTTACCTCCTGCCGGCCGGTGACCAGAATGGTACCGGCACCCAGGAAGCCGATGCCGTTGATCACCTGGGCGCCAAAGCGGCTCACGTCCGTCCGCAGGCCGATCTCCGCCGCCAGTTCCGCCCAGTCATGGGTCACCATGTAGAACTCATACTGGCTCAAAATCATTGTCAGCGCCGCCCCCATGCACACCAGCATGTATGTACGGAAACCGGCGGGCCGACGTTTGCGCACCCGCTCCAGGCCGATCAGGCCACCAAACAGCATGGCCAACAGCAGCCGCAGCAGCACCGATACCAGGTTCATCTCCCGCAGGTAATCCAATTGCGCGATCACAGTGCCCCCTCCTTCTTATGGAATTCACAGCGCCTATTTTGAAAACGCTTGCGTGTCGGAAATCTGCCCTGGATTGGTAAATTTCCGGCCTTTCCAAGAATTTTTTCTTGCCGACTCCCAATCGTTTCCTTATTTTTTATCACGCCCGGGGGGAGAAGTCAATGACTTTCTGGTTTTTGGCGGGAAAGATTTCTCAAAAAACGCTGCCTTTTGACCGCGTTTCGCTTTTATTTCCAGTTTCACCCATTTATTGCAAACGTTTACTAAATACAAGTGGGTCCTACGGGAAAGCAACAAGCTCCGGTCCCTTTGGGGCCGGGGCTTGCATACTGGTCAAAGTGGGAGATAGCGGCCCTGCAGCATCCCATCGGGGCCAACGGTAAACTCCAGAGCCTGGTGAGGCGGCAGAGGCTCCGCCGCGCCGGGAACCGGTGGGCAGTCGGAGAAGTACAGCCGGGCGCCGCCCTCCGCCGCCATCGTCAGCACACCGGGATCGGCACTGTTATACCGCCGGTCGCTGGATGCGCAACACACCACCGCTGCAGGAGCAACGGCGCGAAGCTGTTCCCGGCTGACGCCGTCCCTCTGGCCGTGATGGCCCACTTTAAAGAGATGGGCCCGCAGATCTTCCTTTTCCAGACCGTCATACCCCAGGCAGTTGGTGTCGCCCGGCAGCAGCAATCGGGTACCCCGGTAATCCAGCCGTAAGATCAGGCTGAAATTGTTCATCCGGGCATCCAACCGGTCCAACCGGCTCCAGAACTCCGCCGGTTCCGCGCCATAGACGCCGGACAGCAATGTCTCCAGCTCCCTGGCCTGAGGAACAGAGGGTCCCAGCACCTGAACCGTCAGGTCCCGGCACAGCTCCATCCGGGCGGGGGCGGTGACGGTGCGGATGGTGCCGCCCCGGCGCTCCACCAGAGCGCACAGCCGCCCGTAATCGTTCAGGGCCCGAAGGAACTTGCTCTGGGATGGGGTAACACTCTCAGGGATGTCCAGGGGACGCATGTTCCGGTAAAAATCCGTTGGCAGGCTCTGCCAAAGCTCCCTGGGCGTCCAATGCTCCAGAAGCGGCTGAAAGCCGCAGATGTGATCTTCGTGGATATGGGTGCTGACCATCACGTCGATGTGGTCCAACCCCCGGTCAGACAGGTATTCCGCCATGGGGACGCGACCGCTGGAGCGGTCCGCGAACTCCGAGGGCTCATTTCCGCCCCCATCAATGAGCATGACGAACAGGCCGTTCCGGCAGGCGGGGTCCGGGCACTCCAGCACCATGGCCTCGCCATAACCTACGTTTACGAAAGTCAGTCGCATATTCTCCATAGGCTCACCCCATGGCGCGCTTGATGTAAAAGCTGGAGAGGATCAGCACCAGAACCGTCATGACGATGGCGCCTGCACTGCCGAAGCCAAAGTCCAGAGACTTGATTCCGTAATTATACAGGAACTGGGTGATGGTGGAAGTGGTGCCCGCGGGGCCGCCGCCGGTGAGGACGTTCACCTTCTCGAACAGGCGGAAGGTGTCGATGGTCCGCAGCAGGGCGCACAGAGCCAGGGAGTTCTTGATGTTGGGGATGGTGATGTACCAGAACTGGTGGAGCGTGTCGGCTCCATCAATCCGGGCGGCCTCATACTGGCCCTCCGGCACAGACTGCAAAGAGGCAAACAGCAGCAAAAACACGAAAGGCACATTTTGCCACACGTCGATCACCAAAATGGTGCCGAACGCCGTCTTGGTGTCCAGGAACCAGTTGTAGTAGGGCAGGCCCAGGCTGGTGAGGAACTGATTGATGATGCCGTAGTTGGAGGAGAGCATCATGCGCCAGCTCAGAGCTACCGTCACGGCCGGCAGCAGGTACGGCAGCAGCAGCAGCGTCCGCATGACCTTCTGCCCCCGCTTGAGGCTATGGATGAAAACCGCCACCAGCAGCCCCAGCACCATCTCCAGCACCACCGCCAGGATGGTGAACTTGATGGTGTTTATGACGGCTTGACGGAAATATTCGTTTTGAAACAGATCGATGTAGTTCTTGAAAAGGACAAAGTCCGGCGCTTTGTTGGCGTGCTTGAGGTAATTATAATTGGTAAAGCTATAAATCAGGGTAAAAATCAGGGGATACGCGGTCATGACCAGCAGCACCAGGATGGTGGGCGTCAGCATCTCTATGCCGAACAGCTTGGTCTGCATGCCACCGCTGCTGAGCCTGGCAAACTCTTTTTTTCTCATATCAAGCCCTCGTTATTCAAAGAGGTTGGGGGGACCGGGGGCCGGGGCACCGAAGTGGGTGCCCCGCCCCCCGGGTCCATGGGGGATGCCGGGAAAATCAGCCGGCCATCAGGGATTCCAACTGGCTCTGGGCATCAGCAAGACCCTGATCGATGGTCTTGGTACCCTGGATGATGTTGTCCATCTCAGTGCCCAGGATGTTGGTGAACTCGGTCCACTCCTCGATCACAGGACGGTACACACCGGTCTCCAAAGCGCCGCAAACGGTCTCCAGATGGGGATAGGTCTGCAGGATGGTCTCATCCAGCAGGCAGGAGTAACGGCAGGGCACGCCGTTGTTCTCGATGGAAGCAAGCTGTACCTCGGGGCTCATCACGTACTCCAGCAGCTCCAGAGCCAGGTCTTTGTGGGGGGCGTTGTTGGGGATACCGATGCACCACACACCCTGCAGCGCCACGGCGTCTACAGGCTCGGAGTCATCCGTGAGTTTGGTAGGAATGGTGGTATAGTTTGCAGGGCCGTCAGCGGTGGGGGTGTACCAGCCGGGCCAGATCTGGGCCATGGCGGTCTCACCGGCGGTGACAGAAGCTACGATGTCGTCCTTGTCCAGGGTGCTGCCCAGCTCATACAGAGCCAGATACTCTTCCATAGCGGCCTTGAACTCGGGCGTGTTCACGGTGGGCTGGTTGTTCTCATCCACAACCCAGCCGCCGTGGATCACCAGGTGGGGCAGGAAGTCGGAGAGAATGTTATCGGCGCTGCCGCCGCGGATCAGGAAGCCGTTCTTGCTGGAATCGGCGGCCTTGGTCTTCTGGGCGATGTCCATGATGTCGGCGAAGCTGTCAATGTCCTCCGGAGCATAGCCGGCATCGGAGAGCAACTGCTTGTTGTACATCATGACAGTCACGTTGCCGTAGTAGGGAGCCAGATAGATGTCATCATCCACCTTGCAGATGGTGGTGGTGGCGGGAATGACGTCGTCGTCGAAGCTGTAACCCATCTCGCTGAGGTTGGCCAACACGCCGTTGGCGGTGAATTCGGCCATCCAGGAGCCGTCCACCATGCACAGGTCGTAGGTGCCCTCAGGATTGACGGCGTCCAGGGCGATACCGGTGTGCAGGTCATCGAAGGACATCAGCATCACTTCGATATCCACATTGTGCTCCTCCTCAAAGGCGGGCAGGCAGGCCTCCAAGGACTCGCCATAAGCACCGCCGCGGAGAATCAGGGTCATTTTTGTGGGCTCGCCGGAGGCGGAATCACCACTGTCGCCGGTATCAGTGGATGTGTCGTCACCACCGCCGCAGGCGACCAGGGACAGGGACATGACCAGGGCCAGGAGCAAGGCAAACCATTTTTTCATTTCTTTTCCTCCTAATCTCAGTTGTTCCTTTCAGTCGTTTGTTGTTGAATCTCTATTTTGTTACTCTTTGACAGCGCCGCTTGACAAACCGGAGATCAAGTAGTTCTGCGCAAAGATCACAAACAGGGTAATGGGGATCACGGACATGACGCCTCCGGCGGCCACCAGGCCGAAGTTGGTCAGGTTATCCTCCGTATTCAGTACGGACAGGGCCAGAGGCACGGTGTTGTTGGCGGGACTGCGGGTGAAAATCACGGTGTAGGTGTACTCGTTCCAGGCATACATGAAGGACAGCATGGCCACCGCCGCGATGCCGGGCGCCACCAGGGGCAGCACGATGCGGCAGAACAACTGCCACTCCGTGGCGCCGTCCACCTTGGCGCTCTCCTCCACCTCCTCCGGCAGGTCCTGGAAGAAGCTGATGAGGAACCAGATGATCAGCGGCACGTTGATCAGCACACAGGCCAGCATCACGGGGAGCTTGGTGTTCAGAAGGCCCGCCTTGCTAAACATGGTGTACAGCGGGATGGTGAACGCCACCGGCGGCAGAACACGCACCAGCAGAATCCAATACGTCACCGGCCGCTTCAGGCCGAAATTGAACCGGCGTCTGGCCAGCACGTATGCCGCGCAGATTCCCACCACCAGGGACAGCACCAGAGAACCGAAGGTCGTCTGGAGACTGTTGACAATCGCCGTTCCAAACCCCTTCTCCGTAAACAGCTTGGCAAAATGCTCGATCGTCAGGGCATGGGGAATCAGCGAGATGTGCCCCGTCATTTCGTCGGTAGGCCGGATGGCCATGGCCAGCAGCCAGTAGATGGGAAACAGAGCAACCACCAGCAGCACCGCACATCCCAGGAATTTCCCGACCGATCCGGCTCGTTTTTTCGCTCTCATGCTATCTCCTCCTTGCGTTTACCGGGAAGCCGTGAGTCCCGGCTTCCAAGTATACCGGGTGTCCCCGGCTGGTACTATCCCCACTCGATCAAAAGTATGTCAAATTCAGGCAAATACCATGCGGCCCCGCTCAGGTAGTGCCGCGCACATGCAGCTCCGTGGGTACCGTGGTGACGGGGGGACACTCCTCCCCGGCCAGAAGGGCCCGCAGGCGCTCCACACATAGCTCTCCCATCCGGCGGCAGTTGATCCGCACCGAGGTCAGCTCCGGCTCCAGCATCCCGCAGACGGTGGAATCGTCGAACCCCACCACGGCCACATCCTCTGGCACCCGAAGTCCCAAGCGGTGGGCCGCCTTCAGGATTCCGGCGGCCACCACATCGTTGGCGCCAAAGACAGCGGTGGGCCGGTCCGGCCGGTCCAGCAGTTCCAGGGCGGCACGGGCCGCGTCGTCCACATCGGCATCGCACATCTGGATATCCTGCGCCTCGGTGTGGATACCGTGCTCCTGGGTGATGCTCAAAAAGGCGCTGTACCGGGCTCCCACAATATAAGGGGAAAACCGACCGGCGATCATGCCGATGTGCCGGTGGCCCCGCTCAATCAAGTGCTCCAGAGCCTGGCGGACGCCGCCGTACTCGTCGGAAAGCACACAGGGCAGCTCAAAACCCGCCATCCGGTTGTTGACCAGGACCACAGCGATGTGCTGACTCTGGAACTCTGACACCAGATCCGCCTGTGCATTGCCGCCCAGAATGACCCCCTCCACCTGCTTGCGCTGAGCGGTGCTGGGGGTCTGACGCCAGTCCGCCGCCGTGGAAATCAGCAATTGGTAATCGGACTTGTTGGTCTCCCGCATGATGCCCTCGCAGATGGCGGCGTAAAACTCATCGAGAATAGTGGCGTCCTTTTTGCAGATCAGGAACGCCAGCTTGTCGGTCCGCTGCCGGGCCATGGCCCGGGCGATGGCGTTGGGAGAATAATGCAGTACCTCGGCCGCCTCAAATACCTTCCGCCGGGTGGACTCCCGCACCTGCTCCGGATTGGAGAATGCGCGGGAAATGGTGGCGGTGGAGACGCCGGAGAGTTTGGAAACATCGTAAATGGTAGGATTCAAGGTGCCCTCCGTCCCAGTAATGTAAGCGGTTACAAAATCATCGATAAAAACCAGGGCAGAAATACTCTGTCCAGTTCCTCTAGTGCCAATCTACCATTGTTTTCCGTAAAAAGCAAGCGCGAATTGTAAATTCATCCAAAGTAAATAAAATATTTTTATCTTTTTTATTCATTCTGCCAGCTTATTGTAACCGCTTACAGTCTCCTTTTTCATTCGTGGGTCCACCTCTTCGCATTGACAAGTTGGATTTTTTTCTCTATACTAGTTGCAGAAAATTGCCAAAGCCGTGTATTTCCAACACTTTTTCTGGGAGGAAGGTCTCCATGAAAAAATCCGGAGGGCTGTGGAAAAAATTCTCCGATCTGGTCTCCGACAACTCCCCACTGATGACCCGGGTGGGACAGGTGGCCTTACTGGTGGTATGCAACCTGTGCTGGCTGGTGTGCAGCATTCCGGTGGTGACCATGGGTGCCTCCACAACCGCTCTCTATGCCGTGCTGTTGGAACGGCGGAATCTGAGCTTTGACGCCGCCCCGGGCGCGTTTTTCCGCGCTTTCCGCCGTTACTGGCGCACCGCCACGGCACTGTGGCTACCGGCCCTGGCTCTGGGAGCAGCGTGGCTGGCGGCGGCATGGCTGACGGCGGCCCGGGGGCTTTTGAACAACGCCTTTGCTCTGTTGCCGCTGCTGGTATCTGGAGCGGTGTTGGCCTTTGTGCTCCAGTGGGCGTTCCCCCTGCTGGCGTCCGGCTGCCGCGGAATCGGTCCGGTACTGCGGAAAGCCTTCCTGTTGGGCCTGGGGGAGCTGTGGCGCTCCGCCCTGGGGCTGGCGGTGGACTGCCTGCCTCTGGTGCTGCTCTTTCTTTACGCCAGGACCTTCATGACCCTGATGGGCTTCTGGGTACTTCTGGGTTACGCTCTGATCGGTCTTGTGAAGCTGCTGATCATGGAGCCGGTGCTGCGGCGGCATACGCCTCTGGGAAAGCAGTCTTAAAAGCAAAAAAGCGCCCGGCCAGCGGCCGGGCGCTTTTCCCATGTGTTTTTTCAGGAGCCCACCATGATATCCAGGATCTCCTCGTCGGTCTGTCGCATGCCCTGGCGGGCCAGGCGCCCCACATTGCCGATGGTGTTCTCCACACCCTTGTGGATGATACCCTCGCCGTCCACAAACTGATGCTCGCCGTCGAGGTACATATGGTATCCCACCAACCCCGCATCCACAGCGGAGGCGATCTTGGCGGCGCAGGAGGGCTTGGCCCCATCACAGATCATGCCGGAACAGATGGCCAGGGCATTGGCAATGGTGTGAGCGATGACCTCATACCGGCCGCCCTCCAGATAGGCGATGCCGGCGGCAGCGCCGCTACCGGCACTGACCGCCCCACAGAAGGCAGACAGGCGGCCGATGCTGGTCTTCTGATGAATGGTGATCAGGTCCGCCACCGCCAGGGCCCGCAGCAACTCCTCCCGGCTGGCACCTCGATCCTTGGCGTACTCGATCACCGGAAGAGAGGCGGTCATGCCCTGGTTGCCGCTGCCGGAGACGATGATCACCGGCAGCCGCTCATCCGTGCGTCAGATCCGGCGGCAGCCGCGGCCCTGGCCCGGACCGGCAGGCTGTCGCCATACATGGACCGGATGGTACGGCCCACCTCGGCACCCCAGCCGCCTTTCAGGCCCTGTTCGGAGATGGCGCTGTTATAGTCAATCTGCCGCCCCAGCGTCTCCTCTACATCAGCCACGTCCAGGCAGTCAGCAAACTGAACGATCTCCTCCACATTGAGAACAGACCGGTCCGTCTCCTCTGTTTGACCGCCGGTGACGCCGCCTTGGAAGAGAATCTGCTCGTCCCGCATGACCCGGGTAATGTTGGTATGGAAATCCATAATCTCACAGCAGGCGGAGTGCCCGCCGCCGATGACGGTCACATTGATGTAAAAGATCCGGCCCTCGCCGCCCAGAGCCACCTTGATGGGGCACCGGTCCAGGAAATCACGCATGGCTTTGATCTCCTCCGGCGTCACCTGGGAGAGCACTTCCAGCTCCAGCTCCGGCCGTCCACCCACGATACCGGCAGCCACAGCGGCCTCAATACCCTTGAGGCCCCCGGTGTTCGGCACGGTAACGGCCTTAACGTTTTTCACAATGTTGCCGCTGACCTCCGCCCGGCAGGCCTCCGGCTCCGCCCCCAGCGCCTGACGGGCCCTGGCGGCGGCCAGGGCGATGGCGATGGGCTCTGTGCAGCCCATGGCGGGAATCAGCTCCTCTTGCAAAATCTTCACGTAGCTGTCGTAATGAGGCGTGCGTTCCATACCTGTCTCCTCCTTTTCTCTGCGTCCCGGGCCCCAGGGGGCTCGCCTCTCAACCATTCACAAAGCGGCTGGTGTCTTTAGCCCAGAGCCGTGTCCAGCAGCATCATCACCAGAAATCCCGCCATCACACTGACCGTACCGGCGTGGGAGTGCTCCCCCAGATGGGCCTCCGGGATCAGCTCCTCCACCACCACGTAGATCATGGCCCCCGCTGCAAAGGACAGAATCCAAGGCATCAGCCCGCTGACACTGCCGGCCACCAGTACCGTCAGTAACCCGAAGATGGGCTCCACCACGCCGGAGGCCGCGCCGCAGGCAAAGGCCTTCCCCGCCGAAACGCCCTGGGAGCGCATAGGCAGGGACACCGCCGCCCCCTCCGGGAAGTTCTGCAATCCCATACCGATGGCCAGGGCAACGGCCCCTGCCAGGGCGCCACCGTCCCGGGCTGCCACGGTAAAACTGAGGCCCACGGCCATGCCCTCCGGGATGTTGTGGAGGGTCACTGCCAGCACGATCATGGTGGTGCGTTTCCAGTGGGACGGCAGGCCCTCCGGCTGATCGCTGTCCAGGTGCAGATGTGGCAGCAGGCGGTCCAGCAGCAGCAAGAACACACCACCCAGCACAAAGCCTCCGCCCACCGGCAAAAATACGTTGCCGCCCGCTTCCTCCGCCGTCTCCATGGCGGGGATCAGCAGCGACCATACCGAGGCCGCAATCATCACACCCGCCGCGAAGCCCAGAAACACCTTCTGAGTAACGGAGGACATCTCCTTTTTGAAGAAAAACACCATGGCAGCGCCCAGCACCGTGGCAAGACACGTGCAGCCTGTGCCGATGGCGGCATAGAGCAGCTCCTTTTGCAGCATGAGAGCCTCCTTTTTAACGTTCTCTTAATCGTATCATACCCTTTTTGCGGGGATTCTGTCAATTGGCAGGAGACAACGGTTTTCTGGCCCCCGGCAAAAATGGAGTCGGGTTACCGCACGGTCCTGAAAACAAAAAAAGGGGAATGGCAGTGCCATTCCCCTTTTTTCGCACGTTTGATCAAAAATCCGCATTACCCACGGTCCGGGGATGGAGCTCCACGTCCCGGATGTTGGAGATGCCGGTCAGGTACATCACCATCCGCTCGAAGCCCAGGCCGAAGCCCGCGTGGCGGCAGGTGCCGTAACGCCGCAGGTCGCAGTACCACCAGTAGTCCTCCGGCTTCATGCCCAGCTCTTTGATGCGGCCCTCCAGAATGTCGATGCGCTCCTCACGCTGGCTGCCGCCGATGATCTCGCCGATGCCGGGCACCAGGCAGTCCGCCGCGGCCACGGTCTTGCCGTCGTCGTTGAGGCGCATGTAGAAAGCCTTGATCTCCTTGGGATAGTCGGTGACGAACACCGGGCACTTGTAGACCTGCTCGGTGAGATAGCGCTCGTGCTCGGTCTGCAGGTCGCAGCCCCAGTACACCTTGAAATCGAACTTGTCGTTGTTCTGCTCCAGGATCTTCACCGCGTCGGTGTAGCTGACCCGGACGAAGTCGGAGGAGGCCACATGCTCCAGCCGCTCCTTCAGGCCCTTGTCCACGAAGGCGTTGAAGAAGTTGATCTCGTCGGGGCACTTGGTCAGAACAGTGGTGATGATATACTTGATCATGGCCTCCGCCACATCCATGTCGCCCGCCAGGTCGCAGAAAGCCATCTCCGGCTCGATCATCCAGAACTCGGCGGCGTGGCGCTGCGTATTGGAGTTCTCCGCCCGGAAGGTGGGGCCGAAGGTGTACACGTTGCCGAAGGCCATGGCGAAGTTCTCTGCGTTGAGCTGGCCGGACACGGTGAGGCTGGCCCGCTTGCCGAAGAAATCCTTGGTGTAATCCACAGTGCCGTCCTCGTTTTTCGGCACGTTCTCCAGGTCCAGCGTGGTCACCTGGAACATCTCACCGGCGCCCTCGCAGTCGCTGGCGGTGATGATGGGGGTGTTCACATAGACAAAACCACGGTCCTGGAAGAACTGGTGGATGGCGTAGGCGGCCACAGAGCGCACCCGGAAGGCGGCGGAGAACAGATTCGTCCGGGGCCGCAGGTGCTGAATGGTCCGCAGGAACTCCACGCTGTGGCGCTTCTTCTGCAGAGGATAGTCGGGGGTGGAGACACCCTCCACGGCGATGGTGGTGGCCTTCAGCTCCAGAGGCTGCTTGGCCTCCGGCGTCAGCACCACAGTGCCGGTGACGATCAGGGCCGCGCCCACGTTCTGGGCGGCGATGTCCTTGTAGTTATCCAGGGTGCCGGCCTCCATGACCACCTGGAGATTGCGGAAGCAGGAGCCGTCGTTCAGCTCGATGAAGCCGAAGGTCTTCATGTCCCGGATGGTGCGGACCCAGCCGCCCACGGTGACGGTCTGGCCCGCCAAGGCCTGGCTGTCGGCGTAAATTGCCGCGATTTTCGTGTAGCTCATTTGAAATTCACCCGTTTTTCTCGTTTTTGCTGGAACAATAATAGAGTATTGTACTCCATCCGGGAAACTTTTACAAGAGGAATCGGGATTTTCCCGCCATTTCAGGCCACTATTTCTGACTCCACCGTATAATCTCCCCAGGCGCCGCCTGCCGCCCGGGCGGCGGTGCAGTTGTAAAAGATATAGGCCGCCAGGGACGTTCTCCACTTTTCTGCGTCGAACCGGATTCCCTCATAGTCAGTCGTCTCCCGGCCAGGCGCCTGGCTTGGCATGCTGAAAACCACTGGCTCGTCGCTCTCCGTGATGGAGAACAGACACCCATCCTTCCACTCATAAAAGTAGTGCTCCGGCTCCTGGATCTCCTCATCCGACCCGGAGGCCAGGAGGGGTGACGCGCTGATATAGCCCTGGTCCACCAGTTCTTCGAACGTGGCCTCCATAGCCATGAGGCCGTGGGCGGCGCCGAAGGCATAGGCCACTGCCTCCCGCTCACTGCCCGTAAGACGGGTGGTGGACAGGTCCACCCCCAACTCCGTGATGGTTTCGTTCATGGCGCTGTCCACATTCCACAGGTCCTCCAGCACCCGCAGGTACAAATCCCCCAGATTGTCAAAGTCCTCTGTGGAAAAATCCAGGGCCGTGACGTTGGAAAAGCCCATGGGCCAGGACTCCTGGATGCCGCCGTCAAAGGTCACCGTCACCGTGGTCCCGGCCAGGGAGCCGCCGGGCAGGGTCTGATACGCCCCAGGCGCCGCCGGGTCGAAGGCCCCGCCGTCCAGGGTGATGGCCTGGTCCGCCAGGGAGAGGGTGTAAAGTCCGGTATCCTTGTCCCGCTCCGCCAGGATCAGCGTGCCGCTGTCCGTCACCGAGATCACCCGGCACACCACGGTGCTCTCCTGGGGCTCCTCTGCCGGGGCCTCCTCCGAAGAAGAAGTACCGCCCCCGGCGGCGCAGGCCGCCAGCAGGCACAAGATGGCATAGACGCTCAAAAACAGGCACCATTTTTTCATCTCAGAGACCTCCCTTGCAGAATCTGTCCCCCTCTCTCCCAGGGGATGGACCGATTCTTTTTCAGGCGGCGCAACCGCCGCCTCCTCTGTCCCTTGAGACGCAGGAGGCGGCGGTTTGGTTCCGCGGTCCGCGGCAATTTTTAAGACACCGGGATGAAAAAGGTCCAGGGAGCAGTGACAATGGCCAGGGCCAGGGCGATGATATGGCTCTCCCGCTCTGTCAGGCCCGGAGTCTCCCGGAGAGCCTGCCGGTCAAAGAAGTAGATGCACACCCCGGAGATGGCCACGGCGGCCGCTGTCCAGAGAAAGGCCACCGGGTGCACAAAGGGGTTATACATGACCGGCCCCAGCCACGACAGCCAGAAAGCGTCACGGCCTCCCGCTTCATACAGCACCAGGGCCAAGAGCAGCCATCCCACGCCGATGGCGTCGGCGGCAAAGCCCCGCAGCCACACCCGCCACCAAAGGCGCTTCATCAGCCGCCCCTTGTCCTGCCGCTTTAAAGCCAGCAGGGCAATGAAGACCACCAGGACATCGATCAGCAGATTTCCCGGCAGGATCACCAGCCACATCCACGGAAAGAGCAGCCATAGAAGCCACACCGGAAAAATCGCATTGTACAGTCTCACTTCACAGTCCTTCACGCTGCTTACGCTCCCTTTTCAGCCGTTGCCAAGCCGCCCCTGCCAGATTTCCCAGCAAAGCAAACGCAGCGGCTACGCCTGCCTGGAACAGGGAGGAGGCATTGTACAGCAAAAATACATGGGGCACCGTCAGGGCGGCGCAGGCCGCCGGCAGCACCAGGGTCAGGCCCAGCCTCCGCCCCGCCGACCAGCCCACAGCCAGACACACGAAGGGCAGCAGCAGATAGGGGTAGAACAGTCCCGTCAGCACCGGGATGTCACTGGTCCCCTCCGCCAGGCGCAGCAGCGGCGGCACCGCCAACTCCATAGCCCCGCTCACCAGAAAATAGGGCCCCAGGGTCCGTATCTGGAGCGGCCCGCCCGCCGGGCCCGGCGGGACAAGCCCCAGCTCCCGGCGAATGCTCTCCAGTTCTGCGCGCCAATGGAGGTAGCG
>URXS01000054.1 GCA_900551885.1 uncultured Oscillibacter sp.
GTTGTCCAGGTAGATCACGGCTTGACCACCTTTCCGGCGCCGGCCAGCTTCTCCACAATGGTGTACATGTTGGTGACACCGCCCACCGCCAGCTTCTCCGTCAGGCCATAGTGGTTGAGACAGGTGCCGCAGGTGAGGATCTCCACGCCCTGGGCCTCCATGTTCTTCAGGTCCTCCAGGGAATCGGAGCCTTCTGTGGTGAGATGGGCGCCGCCATTATAAAAGAGAATGGTCCGGGGCAGCACCGGCAGTTGGCTGACGGCAAAGAGGAAGCCCTTCATCAATGTCCGGCCCAGCTCGTCGCTGCCCCGTCCCATGACATCGGTGTCCACCGCCACCAGAAAATCTCCCCGGGCATCGGGAGCACAGGTCATCTCCGGCTCCTCCAGAGGCGCGGCGCCCGCCGTCGGATCCGTCACCTCCATGGTCACAGAGAACCGCTGTTCACCCAGCTTCTCCGCCTTGGCGGTCAGATGGTGGCCGGAGGCCATCCGCTGGAGGTTCTGCACAGCGATCTCATTGTCCACCAACACCTCCAGTATCCCCGGCTCCGTCATCTCCCCCAGAGCACGGGTGGCCTTCACCACCGGAATCGGGCACTGCTGCCCAATGGCGTCCACAGTGATCTTCTTCATGGCTGATTCCTCCTATACGTTCATTCTTGACGGTTTTCATTGTAATACGGCCCCAATCGGAAAACAAGGGCTGTTTTTTTCATAGAATAGCCCGGCTGCCAAGTAGTCTTTGTTTTCCGAGAAATTTTCCTGTGTGGCCGCCATTTTTCGGCAAATTCCTTGACAGAAGCGGTTCCGGCACCGTAAAATAAAACCTGTTGTTCGCGGCCGCTTTCGGGCCGCCACTCTCAATGAAGGATTCGAGGTCTACTCCCATGAAAACACCTTTTGTCACCAAAGACCAGTTGGAGGCCATCGCCGCCAAATATCCCACCCCCTTCCACATCTACGATGAGCGGGGCATCCGGGAAAATGCCCGCCGGCTGAAGGCCGCCTTTGCGTGGAACCCCGGCTACCGGGAGTACTTCGCCGTAAAAGCCACCCCCACCCCCGCTATTTTGAAAATTCTCAAGGAAGAGGGTTGTGGCTGTGACTGCTCCTCCCTGACAGAACTGCTGATGGCGGAGAAGTGCGGTATTACCGGCGAGGATATCATGTTCTCCTCCAACGACACGCCCGCCGAGGAGTTCCAGCTTGCCAGCCGTCTGGGCGCCATCATCAATCTGGACGATCTGACGTTGGTGGACTATCTGGAGCAGTCCATCGGCTTTATTCCAAAGAAGATCTGCTGCCGCTTCAATCCCGGCGGCGTGTTCACCTTATCTAAAACCCGGGAGGGCTTCCAGGTGATGGACAACCCCGGCGACGCCAAGTACGGCATGACCCGGGCTCAGATCGCCCAGGCCTTTACCAGCCTGGCAGAAAAGGGTGCCCAGGAGTTTGGCATCCATGCCTTCCTGGCCTCCAACACGCTCTCCAATGACTACTATCCCGCCCTGGCCCGGATCCTGTTCCGGTTGGCGGTGGAGCTGAAAGAGGAGACCGGCGTTCACATCACCTTTATCAATCTCTCCGGCGGCGTGGGTATCCCCTACCGTCCCGAACAGCCGGAAAACGACATCGCTGCCATCGGCGAGGGTGTCCGGCAGGCCTATGAGGAGATTCTGGTGCCGGCCGGCATGGACGACGTGGCGCTGTATACGGAGCTGGGCCGATTCATGCTGGCGCCCTACGGCCATCTGGTGACCCGGGCCATTCACGAAAAACACATCTACAAGGAGTATATCGGCGTGGACGCCTGCGCCTGCAACCTGATGCGGCCCGCCATGTACGGCTCCTACCACCACATCACCGTCATGGGCAAGGAGAACGCCCCTTGCGACCACAAGTACGACGTGGTGGGCGGCCTGTGCGAGAACAACGACAAATTCGCTGTGGATCGGATGCTGCCCAAGGTGAATATGGGAGATCTGCTGGTGATCCACGACACCGGCGCCCACGGCCACGCCATGGGCTATAACTACAACGGCAAGCTGCGTTCCGCCGAGCTGCTGCTGAAGGAGGACGGCTCTGTGGAGCTGATCCGCCGGGCGGAGACCGTGGAAGACTACTTCTCCACTCTGGTGTGGTGAAAAAACAGCAAAGGACCGGCTCTGAGAGCCGGTCCTTTTTTGTGCTTACCGGGTGGGGATGATCTCAATCCAATAGCCGTCCGGATCAGTAATAAAGTATATTCCCATGGCCGGGTTCTCAAAACAGATGCAACCCATAGCGGCGTGGCG
This sequence comes from uncultured Oscillibacter sp., assembly GCA_900551885.1. Taxonomy (GTDB): domain Bacteria; phylum Bacillota; class Clostridia; order Oscillospirales; family Oscillospiraceae; genus Oscillibacter. Next base: position 2,297 of record URXS01000054.1, read on the forward strand.
GGCGTGGGCCGCCTCGTAGTCGTCAGCCCGCAGGGCCAGATGGAACTCGCACTCCCCCAGGTCGTATTTCTGGGGATGGTCTCGCAGCGCCGTCAGCTCCAGGCGGAAATCCGTCTTGCCATCACCGAGATAGACGATGATGAAGCTACCGTCCTCGGCCACTTTCCGCTCTCCCACCGGCTCCAGGTCCAGCGCCTCTTTGTAGAACGCCAGAGACTTGTCCAGATCGGACACATTGAAATTAAAATGGTTGAATGTCAGCATGTGTTTCACCTCCCCGACAGTATACCATGCGGTTGCCGGGGACTGTCAAGATACAATCTGACAGAGCTATGGAAATTGCACAATTCCCGCCGCCAAGATTCTACGCTTTTGTGCCCATTCCCGCTTGTCCGGGTTCCTGCGCCGTGGTAAACTTGAAATTGTTAGATAAAGCTAACTTTCGGGAGGGATACACATGACACTGGATATGTTGCCTCTGGGACAGGAGGCCGTGATCACTGCCGTGGACGGCGAGGGGGCTCTGCGCTGCCACCTGCTGGATATGGGGCTGATTCCCCGCACCACTGTGCGGGTGGAAAAGGTGGCTCCCCTGGGGGACCCTATTGAGCTTCGGGTGCGGGGCTATGCTCTGTCACTGCGAAAAGAGGATGCCCGGAACATTACTGTGGAGGTGAAGAAGCCGTGATTTTCGCCCTGGCCGGCAATCAAAACTGCGGCAAAACCACGCTGTTCAACCAGCTCACCGGCTCCAACCAACATGTGGGCAACTTTCCCGGTGTCACCGTAGATCAGAAGTCCGGCGCCATCCGGGGCCAAAAGGACTGTACCGTGGTAGACCTGCCGGGCATTTACTCCATCCGACCCTATACGCCGGAGGAGATCGTCACCCGGGACTTCATCCTGAATCAGAAGCCTGACGGCATCATCAATATCGTGGACGCCACCAATATCGAGCGGAACCTGTACCTGACGCTGCAGTTGATGGAAATGCGTATCCCCATGGTGCTGGCATTGAACATGATGGACGAGGTGACCAGCGGTGGCGGCACCATTGATGTGAAGGGCCTCAGCCAGGCTCTGGGCATTCCGGTGGTACCCATTTCCGCTGTAAAGAACCAGGGCGTGGACGAGCTGGTGCGGATCGCTGTCTCCACAGCGAAAAATAAAGTCTATCCCACGGTGTACGACTTCTGCTCTCCCGGCCCGGTCCATCGCTGCATCCACGCGGTGGTCCACCAGATCGAGGACCACGCGGAGGCCGCCGGTATCCCGGTGCGCTTCGCCGCCACCAAGCTAATCGAGGGAGACAAGGATATTTGCACCCGGCTGAACCTGGATCAGAACGAACTGGAGCTGATCGAGCACAGCGTTCAGGAGATGGAGACCGAGCACGGCATGGACCGCAACGCCGCCCTGGCAGACATGCGTTACAACTTTATCGAGAGCGTCTGCGCCGGTAATGTGGTCAAGTGTCATGAATCCCGGGAGCGGCAGCGCAGCGAGACCATTGACCGAGTCGTTACCAACCGGTATCTGGCCCTGCCGCTGTTCTTTGCGATTATGCTGGCCATTTTCTATCTGACCTTCGACGTCATTGGTGCCGTCCTGTCGGACCTGCTGGCGGCAGGTATTGATTCCCTCACCGCCGCCGTGGATGCGGGACTGACAGCCTACGGTCTGAACCCGGTGGTCCACAGTCTGGTAATTGACGGTGTATTTGCCGGAGTGGGCAGTGTACTGAGCTTTTTGCCCATTATCGTGGTCCTTTTCTTCTTTCTCTCCATTCTGGAAGACACCGGCTACATGGCCCGTGTGGCCTTTGTCATGGACCAGTTGCTGCGGAAGATCGGCCTGTCCGGCCGCAGTATCGTGCCGATGCTGATCGGCTTCGGCTGCTCCGTGCCTGCCATTATGTCCACCCGGACCCTGGCCTCGGAGCGGGACCGGCGCATGACGATTCTCCTGACACCCTTTATGAGCTGCTCGGCAAAGATCCCCATTTACGGCGTGTTTACCGCCGCCTTCTTTCCCCGCTGGCGGGCTCTGGTGATGATCGGGCTGTATCTGCTGGGAATTTTGGTGGGTATTCTGGCCGCCAAGGTCCTGGGAGCCACCGCTTTCCGGGGCAACCCGGTACCCTTCGTCATGGAGCTGCCCAATTACCGCTTCCCCTCCCTGAAAAGTGTGGGACAGCTCTGCTGGGACAAGGCCAAGGATTTTCTGACCCGGGCCTTCACCATCATCTTCGTGGCCACCATCGTGGTGTGGTTCCTCCAGACCTTTGACACCCGGCTGAACCTGGTGACCGACAGCGCCAACAGCCTGCTGGCCACTGTGGGCGCCTGGATCGCTCCCCTGTTCACCCCCCTGGGCTTTGGGGACTGGCGGGTATCCACGTCCCTTATTACCGGCTTCATCGCCAAGGAGTCCGTCATCTCCACCCTGGGCATTCTCACCGGTGCCGGGTCTGAGGTAGGCGCCACACTGGGCACATTGTTTACCCCCGTCACTGCCGTCAGTTTTCTGGCCTTCACCCTGCTGTACACCCCCTGTGTGGCAGCCATCTCCGCTGTGCGCCGGGAACTGAATTCCGGCTGGAAGGCCGCTGGCGTCTCCCTGAACCAATGCGTGATCGCCTGGGTGGTGGCCTTCATTGTGTATCATCTGGCATTGCTGGTACTGTAAGGAGGGTGCCAATGGAACTGTTGATCCTGCTGGCTCTGGGAGCTTGGCTGGTATTCGCCCTTCGGTCCTGCCGCCGTCATGGCGGTGCCTGCGGCGGTGACTGCGCCCATTGTCAGGGCTGCAAAAAGTGAATGTACATCCAAAAAGGCCGCCCGAATGGGCGGCCTTTTTCCATGAATATGACAATGTCAAACGACGGTCGCCGTTGGGACGCTTTGCACCCCCTGGCTTACCGCACCGCGCTTCTGCTCACCCGTTCCAGGGCCTTGCCGACTGCCGGGATCTTCAGCACAATTACGGTAATGATGCCCTCCGCCAGCAGGTAGCTGTAATTATAAACAATGGGGTACACTGCCTTCAGGGACTGGGGGAAGTTCTCCGGCATATAGTCCATCCAGTACAGATACCCGCCCAGGGAATGGAAAAAGCCCCGGGCCAGCACCGCCACGATGTAGCCGATGAGCAGACCGTTCTTCTTCCCCCGGAACAAGCCGGAAAGACCCAGGGCCGCGAAGGCGAACACATAATCGCAGCAGACCTGGAACAGCGTCAGGAAATAGGGCTCCTGCAAGAATTGCAGGATACCGTAGGCCAGACCCACCATAACGCCGGTGCGGACACCGTACCAATACCCGATCAGCACGATGAACAGCATGCTCAAAAGAGTTACAGACCCACCGTAGGGCATCTCAATGGGCTTGATGAAGGACGTGACGTAGGCCAGGGCCACTGCCATGGCGCAGTAGGCCAGGTGCCGGGCGCTCATGCCCTTTTTCTCTTTTCCGCCGGACAGGGCCAGGCCCGCCAGCAAAAAGGCCACCATCAGGATGACGCTGAAAACATATCCGGCTGTGGTGAGGCCCCCCTCGGCATTGACGAACAGTTGCAGCATAGAGATCTTCCTCCTTGTTGTTCTGACCATGGACCGGCGCGCTCTCCACAGGGCATATCTCCGCTTCCGGGTGGCAGTAGGCGGGACGAAAAAAACGCCTTCCCGGGCTGCCGGGAAGGCGTTGGTACACGGGGATATCCCCGCGCGTCGATCATTGACGGCTCCCTACGTTGGCATTACCCACATCAGGTCACGGGTCGAAGCTCCCAGCTTCCTCTCAGCCTGTTGTACAAGCTCCCCGGTCCACAATCTATCAAATTAACGAAATGATATTATCATGTTTCGACGGGCATTGCAAGCCCTTACAGCCACTTTTTCCGCTTGAACCAATATAACAGGCCCCCCACGATCGCTATCCCCAGTACTATCACTGCCGGATAACCATACCGCCAGTGGAGCTCCGGCATGGAGGCGAAATTCATACCGTACCACCCGGTCAGCAGCGTCAGAGGCAGGAATACCGCGGTCACTACGGTGAAAACCTTCATCAGGTCGTTCTGGCGTATGGAGAGCTGGGACTGATAGGCCTCCCGCAGGTGGGCCACGGACTCCCGCAGGTCCTGGACGGTATTCAAGTACCGCTCCGTCCGGTTATTCAGATTGGCGAAGCGTCGGGCGGTCTCCGGCTGTAAAAGCCCGTTTTCATTGTCCGACAGCTCTCGGAAGATGGAATCTAACTGCTCGTAGTACCGCCGCAGCCGCAGCAGCTCCCGCCGCCAGGCGGCGATCTTCTCCAGACAGGCGCCGTCGGCGTCGGCCAAAACAGCTTCCTCCCCGTCGGCAATTTCCCCCTCCAGTTCATCCAGATGGTCCATGTCCCCCATCAGCAACCGGACGAAAAAGCGGTGGAGAAGCTGCTGGTTGGTGAGGCTCTCCTCCTCTTTCAAAGTGGAGAAGATCTCCCGGGCCCGCTTCAGTCCCCGCTCCTCCTCACAGAAGCAGAACAGCCGCTCCCGGTCCAGATACAGCAGAAACTGGGCGTCCTCCGTCCAATCGCTGTGGACGTCGTACCAGTCGAAGGCGATCAGATCGAAACCCTCGAACCCCTCGAAGGCCTCGCTTTGGCCCTCATAGATATGACGAAGGACCCGCTCGTCCATATAGGCCGTCATCTCCCCCAGTTGGGAGAGGGGCAGCACTGTTTCCATCATACCGCTTCCCTTCCATGCTCAATCCATGGCCACGCCGCCCAGAGGCGGCAGGGCCTCATAATTTCTCCGGCTGCGCCAGAGGGCCACCAGGAACCAGACGATGCCCACCAGGCCGGCGATCACGCCCAGCAGAGCCAGCAAAGAGACCAACAGCGCCAGGACGTAGGCGGCCACTTGGGCCACGGCCAGCACGGTCCAGGCGGTTTTCAGGGAGGTGCTGTTCAGATCAGCCCCCCGGCGGCTCTCCACATCCCGGATGGCCTGCACAACCGACCAGGACACATACAGGGAGATCGCCATAGCGGCCAAGCCCAGCAGCGTCCCCAGCCAGCTCCCCTGGCCGGTGACGCCCAGTAGATCTCCCAGCCATAAAATCCCCGTATAGACAGCCATGCCCACGGCGAAGGGGCGGATGGGGGCGAAGAGCGGGCTCTCCGCCTCCATGTCCCGGGTGCCCCGCATCAGCAGCAAATAGCCCACAAAGGGCGGCAGGATATTCAGCACATGCTGGTTCACTGTCAAGTTGAAATTGATAAAAATAAAGAAAAATCCCCAGAAAATCGAACTCATTCCCGTTCCTCCCGCTTCACCTTTTCCGCGTACCGCTTTCCATAACGGAGCACCAGAACCCCCGCCACAATTTTCAACGCGGCGTACAGCACCGGAATCAGGAGAATGGTCCCCATCCCCAATGCACCTCCGATCGGACTCATCTGCATCGCTCCTCCTTTACCAGATCATAAAGTTCAGTACCCCCAGTCCCATCAGGGCCAGGGTCACCAGGTCCAGTACCCCCCAGGCGATCAGCACCCAGCCCAGCAGATACCCCTTGGTCTTGGCCAGGTATCCCAGGCTGCTGATGGTATCCCGCTCCCGGGCGGGACCGCTGCGAGGCGGCTTGTCCTCCACCGGTGGCGTCTGCCGTTGCATCTCCGGCCGCAGCAGATAGTCTGTGGTGACGCCAAAAAGATCCGCCAGAGCCACTACCTTGTCGGTCTCGGGCATGGTCTCGTCCCGCTCCCAGCGGCTGACTGCCTGGCGGCTCACATTCAGCCGCTCCGCCAGGGCGTCCTGGCTCATGCCGGAGCGCTGACGCAGGGTTTGCAGTTTTTCTCCGAATGTCATGGGTCCGCTCCCTTCTGTATGGATGGTTCCATGCTATCAAAATGGCCGGTTGCTGTCCAGCAACCGGCCATGGAAGTTCCGCAATCTCAGGTTGCCCCTCCTCAGAATAGCACATCGGCCTCATCGCCGCAAGAGCGGGCCGTCACCACCGGCAGATCCACGATGTCCAGGCCACGCCCCATGGCATACTGCACCGTGTACTGGGTCCCGCCGGGGGAGCCGTCAAAGACGGCGATCAGCAGCGAGGCGTGGTCTACCATGTACCGGTCCCGCCGCTGCATACAGGAGGAGGTGTATTTGGAGGAGACCACCGTCTCGAAATCACAGGTGGCCACCAGCCGCTCATACCGTTCCCGCTGGTCGGCGGGCCAGGCGTCCGCCTGGGTGGGGCAGGGGATGGCGGCCTCCACAGTCACATCCGGATGGGTATCCCGCAACGCCAGCACGCACTCGCAGAAATACAGGTCGCACCCCATAGCCATACCGCAGAGAAAATGGCGGTAGCCCTCGTCATAGGCAGCCTCCACCGCGTCATGGATGCGGCTCTTCAGTTCCACACAGCGTGAGTCACCCTCATCGTACCGCCAGGGCAGTTTGGCGGGCCGGTGGCCGGTGAAGCAGCAACTGGACTGACGTCCTCGCATGGCAGTCTCCTCCCTTCGGTGTGTTGTTCCCAGTATAGAACAAATGTTTTCTTTTGTAAAGACCGGAAACAAAAACGGCGTGCCAAGATTTGGCACGCCGTTTCAACAGGGCAAGCTCACTTATGCAGCAGCGGAGACAGGGGCTTGTAGATCAGGAAGCACAGCAGAACATCCAACATTCCCTTGACAAACGTGAAGGGCATATTGAAAACCATCAGGCACTCCAGCAGTCCATTGGTGGAGGGGCGGATCTCCTGATACATACCGATAATAGCATCCAGCGGCAGTTGGTAGCAGACCACATAGGCGGGATAGACCACAAAGTAGTTCAGGGGCACGGAGAGGACGGCCATCAGGACGGCGCCCGCAATGGAGCCGATCCGGGACTTCTTCCGCCGGTAGATGAAGCCGGCGCCCAGGGAGAACACGGCACCCATCAAAAAGTTGCACAGCTCCCCCACATAGGCGGAGGAAGTGCCTTTGAACAGGATGTGCAGCAGGTTCTTCAAAAACGCCACAGCCACGCCGTAGACAGGCCCCAGGGAGAAGGCCGCCAGTAGCTCCGGCAGATCAGAGATGTCCATCTTCACAAAAGTGGGAATCAAGGCAGGAATGGGAAATTCAATGAACATCAGCAAAAATGCCACGGCGGACAGCATGGCGGTGACTGTGATCTTGTGGGTGCGGTCACGGCTGGCGGAGACCGGAGCGACATTGACAGAGGGATCAGACATAAAAAAGCACACTCCTTTTCGTTGCTGGAAAACACCCTGGATTCTTTGACTTCTCCAAGGTGAACCCGCAACAAAGGAGCGTGTCGAAACACGCACGGCTCTGCCGCACTTATCTTCTCCCATCCAGACTGTTACTGTTGGTCTCGGAGTTTCACCGGGTCGGCGGATGCCTTTCGGCAACCGTTCGCGGACTTTACCGCCAGTGGGGAATTGCGCCCCGCCCTGAAGACAAAGTATTCAGTTGCTTTCTCTCCGGTCAGTATACGACAGCCTGAGAGAAAATGCAACCCCCTATTTTTCATTTGTTTACCCGCATTGAAAAAGTCATCGGACCTCCCGTATCCGCCCCCTTTTCAAAGGCGAACAAATGTGCTACACTGGGGGGTACAAGGGAGGGGGCATCATGGAACGGATCATTCTGCACTGCGATTTGAACTGCTTTTACGCCTCGGTGGAGCTGCTGAGCCACCCGGAACTCAAGCAGGTGCCCACGGCGGTGTGCGGCGATCCCACCTCCCGCCACGGCATCATCCTGGCAAAGAATGAGCCCGCCAAACGCTTCGGCGTCCAGACGGCGGAAACCATCTGGCAGGCCAAAAAGAAGTGCCCGGACCTGGTGCTGCTGCCGCCCCATCATCACCTGTACCGGATCTACTCTCAGAAGGTCAATGACATTTATAGTCAGTATACCGACCTGGTGGAGCCCTTCGGCATCGATGAGAGCTGGCTGGATGTGACCGGCACTCTCCATCTCTTCGGCGGAGATGCCAGGGCTCTGGCGGATACCCTCCGCCGCCGCATACGGGAGGAGCTGGGGCTGACTCTCTCTGTGGGTGTCAGCTTCAACAAGGTCTTCGCCAAGCTGGGCAGTGACTACAAAAAGCCCGACGCCACCACGGTCATTCCCCTGGAGGGCTGGCGGGAGATGGTGTGGCCTCTGCCGGTGGGAGACCTTTTGTATGTAGGTGGCGCCGCCCGGAAGCTGCTGAGCCGGTACGGTATCGACACCATCGGTCAACTGGCTGCCTGCAAACCGGAGATGCTGGAGCAGCTCATGGGGAAAATGGGCCTCCAGCTCCACCAATATGCCAACGGTATGGACCGGGACCCGGTCCGCTCCCGGTTTGAAAAGGACCCGGTGAAGTCCGTGGGCAACGGCACCACCTTCCCCCAGAACCTCACCACCCGGGAGCAGGTGCGCCAGGGCATCGCCATGCTGTCAGACTCCGTGGCCAGCCGTCTGCGTCACCTGGGGCTCTATGCCGGCGGCATCCAGGTGACCGTCCGGGACCCCAATTTCCGTGACCGCTCCCGCCAGACGCAGCTCTCCGCCCCCACCCATCTGATTCGGGAGGTGATGGACGCGGCCATGTCCCTGACGGAGCAGCTCTGGAAGCCCCCATTCCCCATCCGGGCCCTGACAGTCACCGCGATTCATCTGGTGGAGGCGGAAGACGCCTATGAGCAAGTGGACCTGTTCAGCGGCGGCACTCCCGTTCGGGAGCGACGGGAAAAGTTGGAGGCAGCCATGGACCGCATCCGTGGAAAATACGGCGACCGCGCCATCACCTACGGCGCCGCCGCACCGGAAAAAGAGGAGGACCCCCTGCCATGACAAAAAAAGAGGAAAAACGCGCCCTGCGGGCCACCCTGCGGCACCTGGCGGAGGAGCTGCCCGCCAGCTACCGGGAAAAGGCGGACGCCGCCATTGCCGCTCACCTGTTGTCCATGCCGGCGTATCAGGAGGCCGGTACGGTATTCTGCTTCGTTGGTACCGGGTGGGAGATCGACACCCGCCCCATTCTGGTTGATGCCCTGGCTACCGGCAAACGGCTGTGCGTGCCCCTGTGCACCGGTCCCGGCATTATGGAGCTGCGGCAGATCACGGCCCTGGAGCAGCTCATTCCCGGTGCCTATCACCTGCCGGAGCCTCCGGCTGACGCCCCCGCCGTACCGGTGGATGAGGTAGACCTGGCGATACTTCCCTGCATGAGCTGCAACCACCTGGGCCACCGGCTAGGCCGTGGCGGTGGCTTTTATGACCGTTTTCTCTCCACCTACCGCTCTGCCGCCGTACTGCTGTGCCGGGAGCGGCTGATCCGCGATGAGATCCCCCTGGAGCCTCACGACCTGCCCATCCCCTGGGTACTGACGGAACGGGGCCTCTTTGAGGATGGTACCCCTGCCCGGCTGGGTTGATACCAGACACAGTTTTCATAAAGGTTACCGGCTCTGCTGCGATCCAATCCCTTCCCTTTCATCGCGCGGCGGTATTGGAAACACAGATGGGAACCAGAAGGAAAAAGTAATACCTCTCTGCCGGATTTTCCCTTGACATCGTCCGTGAAGTCTGCTAGTCTGGAAAAAGAAGGGGGCGGCACGCCCCATGAAAAGTCCATACTCGGATGAACGGCACAGGAGAGTCCACCTCAGGTGGCGCCGAAGGTCCCGCGCGCGGCGGGGCCAGGCAACCGGGACTGCGCCGGGACGAAACTCTGGAGAGCAGCAATGCACCGAAGGGGCAACCAGGCGAGGGTCGCCGGGAATCTCTCAGGTCACAGAACAGAGGCGTAAGGAAGCCCCTTTCCATAAACGGGGACCCCTTATGCCCCTGTCTTTTTTTGTGTTAACAGGGAAAAAATCCCACTATTTTACAGGAGGCACTGTATATGGAAAAACGGACTCCCCTCTATGAGACCCATGTGGCCCTGGGCGGCAAAATGGTCCCCTTCGGCGGGTATCTGATGCCGGTCCAGTACCCTGCCGGCGTCATTGCAGAGCACATGGCAGTGCGGCAAAAGGCCGGATTGTTCGACGTGTCCCACATGGCGGAGCTGCTGCTGGAGGGGCCCGACGCCCTTTCCAATCTCCAGTGGCTGGTGACCGCAGACTTGAGCAAAATGACCGACGGGCAGGTCAAGTATGCCATGCTCTGTAACGAACGGGGCGGCATCGTGGACGACCTGGTGGTCTGCCGCCAGGGGCCGGAGAAATATTTGCTGGTGGTCAATGCCGGCAACCACGAGAAGGACGCCGAGTGGGTTTCCTCCCGTCTGACCGGGGACGTGCGCTTTTCCGATATTTCCGACCAGGTAGCGCAGCTTGCCCTGCAGGGCCCCAAATCCGGTGACATTTTAAAAAAGATCTGCAATGAGGCGGACATTCCCGCCAAATATTACCGCTTCAACGACAATGTGACCCTCCGCTGCCAGGGCGGCGACGTGCAGGCCCTGGTATCTCAGACCGGCTATACCGGCGAGTTCGGCTTCGAGCTGTACTGCCCCGCCGACCGGGCCGTGGACCTGTGGAACACGTTGCTGGAGGTCGGCGCGGACGAAGGGCTGCTGCCCTGCGGCCTGGGCGCCCGGGATACGCTGCGGCTGGAGGCCGCC
>URXS01000055.1 GCA_900551885.1 uncultured Oscillibacter sp.
TGGGGCCGGTCCCTTTGACCCTGATGTAGGCAATCCTACCGTAGGGAAGCGCAGAGATACGAAAGCAGCTACGCCGTCCCTTTTGGGACGGCGCCGTTTTTCCGCGATAAAAGTTCAGTTGTTTTTCTCCTTGGGCAGAACCAGATTCAGCAGCACCGCCATGATGGTGGCCACCACCACAGGGGACTTGCCGAAAATCATGGTAAAGCTGTCGGGGAACTGGTTCAGGGATCCGGCCGCCTGGGAGATGCCCACACCCAGGGCAGCGGAGAGCCCCACGATGGTGGTGTTTCGGGCCGTCAGATCCTGGGAGGCGATCAGCTTCATGCCGGTCATGGCAATGGTGGAGAACACCGTCACCGTGGCGCCGCCCAGTACGCACTGGGGGATGGTGGTGAGAATGGCGGCGAACTTGGGGGACAGGCCCGCCAGCAGCAGGAAGGCGCCGGTCAGGGCAAATACGATACGGTTGATTACCTTGTTGGTGGTAACGATGCCCACGTTCTGGGAGTATGTAGCGGTAGGCAGGCCGCCAAAAAGAGCGGTCAAAATATTACTGGCGCCATAGGCAATAATGCCGCCCTGGAGTTCCTTGTCGGTGGGCTCCCGATTCATGCCGCCTACGGTGGTGGCGGTGAAGTCGCCGATGGCCTGGATGGAGTTGATGGCAAACAGCAGCCCGATGGCGATGCAGGAGGACAGGTCGAAGGATACGCCGAAGTGCATGAACCGGGGAAGGGAGAACCAGGCGGCGCTGCCCACATCGGAGAAGTTCACCATGCCGAAGGCCAGGGCCACCACGTAGCCGAATACCATGCCGATCAGGATGGAGGCCAGCCGGCATAGGCCCTTGCCCCGGTGGTTCAGAACCAGCACCGCTGTCAGGGTCAGGGCAGCGACCAGCCAGTTCTGCCAGGAGCCGTATACCAGGGCCTCCGACAGGCCCTTGGCGGCGATGGACTCTGCTGTGTTGGCGGTGCCGCCGGCCATATAGTTGATGGCGGTGGGATACAGAGAAAGACCAATGGTGAACACCACGGTGCCGGTGATCACCGGCGGAAACAGCAGCCGGATCTTCTTGACAAAGAGCCCCACGATAATGGCGACAATGCCGCCCACGATCATGGCGCCGGCAATGGCTGCCACGCCGCCACCGCTGGCGGCAATGGCCTGCATGCTGGGCACGTAGGCGAAGCTGACGCCCAAAATGACCGGCAGGCCGGAGCCGAAGCGCCCGCCAATGGGATAGAGTTGCAGCAGCGTGGACACGGCAGACATGACCAGAGATGCCTGAATCAGCAAAACCTGATCCGACAGGGACAGTCCGATAGCGCTGGCGATCATGATGGGGGGCGTGACACAGCCCACGATCATGGCTACCAGATGCTGCAATGCCAGGGAGACAGAGGTGCCAATGGGAGGGACGCCGTGGAACTGGAACAGAAGTTCCCGGCGGTCAGCGGGGCGATCCATAGTCAGGACTCCTTTCGGGCGGGCAAAATTATGAGGTTTTCTTACAGATTAATTCTATCATAACATGAAATCCTATAAAAGCAAACAAAAATTTTGGAAAGAAAAAAATTTTTTAGTACAATCTGCGGCAAAAGCAACACTTATGAAAAATGTACGCAAATAACCACGCAAAAAAACGCAAAAAATGTGGGCATGCCGAAAGACATGCCCACATGGGGTTACAGCACCTTGCTGAGAAAGTCCTGAAGACGGGGATTCTGGGGGTGACTGAAGAGCTGCTCCGGCGGAGCCTCTTCCAAGATATGGCCTTCGTCCATGAACAGCACCCGGCTGCCTACTTCCCGGGCAAAGCCCATCTCATGGGTGACCACCACCATAGTCATGCCGTCCCGGGCCAGTTCTTTCATGACGTCCAGGACTTCGCCCACCATCTCAGGGTCCAGGGCGGAGGTGGGTTCGTCAAACAACATGACCTTGGGCTTCATGGCCAGAGCCCGGACAATGGCGATCCGCTGCTTCTGGCCGCCGGAGAGCTGGGCAGGATAGGCGTCGGCCTTTTCCTCCAGACCCACCCGCCGCAGCAGGGCGGTGGCAGTGTCGTCGGCCTCTGCCTGGGTCATCAGCTTGGTACGGACCGGGGCCAGGGTGATGTTTTTGCGGATGGTCATGTTGGGAAACAGGTTGAAGTGCTGGAACACCATACCCATCTGCTGGCGCAGCTTGTCGATGTCAGCCTTGGGGTCGGTGATCTCATGGCCCTGGAAGGTGATGGTGCCGGCGGAGGGAATCTCCAGCAGGTTCAGGCAGCGCAGGAAGGTGGACTTGCCGGAGCCGGAGGGCCCGATGATGACCACCTTTTCGCCGGGATAGATGTGCTGGGTCAGATTGTCCAGGACCAGGTGGTCCCCGAAGGACTTGCTGAGGTTTTTAACGTCGATCACTTTGACGCAGCCTCCTTTCCAGCTTGCCCTGGAGCCAGGTGAAGATCAACACCAGGATCAGGTACATGACAGCGGTGATGATGTACGGATACATGGTCTCATAAGTACGGGTGATGATGGCCTGAGCGAAGTAGACGATTTCCTTGCCGCCTACCACGGAGATCAGGGAGGTATCCTTCAACAGGGTGATGAACTCGTTGCCCAGAGAGGGCAGGATGGCCTTAAAGGCCTGCGGGATCACAATGAACCGCATAGTGTCCAGATACCCCAGGCCCAGGGACCGGCCCGCCTCGCTCTGGCCAGGGTCCAGGCTCATGAGTCCGCCCCGGATGATTTCCGCCACATAGGCACCGGAGTTGATGCCAAGAGACAGCGCGCCGATCATGGTCTTGTTGCGGTTGCTGGCGAAGATCACCAGGCCCATGATCAACAACTGGACCATCATGGGGGTTCCCCGGATGATGGTCACGTAAATCTTGCACACAAAGTTGACCACGCCCAGGAAGGGGTTGCGCCTTCCCGGCCGCTGCTGATCGTGGGCGGTGCGGATCACCGCCACCACTACGCCCAGAATCACACCGATGATCAGGGCAATGACAGTTACCTCCAGTGTGGTGACAAGACCCTCCAAATACTGCTTCCAGCGGTCGGCTTCGAACCAGGCCCGGTAGAACTTCATATAGGCGTCCTGCCAGAAGCTTGGGTTTTCCAGAGCCTTGAACGTCTCGTACAACTGGGTGAAATCCATTTGCGCGCTCCCCCTCTTTCTTTTTGTGAACAGGCCAAAAGGAGCGGCTCATGGCCGCTCCTTTTGCGGAAACTGCGTGTCAGTCGGCAGTGATATACTTGTCAATGATGCTCTGAACAGTGCCATCCTCGATCAGTTCGTTGAGCGCGGTGTTGATGGCGTCCAGCAGGGCGGTGTTGCCCTCGTCCACGGCGGCGCAGTACTGCTCTTCCACCCAGGCGCCGTCCAGAATGGTCAGGCCGGCGTCAGGGTTGGCGGCCACATACTCCTGTGCGGGAGCGTTGTCAATGATGACGGCATCAATGGTGCCATTGATCAGCTCCTGCACAGCGGTGGCGCCGTTGTCATAAGCGATCACATGGTCCTCTCCGTAGCCGCCGTTCTCCGGGGTGTCGGAGGCATAGAGATAGCCAGTAGTGCCGCGCTGGGTGCCGATCATGTAGTCACCCAGGTTGTCCATGGTCACGTCGGAGCCCTCCTTGACGATGACCACTTGGATGCCAGTGGCATAGGGGACGGAGAAGTCCACCACTTCGTCCCGGTCCTCACGGTAGGACAGGCCGGCCAGCATCATGTCGGCGGCATTGTTCTGCACTGCCAGCAGGGCGGAGTCGAACTCCATGTCGTCAATCTGGAGCTCCAGGCCCAGCTTATCGGCGATGGCCATGGCAATCTCGATGTCGATGCCCTCAAAGCCCTGGTATACACCCTCGCCGTCGGCTACCATCTCATAGGGAGGGAACTGGGCGTTGGTGGACATGATGAGCTTGCCCTCTTCCACAGTGGTGAAGGAGGCGTCAGCGGTATCGCCGGTGTCCTCGGTTTGGGTGTCGCCGGTGGTATCCTCGGTGGTGTCAGCGGTGTCGCCGCCGCCACAGGCGGCCAGGCTCAACACCATGGCCATGGTCAGCAGCAAAGCAAATAACTTCTTCATGATGTAATCTTCCTTCTTTTCATGGGCTCCCGCGGTCAGCGGGGCGTTTTCCATTGGCTCCGAGGCAGGAGGTGTCCTCCTCAGGAACACGCATACCTTATCACTTCCCTGGAAGCTTGTCAATACTTTTCCATAGAAAAGTGAATAAATATTTGAAATGGCTGCAAAATCGGGAGAAGAATCCTATAAAAAATAGTGAAAATGCCCGTCTCCCCGGAATAATACCCAGGGAGACGGGACAAGTGAATGAATATTTGAGTGAATATACACGTTTCCGGCTCAATAGGCCCGGTTGGGGATGCCGAAGGGAGCTGATTCCAGTCGCAAGAAGAACCCACGGTCGTGGCCGCAGACCGGGCAGGCGGCGGGGGCGGCAGGACCCTGGTGGATATGGCCACAGTTGAGGCACAGCCAGCCCTGGCCCTCTCCGCCGGCAAACAGCTTTTCCTGTTCCAGTAGATCTGCCAGGGAACCAAAGCGGTCCCCGTGGGTCTTTTCAATGGCGGCGATTTGCCGGAAAGACGCGGCGATCAGGGGAAAGCCCTCCTTCTGGGCGATGTCGGCGAAGGCGGGGTATACCGTGCCATGTTCCTCGTATTCATTGCGCTGGGCCCCCCGCAGCAGAGCCGCGGCGCTGTCGGTCATGTCCACCGGATAGGTGCCGTCGATCTGAACGGCGCCCCCGGCAAAGGGCTCCATATGCTGGTAAAAGATCTCCGCGTGTTCCTTTTCCTGGTTGGCGGTGAATTGAAATACCATCTCCAATACATGAAGACCCTGGCGTCGGCACTGGGCGGCGGCGAAGGTATAGCGGTTGCGGGCCTGGCTCTCGCCGGCAAAGGCCCGCATCAGGTTTTTCAAGGTCTCGCTGTTTGCAAAATCCACAGGCATGGGGGTCCCTCCCGTTTTGTTTGGTTGGGAATAGTTTCCGCCAGAAACGGCGGTTTTATGCGCCTGGGCGTAAAAAGTCGGCCGGAAGACCTCGGCCTGTCAGATGCAGATACCCGCCATGACGATTTGACGGAAAAACACCGACCCGTAAAGAATGAGCCGCCCACTGGGCGGCTTATTCTTTGCCAATAAGGATGAACACTCCCAACTGCCGTTCAGGATTCCTCCGGCAGACGGTACTTCCGCAGGTCCCGGCGCAGATCCTCGTCGAAGGAGCTGCCGGCCTTGACGGTGTGAAGATAGGTATGACTGTCCAACCCTCCGTCCCGCTCCTGGATCACGGCCACGGCAATGTTGGAGCAGTGGTCGGAGACACGCTCGAAATTGGTCAGCAGGTCGTTCAGCACGAAGCCAAGTTGAATGGTGCAGCGGCCGGACTGGAGCCGCTGGATATGGCGGCTGCGGATGGCCTCGATCAAACGGTCGATGGTTTCCTCCAGGGGTTCCACCTCTCCAGCCTGAGCGGGGTCATCCTCCTGGAAGCAGTGGAAGGCGGTGTCCAGAATGTCGGTCAGGGCCCCTGTCAGTACCCGCAGCTCCTCCTCGGCGTCGCCGGAGAAGGCCAGATCCTTCTCGTAAAGCTCCCGGGCAGAGTCCTGGATGTTCAGGGCGTGGTCGCCGATGCGCTCGAAATCGCCCACGGCGTGGAGCAGCCGGGAGACTGTTCGGATATCGTCCATGGAGACGCCGTGCTGGGACACTTCCACCAGATAGTTGCTGATGTGGTCCTCGTAGATGTCCAGCTTGTCCTCATTTTGAAGGATCTGAGACTCCCGTTCCTCACTCCAGGCGGTAAGCTGTTCTAAGGACAGCAGCAGGTTTTCGTGGGCCAGTTTGCCCATGCGGTTGGTCATGGCCACGCTCTCATTGATGGCCACGCCGGGTGTGCGCAGCAGCAGCGGATCCAGAAAGGCAAAGCGCTCTCCGGCGCTCTCGCTGCGAACCACTCTCCGCGCCAGTTTTTCCAACTGGCGGGAGAAGGGCAGCAGAATCATCGTGGTGAACACATTGAACACCGTGTGGCAGAAGGCAATTCCCACAGCGCCCACAGCGGCGTCCATAAATGCGAAATGGAACAACAGGTTGCCTCCATAGAAGAGAATCAGACACACCACGGTACCAATAATATTAAAGGAGATGTGGATGACCGCTACTCGTTTGGCATTGCGGCTGACGCCGATGGAGCTCAGCAGCGCCGTGACACAGGTGCCGATGTTCTGGCCCATGATGACGGGAATGGCCATGCCGTAGGTAATGGAGCCGGTCAGGGCCAGGGCCTGCAAAATGCCCACGGAGGCGGCGGAGGACTGGATGATGCCGGTGAAGACCGCACCAACTACCACTCCCAGCAGGGGGTTGTTGAAGGCCGTCAGCATGCTGGAGAACTCCGGCATATCCGCCAGAGGGCTGACGGACTGCTTCATCAGCTCCATGCCATACATCAAAATGGCAAAGCCCACCAGAATGCGGCCGATATCCCGCCGTCGCTGTTTCTTGGAGCCCATGATCAGAATGATGCCGGCCAGGGCCAGCAGGGGAGAGAAGTTCTCCGGTTTCAGCAGGTTCACAAAGACATTCTCACTCTCGATTCCGGTCAGGGCCAGAATCCACGCCGTGAGAGTGGTGCCGATATTGGAGCCCATAATGACCCCGATGGTCTGGCCCAGCTCCATGACGCCGGAGTTTACCAGACCCACCAGCATCACCGTCATGGCCGAGGAGGACTGGATGGCGATGGTGATACCGGCCCCCAGCAGGAGGCTTTTAAAGGGATTGGAGGTCATGCGTTTGAGCAACCGCTCCAGCTTGCCGCCGGCCATTTTCTCCAGACTTTTGGACATGGTCGTCATGCCGTAGAGAAAGAAGGCCAGGCCGCCGCAGAGGGTAAACAGGGAAAAAATGTCCATGTCGTCGATCCTCTCCATTTTCCGTGCCGCCCGGAAGGGCGGTCATCCATTCTATGTATGGCACCCCATCATTATATATGTAAAAAAAGCGGCTGGGAAGAGGAAACGGCAAGATTCTGCAAAATTTGCGTAAAGTCATCGGCGAAATATACAAATAATGTCAAATAATTTATGAAAAAAGACAGCGCCCAGAAGGACGCTGTCCCAACGAGAAAGAATCAGAAAGCGTGCTCGGGTGTCCAGAATTCCCGGACAGCCCCCGCTGCGGCATGACCGGCGAAGTAACCGTCCTGCCACAGCGCCAGGATCTTCCCCGTGTCCCGCTCTGTACGGGAGAAACCCCGGGTATCCGTGGGAGCAATCACCAGCGCCTTGCCCTCCCGCTCCAGGGCAAACAGGGCGTCCCGGCTCTCATTGTACCGCTCTGCCCGGTCGGACAGGGTCTTTACAAACGCCGGATACTTCCGCCGGAAGGCCCGCTCCAGTACCGCCTGCGCCCGGTCCGGTTGCTTCCGATAACTCCGCTCCCGGGTCAGCACCACCACCAGCCGGTCACAGCCCATCTCCAGAGCGTGACGCCAGGGGATGGCGTCGGCGCAGCCGCCGTCCAGATAAGGCACGCCGTCAATCACAATGGGTGGGAACATCAGCGGGATGGCGCAGGTGGCCTGCAACAGCAAAAACTTGTCATCCCGCCGGGGCACCGGCAGATAAGCAGCCTTCCCGGTGTGCAGGTCCGTGACCACCGCATCCACCTGACCGGGGTAGGCGGCAAAGGCGTCGTAGTCAAAGGGTACCAGTTGGTTGGGGATGGTCTCGTAGGCAAACTCCAGGCCGAAATAGCAGCGATTGTGGGGATTGATGAAATTTCGCCACCCCATGTAACGGCGGTCATTGGCGTAGTGCATCAGCAGCTTCAGATTCCGCCGGCTCTGCCGGGAGAGATAGCTGACGCCATAGGCGATTCCGGCGGAGACGCCCACGGTGTAATCGGGCATGGGCAATTTCGCATCCAGAAAAGCGTCGCACACACCGGAGGAGAAAATGGTGCGCAGGGCACCGCCCTCCAGCACCAGACCTGTTTTCATGTAAGCTCACTTCCTGTCTGGGGATTCTGACTCCCGGTCCTGTGGAGAGGCAGCGGGAGCGGGCCGGCGGCTTGCCGCCAGGCTATGTAGCCATATTATAGCACGGAACGGGAAAAAAGAAAACCGCGTTAAAGGACTGTGAAAAAATATGACATTTAAAAATTTTGATTGCCTGGGACTGGCGTTATCCGGTATAATAAATATTTAATAGTGCATGTGGAGGTGACGGGTTTGCCCTGGAAGAGCCGGGAAAAATGGAAAAAGCGGCTGGGCCGCAACCGGACGGTATTGAAGGAAAAAATTCGGGAGGCACTTGCCTCCGTGCTGCCCATCACCGTCATTGTGCTGGTGCTGAGCTTTACCGTGGCGCCCCTGCCCACCGCCACGCTGCTGGCCTTTTTGATCGGCGCAGTGCTGCTGATCGTGGGCATGGGATTGTTCACGTTGGGCGCGGACACCGCCATGACCCCTATCGGTGAGCGGGTGGGCGCCCACATGACCCAGTCCCGCAAGCTGTGGGTGGTGGTGCTGGTAGGCTTCCTGATCGGTGTCATTGTCACTGTGTCGGAGCCGGACCTGCAGGTCCTGGCCACCCAGGTGCCCGGCGTGCCAAACGCGCTGCTGATCGGCGCCGTGGCGGTGGGCGTGGGTGTGTTTCTGGTGATCGCCCTGCTGCGCATCCTCTTCCGCATCCCGCTCAACCGGTTGCTGGTGCTGTTTTACATCGCCCTCTTTGGCCTGACGTTGTTGGTCCCGGAAGATTTCCTGGCCATTGCCTTTGACTCCGGCGGCGTCACCACGGGCCCCATGACGGTGCCCTTCATCATGGCTTTGGGCCTGGGCGTGTCCTCCATCCGCAGCGACGAAAACGCCGCCCAGGACAGCTTCGGCCTGGTGGCGCTGTGCTCCGTGGGCCCCATCCTGGCGGTGCTGGTGCTGGCGTTGATCTACCCCTCTGCGGGAGCCTACACGCCGGTGGAGATCCCCAATGTGGCAGACAGCCGGGCCCTGTGGGAGCTGTTTCAGGAGGGCTTTCCCACCTACATGGAGGAGGTGGCGGTGTGCCTGGCCCCCATCGCGGCCTTCTTCGCCGTGTTTCAGGTGATCGCCCTGAAGCTGAAGCGGAAAAAAGTGTTGAAAATTGTGGTGGGCATCCTATATACTGATTTGGGATTGGTGCTGTTCCTCACTGGCGTCAACGTGGGATTCATGCCGGCGGGCAGCTACCTGGGCAGTCAGATCGCCGCACTGGACTACAATTGGATTTTGATTCCCATCGGCATGCTGATGGGCTGGTTCATCGTCCAGGCGGAGCCGGCGGTCCACGTGCTGAACAAGCAGGTGGAGGAGATCACCTCCGGCGCCATTCCGGGCAAGGCCATGAGCACCAGTCTGTCCGTGGGTGTGGCAGTCTCCATCGGCCTGGCCATGGTGCGGGTCATGACCGGTGTTTCCATCTACGTCTTCCTGGTACCAGGGTACCTGGCGGCCATCGTCATGTCCTTCTTTGTGCCCCGGATTTTCACAGCCATCGCCTTCGACTCCGGCGGCGTGGCTTCCGGACCTATGACGGCCACTTTCCTGCTGCCCTTCGCCATGGGTGCCTGTGAGGCACTGGGCGGCAATGTGGTCACCGACGCCTTCGGCGTGGTGGCCATGGTGGCCATGACGCCTCTACTGACCATCCAGCTTCTGGGCCTTCTGTACCAGAGCCGGCTGCGCCGGGCTGAGCAGCAGGCGGATGCCGGAGACGAGGAGATCATCGAGCTGTGAACGCCACAGAGAGAGGAGGAATGTCCATGCAGGGAATTGATCTGATCATTACCATTACCGACCGGGATCGGGCGGAGGATTTTACCGCCTGGTACCGCAGCCAGGGCATTCCCCTGGTGCTGACGGCCCTGGGTCAGGGGACTGCCACCACGGAGATCCTGGACTACCTGGGCCTGGAGGATTCGGAGAAGGCTGTGCTGTTCTGTGTGGCGCCCCGGTCGCCCAGAATGGTGCGCCGGGCGGCCCGGGAGCTGTGGCTGGATGTGCCCGGCAATGGCATCTTGATGGCGGTCCCGGTGGACAGTATCGGTGGTGTTACCGCCAAGGAATATCTGTTGCAGCAGCAGGAGGGAGAGGCTCCCATGGCAGAGCGAGAGAATACCCACGAGCTGATCGTGGTCATTACCAATCAGGGCTATACCGACCAGGTGATGGACGCTGCCCGGGCCGCCGGAGCTACCGGCGGCACCTCCGTTCACGCCAAAGGTACCGGTACGGAGCTGGC
The DNA here is from genome assembly GCA_900551885.1 of uncultured Oscillibacter sp. Classification (GTDB taxonomy): domain Bacteria; phylum Bacillota; class Clostridia; order Oscillospirales; family Oscillospiraceae; genus Oscillibacter. The sequence continues at coordinate 10,321 of URXS01000055.1, forward strand.
CAAGCGGTTTTTCGGGGTATCCATTGCCTCGGAACGGGAGATGGTGTTCATTCTCGCCCGGACGGAGGATAAAAAGCCCATCATGAAGGCCATTATGGAGCGGGCGGGCATCCGCAGCGAGGCCCATTCCCTGGTGTTCTCCCTGCCGGTCAGCGACCTGGCGGGACTGCGGACCCTGGATACGGAGTGATCGGAAACCGGCCCGCCGCATGATCGCGGCGGGCCGGTTGTTCCCTTTTGCCCATTTTTCAGAGAAGTCCCCGGTCCCGGGCCAGGGCTTCCACGCTGCGGTCGTAGGTGGCCTCCGCCTCCGGGGAGAAGAAGCAGCCGGGGACGCCCTCGCCGTGGTCCCGGTGATGGGCTACGCACGCGCAGCACTTTCCATGCCGGGGGCAGTTGTAGGTGCAGGGACAGGGACGGGTGTTATCACAGGCCATGAAAGAGTCCTCCTTATGTAGATGATGGGCTTAGTGTATCATATAACTACCTGCTGGGGAAGATGGAGACGCTCTTTTTGAATAGCGATTGGCCGAACAGACGGGAAAATCTTGCAAACTGTCCTGGAATATGATACATTGAACGGGTCTGACCCGTGTTCACCAGCGGGAAACGCTCTGATACAGCCTTTCCCGTTGGTGAAAGCGGGTCCTGGAGAAAAGAGGAGGAAGAACATGCCCACCCTGAATGAAGAAATTTCCCGGCGGAGGACCTTTGCCATCATCTCTCACCCTGACGCCGGCAAGACGACCCTGACGGAAAAATTCCTGCTGTACGGCGGCGCCATTGCCCAGGCCGGCGAGGTCAAGGGCAAGCGTGCCCGCGCCGCCACCTCCGACTGGATGGAAATTGAGAAGCAGCGCGGCATCTCCGTCACGTCCTCGGTGCTGCAGTTCCAGCACGACGGCTTTTGCGTCAACATCCTGGACACCCCCGGCCACCAGGACTTCTCCGAGGATACCTACCGCACGTTGATGGCGGCGGACAGCGCCGTCATGGTCATCGACGGGGCCAAGGGCGTGGAGCCCCAGACCCGCAAGCTCTTCAAGGTCTGCGCCCTGCGGCACATCCCCATCTTCACCTTCATCAACAAAATGGACCGGGAGACCAAGGACCCTCTGGAGCTGTGCGAGGAGGTGGAGCGGGAGCTGGGCATCGACACCTACCCCGTCAACTGGCCCATCGGCTGCGGCAAGGAGTTCCAGGGCGTCTACGACCGGGAACAAAAGCACATCCTGTTCTTCACCGGTGAGGGCCACGCCAAGAAGGCGGCGGTCATGGAGGTGGACCTGGAGGATGAGGTGGTGGACCACACCATCGGTGAAACCAGGGCAGCCGCCCTTCGGGAGGAGGTGGAGCTGCTGGGGGCCGGACGGGAGTTCGATCTGAAGGCCGTGCGCAACGGCACCCTCTCCCCGGTGTTCTTCGGCTCCGCCCTGACCAATTTCGGCGTGGAGCCCTTCCTGGAGGCCTTTCTCCGCATGACCACGCCGCCCCTGCCCCGGGTCAGCGACCAGGGAGAGATCGACGTCTTTTCCGAGGATTTTTCCGCCTTCGTCTTCAAGATCCAGGCCAACATGAACAAGGCCCACCGGGACCGGCTGGCCTTCATGCGGATCTGCTCCGGCAAGTTCCGCCGGGAGACGGAGTATTACCATGTGCAAAGCGGCAAGAAACTGCGGCTTTCCCAGCCCCAGCAGATGATGGCCGCCGAGCGGGAGATCGTGGACGAGGCCTACGCCGGAGACATCATCGGCGTGTTCGACCCGGGCCTGTTCTCCATCGGCGACACCATCACAGTGCCCGGCAAGAAGTTCCGCTTCTCCGGCATCCCCACCTTTGAGCCGGAGCACTTCATGCGGGTATCCCCCATGGACACTATGAAGCGCAAGCAGTTTATCAAGGGCACGGAGCAGATCGCCCAGGAGGGCGCCATCCAGATCTTCAAGGTCCCCGGCGCCGGACTGGAGGAGGTCATCGTGGGCGTGGTGGGCACGCTGCAGTTCGACGTGTTTCAGTACCGGATGCGCAGCGAGTATGGCGTGGAGCTGCGGATGGAGGGCCTGCCCTTCGACCACCTGCGGGTGGTGACGGAGTGCCCCTGCGAACCGTCCGACCTGGTTCTCTGCACTGGCGCGGCGTTGCTGGAGGATTTCAAGGGCCGTCTGCTGGTGGCCTTCGGCGGCGAGTGGTCTGTGGGCTTCCTGACCAAGCACAACCCCGGACTGGTGCTGGCGGAGTCCCTGTCCGTATAAAAGCAACAAAAGAGCGGGAGAGGCAACGCCTCTCCCGCTCTTTTTATGCTTCCGGCAGTTTCCTCCGGGCGGGAAACCCCAGCAGTCCCAACAGGACACCCGCCAGGAAACCCAGGGGCGGCAGCAGGTCCGAATGACGGGTGGTGAACAGCATAAAGGGGTTGAATGGAATTTCCATGCTGAAGGAGACGCCCATTCCCGGGGTGTTCCTCTGGGCGATCACCGCCAGCGTGCCCCGGATGAGCAGCACGATCATCGGCAGCATTGCTACCACCAGCACCGCATTGCGGGTCTGCTGACCCA
>URXS01000056.1 GCA_900551885.1 uncultured Oscillibacter sp.
CGTCCTTGCCCACGCGGGAGCTGGCCACGCACAGGAAGGACTTGCCGCCCTTGCTCATCGCGGCGCCGGTCAGGAAGTCAACCTGGCCGCCGGTGCCGGAGAAACAGGGCTCCAATCCCGCTGCCAGGTCCACAGGCCCACGGTCCAGGTCCCGGACCCCGGCGTAATTCAGGAGATTCGTCCGCTGCCAGGAATAGCCGGGGCTGTTGGTCATGACCCCCAGAGTGTTCCGATAGATCCGCAGGCCCTCCGCCTCCGGCTCGATCACCACACTCTCCCCAGTCTCGTCGGCAAAGGCCCAGTGGACTGTAGGCACCACGCCCAGCAGCGGGATTGCGGTCAGGGTGACTTCTGTCTCCAGCAGGCGGACCACTTCCTCCACACTGCTGCATTGGGCCAGCAGGTGGTACGCGGCTGCCCCCGGCGGCAACGCCGTCGTGCCTGGCCGGGGGCTGTCGGGATAGTGGGCAAAACGGCGGTAGTTGAGCTGGCCTCCCATAAGGCCCATCTGATTGACGCCCTCGTACAGCATGGGTCTATTGGGTACCGCCAGGGTCCCTACCCCTACCACACCCCAGCGCGCCTTCATGGCTCCCGTCCCTGCTCCGCAGGGGGCATAAGCCGTCCCTGGCGGCAGAAAGGTCACTTGAGTATCCGGCGGCAACAGGTTCAAATCAAAATTACGCCCCCACAGTGGAACACCGCCCTCCGTGGCCCAGGTCAGACAGGAACAGCCTGTCTCTGCTTTACGCTCCATGTGCGCCTCCTCTCTCCGAAGCACAGCCCCGGATGATCTGTCCTAACCATTCCCCGCCTGAGATGGTTTCAAACCGTAACAATGGCGGATTTTTCCTTTTTCACAACCTTTTTGGTGGTGCAAACCCTTGTTATTTCAGGGTTTTTCACAGGAGAAGAAAGTTTTTTCGTCATTGTCTGTTACCCATTGTTGACAAAACGGAAAAATTCTGTTACAATTCGGTTACAAACTTTTTAAAGGAGTGTTTCCATGGCAGATAGCAAGTCCGCGAAAGCGGAAGGACTGGTCTATAAGGGCCATCCGCTCCGTCGGGTCGAAAACCTGATTTATTACGGAACGATGGCTGAGAAATATATCATCATGATGCAGATTCTGGATACCAAGAAAGAACAGGATCTGGAAGTAGCCACCAAGGTCTCCGTCCAGTTGCAGTTGACGGATCCGGACCTGAAGTCCCGTGACCGGGTGGTAAAAAAAAGTGAGAAAGACAGCCTGTATGCCGCCATGGATGTGGCCGCTGTTTGGCTGGACAGGGCTCTAGCCGGCAAGTAAGCGGCCCACTTCCCCACGCGATACAAAAGAACGACGAAAGGAAGCGTACACACCCATGACACATTTTGCAGGCAAGGCACTGAAAGTCGCTGTAATCTCCGGACTGTCCGCCCTTCTGCTGGGTGCCACTGCCCTGGCCGCCGAAGGTGAAATCGCCATTGGCGCCGGCTGCACCACCGGCTCCTCCCTGAGAATGCGGGCCGCGGCCTCTACTGATTCTTCTATTGTCACCACCCTGAACAAGGGTGTGGCGGTCGCCATCCTGGACGATAGCATCGACGGCTGGTTCCAGGTCAGCTACGCCGGGAACACCGGCTACGTCTCCGCCGACTATCTGCAGGTGGACCAGGACAACATCTTCACCACCTACGGACGAGTCAATGCCAGCGGCGTCAACGTTCGCTCCGGAGCCTCCACCGACAGCGGCTCTCTGGCCACCGTGGACGAGGGCACTATCGTCACCGTCAACGGTTTGGTGGACGGCTGGTATGATGTCACCTGCGAATATGGCACGGAAGGCTACATTCGCAGCGATTTTCTGGATCTGACTGAATCCGCCTCCAGCAACAGCGACATCGTGGACACCGCCATGCAGTACCTGGGCGTACGCTATGTCTATGGTGGTGCCTCTCCCAGTGGCTTTGACTGCTCCGGCTTCACCATGTACATCTATCAGCAGTATGGCTACTCTCTGCCCCACACCGCTACCGGTCAATGGCAGAGCGGCGTAGGCACTCGGGTGTACTCCATTTCCGATTTGCAGCCTGGCGATCTGGTATTCTTCAACGATCCCAGCCGCAACGCCGGCAAGGCCTGCTCCCACGCCGGTATCTATATCGGCAATGGTCAGCACATCCACTCCTCTTCCTCCAGCAGCGGTGGCGTGATCATCAGCGACTTGACCAGCGGCTACTACAATACATACTTCGTGGGTGGCATTCACGTTTGAGAAAAAAGTATATACAAAGAGGCACGCACTCTGTGCGTGCCTCTTTTTTCGTTCTGACCGGCGGCCTGGGCCAGATCTTCCCACTTCTCATAATACCGGGCCATGCGGCCCGCGCTCTGCGCCGGAGAAGAGAGCCTTTTCTCCACTCAGTCCAGCCAGCTCAGCAGCCGCCCCGTCTCCAGTGCCGCCAGGGTCCGCACACCGTCAAAGTCCACATAGGGATTATAGACGGCCTCCAGCTCGTCATGCAGCTTGGCTTCCCGGAGGGCCGCGATTCCCTCCTCCCGCAGCAGCGACGCCATCCGGGTCTGGAAGCGCAGGCGTGCCTTACTGCCCTGCAGGTCCGCCATGGCGTCCAGCCGCACCCGGCGGAAGGGCTTTTTCCCGTAATCCATGCCGGGCCGGGAAGTGACAAATCCCAGGCTCAGTCCGGGAATCAGCAGATGCTCGATCCGCTGCGGGTCCTCCGGTGCGCAACAGGCAATGGTGTTCCAGCCCCGCTCCGATGCCCGCAGGCGAATCTGCTCGAAGAGGTCTCCGGCCAGCTCCGCACTGTCGGCGAAGGCATAGACCCGGGAACACAGGGCATCCACACTGTCAAAGCGCCAGATGTATCCTTTGTGGGTAACGCTGCCAAGAAAACGACGGACCGTGCGCCCTTCCTCCCCGCCGTTGCGGCGCAGCTCCCGGGAAAGGATCCCCTCCACTCGCCTCTGCGCCCGTTCAGCGTCAAAGCCGCGGCGCACCATACCGAAGGCATCCAGTTCCACCTGCCGGGCCGCCTTCAAATTCCGGTAAGCCCGGACGTAAGCCGCCTTGTAATCGTGGGTATGGGTCTTGACCTCCTCTGCGGCCGCTTTGGCGGCGGTCAGGTCGTAAAACCGCCCCAGGTCCACGTAGCGGTCCACTGCCGCCGGATACCGGGGCTCCACCACATGGGGGCTGGTGCCATCCACCACGGCGCAGTGCAGAGCCGGCAGCACCACACCGTCTAGAGAATCCGGGTCCCCGGAGCACCACAGATACTCCACCGGCGTCCCTGCTGCTTCCATGGCGCGGCCCACCTCCCGCATGAATGTGTTCTTGCCTACACCAGGTCCTCCTTTGAGAACCATCAGATCATAAGTATCCTCCAGGTCCGTCACCTGTGAAAAGAGGTTTTGAAAGCCTTCACCGCTGTTGGCGCCTAAAAAGAAATTTGTTACCAGAGCCATATGCTCCCCTCCAAGTCTGTTCTTATCCCAAGCTATGCAGAAACAACTTGGCCTGACAGTTCAAATCCGGTAATTTTTGTCAATTTTCAAAAAACAGCCGGAGGAGGAAAAATAGCACTGTATTTTTCGACAGTTTCTGCTATAATGGTAAACAATCATATCCCAGGACAGGAGCCTTGCCATGGATGATCATTATACCTCCGCATTCACAGAAGAAGAACGAGCTGCCCGTCGCCAGCAGCGGATGGCGGCTCGAAGGGCAAAACAACAAGCCCGCCGGAGACGACAATTACGCGTCATCTTGCCTTGCGGGCTGCTGGCGATCCTTCTGGTAAGTCTGCTCTTGGGCAGCAAAGCCACCCACGCACAGGACGAGCCGGACAATGCTGAGACTGCCGGAATCGATCTGGCTGCTGCGGATGCAATCACTCCCACCCCCCCTGTGGTGGAGGAGGAAACGCCGGACCCGACGGCATACGGTGTCACTGCAAATACCATCCGGTTGGGAGAGGAGTTTCCCAGCGTCTACGCTGTTCTGATCGATCTGGACACCCACGAAATTCTGGCGGAGAAGGGTGCCGAGACAGTGATCTATCCCGCCTCCATGACCAAGATCCTGACGGTGCTGGTGGCCGCGGAAGCCATTGATGAGGCTGATCTGGATGACACCTTCACCATAACCCGGGAAATCACCGACTACTGCTATGTCAACGGATGCAGTGTGGTGGGACTGATGGTGGACGAGACCGTCACCGTCCGGGAGCTGTTTTATGGAACCATCCTCCCCTCCGGCGCCGACGCCGCCGTGGGCCTGGCCACCTATGTAGCCGGGTCCCAGGAGGCTTTCGTGGCCATGATGAACGAGAAGCTGGAGGAGCTGGGTCTCAGCGACACTGCCCACTTCACCAACTGCGTGGGACTCTTTGATGAGGCTCATGCCTGTACCGTAACCGACATGGCCGCCATTCTAGAAGCTGCCATAGAAAACGACCTGTGCCGGGAAGTGCTGGGGGCCCATACCTACGAAACCGCTCCCACCGCAGACCACCCGGAGGGACAGATCCTCTCCAACTGGTTCCTGCGGCGGATCGAGGATAAGGATACCGGCGGCCTGACGGTCATGGGAGCCAAAACCGGCTATGTGGTACAGTCCGGTAACTGTGCGGCAAGCTGGGCCCAGGACAGCGACGGCCACCGCTACCTCTGCGTCACCGCCGACGCCTCCAGCGCCTGGCAGGCCATCTACGATCACGCGGAGCTGTATAAATCCTACTGCTCACCGGCAACCAACGAAGAACCAGTTGAAAGTGAAGCGGCGTCCCAGGAAGGGACGCCGCTTTCTTGATTGATATAAAAACATACGATTCGCCACAACTGCAGCTACATGGAGAAGCGGGGGACGCTGCCCTGTAAGGCAGCGCCCCCCGCATTACATTTCAAAGAAACATCTCGTTCTCCTTTGGCTCCGTGAAATTGGCCTCCAGCATGGCCACATGGGACAAAAAGGCCGGGTCGTCAAAGTATTTGGCGTGTTTCGTGCATTTGCGGACACAGGCGTGGCACTTGATGCAAGTGCCGGGCACCAGAGCCGGATGTTCCGGGTCAATAGCCCCCATGGGGCAGAACCGGGCACAGGCACCGCAGTCGGTACACTTTCCCAGATCGGTCTGAGGTTTGGCCTTCAGGAACTTGGCCGGCTGTCCATCCGTGCCCTTGGGTACGTAATAGGGGGCGGCAGCGTCGCCGGGCACCGCGATCGGAGCAGGAATATCTGTTAAGTGTTTTACCTTGTCAGCTATCCAAGTGGAAAAGTTCTCCATGGCCCGCTTATCATCCCAGTCGGGGCGGCCGTCGGCCAGCGAATCGGTAAAGGCGTGGCGCCCCACGAAGGCGGCGCCCGCCACAGTGTGAAAACCGCCCCGTTCCAGCACAGCACACAGCTCCGCCAGGGAGTTGTCATAGCTGCGGTTGCCAAAGGTCACCACCGCCACAGCCAAAGCACCGTTGCCGTGGAGGTTCCTCTGGAAATCCGGCAGGATCTTGTTGGGCAGCTTTCCGGCGTAGGTGGGAGAGGCCACAATCACCAGGTCTCCATCTGTAAAGGAATATTCCTTTATACGTTCTGCCGGCCGGGTAAAGGAAATCCGTTCTAGGGGAATGTCCAGATTCCGGGCCAGAGCATCGCCAATGGTGTTGGCGGTCTTGTCAGTGTTGCCGGTAGCGCTGAAATATACCACCCAGACCTTGTTCACGTCCATGGATATCCTCCTTTTTCTCCTTTTGTGGAAACAGGCACCCCGTGCGGGGTGCCTGTTGGTGCTCACAGTGAAAAATCTTCCTCGTTCAGATTCTCCGTATCCAGGGCCGCGGGGCGGGGCGGCACCCGCTTCAGCGGGTCGTACCGGAAGGAACGGCAGTGGCTCTCCACCGGGACAACCCCCCGCTTCACGCAGGCCACCTCCCGCTCGTTGATCTGCTGGCCCTTCTCACAGTATGCGCAGCGGGGATCCATGTCCCGCCGGAACAGTTTTCCCAAACTTCCCATATTCCCCTCTCCTCTCTGCTCACAGGGTGTATAGCTTCACCTGCTGCTCCTCCGCCGTGGCCTTGATCTGGGTGATGGGGGATTCGTAGCTGTCGATGATGCGGGTAGCCATGGGGTCCTCCAGCTCCTTCTGGATGGTCCGGCGCAGGTTCCGGGCACCGTAGGTCAGGGAATAAGACTTTTCCGTCAGCAGGTCCACCAGCGCGTCGTCATAGGTGAAGGTGATACCCTTCTCCTTCAGGGAGTCTGCCAGCTCGCCCAGCATGATGCGGGCGATGGCTTGGAAGTTTTCCCTGCTCAGACGGTTGAAGGTGATGACCGCGTCCACCCGATTGATGAACTCCGGCCGCAGGAACTGCTGCAATGCCTTCATGGCCTTGTCGGCATCCTGCTCGCTGACAGAGCGGCCAAAGCCCACGGTGCCGCTGTCCTGGTTGGCACTGCCGGCGTTGGATGTCATGACGATGATGGTATTTTCAAAGTTCACCTTCCGGCCGTGGGCGTCGGTGATCTCTCCGTCGTCCAGGATCTGCAGCAGCACGTTCAGCACGTCCGGATGGGCCTTTTCAATCTCGTCGAAGAGGACCACAGCATAGGGTTTGCGGCGGATCTTCTCCGTCAATTGCCCGGCCTCGTCATAGCCCACATAACCCGGGGGCGAACCTACAATCCGGGACACGGAGTGCTTTTCCATAAACTCCGACATATCCAAACGGATCAGGGCATCGGGGGTGTTGAAGAGGTCATTGGCGAGCTGCTTGACCAGCTCCGTCTTGCCCACACCGGTGGAGCCCACGAAAATGAAGCTGACCGGCTTGTGCTTGGGGGAAATTCCCACCCGGTTCCGGCGCACGGCGGCGGACACGGCGGCAATAGCCTCGTCCTGACCCACGATGTGGGTCTTGAGCCGCTCCTCCAGGTGGCTGAGCCGCTGGAATTCCTGCTCCCGGATCTTGGCGGCGGGAATCTTGGTCCAAAGCTCGATCACATGAGCCACGTTGTCCATGGAGAGCTGCGGGTCGCCTTTTTCCAGCAACGCGTTCAGCTCCGTGGTCAATTGCAGCTCCCGGCTCTTCAGCTCCGCCATCCGGGCATAGTCGCCCTCGGTCTTCTCCTCCTTTTCCTCCAGCATGGTGCGCTCTTTCTCATAGTCGTCCAGTTCCCGCTGGATCTGCATCCGCCGGGAGATATCCGGGTCCTTCAGGTTCAGGTCGGAGCAGGCCTCATCGATCAAGTCGATGGCCTTGTCCGGCAGAAAGCGGTCGGTGATGTACCGCTCGCTGAGCACCACCGCCTGGCGTAAAATCCCCTCGGAGATCTTCACGCCGTGGTACTGCTCATACCTGGGCGCCAGACCCTTTAAAATCTGCACGGAGTCCTCGATGGAGGGCTCATTGACCGTCACCGGCTGGAAGCGCCGCTCCAGGGCGGTGTCCTTCTCGATGGACTTGCGGTACTCGTTGAAGGTGGTGGCACCGATCACCTGGATCTCGCCCCGGGACAGAGCGGGCTTTAAAATGTTGGCGGCGTTCATGCTGCCCTCGGCATCACCGGCACCCACGATGTTGTGGACTTCGTCGATCATCAGAATGATATTGCCCAGGCGCTTGACCTCATCGATCAGCCCCTTCATCCGGGACTCGAATTGTCCACGGAACTGGGTCCCGGCCACCAGGGCCGTCAGGTCCAGGAGGTACACCTCCTTCTCCCGCAGCTTGAAGGGCACCTCCCCCTTGACGATCCGCTGGGCCAGGCCCTCGGCGATGGCAGTCTTACCGACACCCGGCTCGCCGATCAGGCAGGGGTTGTTCTTCTGGCGGCGATTCAGTATCTGAATGACCCGCTCGATCTCCTCCGCCCGGCCGATGACCGGGTCCAGCTTGCCCTCCTGGGCTTTCTGAGTCAGGGAGATGCAGTAATTCTCCAGATACTTCCGCTTGCCGTTTTTCGGGTCCTTCCGCTCCTTCTCCCGGCTGCGGCCGGCAGCGTCTGGCTCCGATGTGGCATCACCGCTCCGGGAAGCGTCAGAGCCGGAGAACAGCCGATTCAGGAAGGGGAAGGTGGCAGTCTTGCCGTCCTCTTCCTCCTCTCCCTCCTCAGGGCCGGGCAGATCCTCAATATTCTCCACGCCGTTCATGGCCTGGAGCATCTCGCTGTTGAGGGTGTCCAGGTCCTCGTCGGAAATGCCCATGCGCTTCATCATTTCGTCCACCTGGGGCAGTCCCCGTTCCTTGGCGCACTTCAGGCACAGGCCCTCATTGATGGTCCGGTCCCCCTCCATGCGGGAGATGAAAACCACAGCCACGTTTTTCTTGCATCTTGAACAAAGTGTCGGTTGCATTGTAACCTCCATGCGCCAGAGGGCGCTCTTCATGATATTCCACGCCTCCCGGGGAGGCGGTGCGGTTGTCACCGCAAAAACGACAGCGCGCTCAATGGCGTGTTGGTCGTGAAAAAGTGCAGGATATGGGTCTGAGTCACTGTTTCAGTGTCAAAAGAGACACCCAGCCGCCGCAGGATCCAGATGGCCAGGAATACCAACAAGGCGCCTTCCACCAGGCCCACAACGGCACCACCCAGAGAGTTGACGAGATGCAGTCCCGGCAGCTTCAGCACCAGATCCAAAGCCCGGATTGCCAACTTCAGCAGCACCATCAAAATCAAAAAAGACAGCAGAAACAGCACGCCATACAGCAGAGACTGGGCCACACTCTCCACCAGCGCAACAGCGATGGTCTCGCCGGTGTCCGCGATCTTCTCCTGGGTTTCCTCCACCAGGGAGTCACGCACATCCTCATCCAGTCCCATCAGGGCCAGAAGATCGGCGATCTCGAACCCCTCATCCTCTTCTACATCCAGTTCCGGCATCTGCACCTGCTGGGAGGACTGGACCGTCATGGCGTCATCCACCTGCTGGCGGATGTGCTCCTCGATCAGCGGCGCCGTCAGCCGGGCGGCGGGGGCCGCCAGGGCTCCGGCAATCAATCCGGCGCCCACCAGGGCCACCACCACGGTCAGCAGCTCCGTCAGGGTCCGGAACAACCCCCGACAGGCGCCCCAAATGGCAAATCCGCCCAGAACCGCCACCGTGATCGCGTCTATTATAACAGGTGTGGTCATGCTTGCCTACCTTTCGCAGTGTAAACGTTTTGTGAATTCCCATCAGGGCAGGAACAACTCCGCCTCTTGAGACCCCGCCAGCAGAACGGACCCATCTTCCCGCATGAGAACACTCCTGGCATAGCTGATGCCGTTGAGGACAGCGTACTCCTGGAGCTCCTGATTATAGATCACCAGCCGGTCCAGGTACAATACCCCCAGATATCGTCCAGCAGCGGAGATGCCCAGCACCTCCCCCCGCACCTCCAGGGAGGCGATCTCCTCTCCGTCAGTATCCACAGTCACCAGTTTGCCTACACTGCCGGAACGGTAGCGGTTCAACAGCAGCGCCGTAAAGCCATCGCCCTCCAGCGCATATTCCCGCAGATAGGCGCCGCCATACTCGTAGCGAGCCTGATTTTCTCCGTCCAGATCCGTCAGCGCCAGACAGGTGTCCGTCACCGTCACCAGCCGGTCGTCCTGCTGCCCGATGGCCAGCACCAAACCGTCAGACACGTCGTAATCGCCGATAGGGTCCACGACCTGCAGATCGTAGAGGACGATATTGCTGACAAATACACCATTCTCCTGTCCCAGCGTCACAGCCGCCAGATGCTTACAGTCGTCAGTGACATAGCCGTCGGTGACAAAGCGGTCAGAAGACCGAAACTCGAAGGCCTCCTCCAGGTCGGCATTGTAAACTGTAACGGCACCCTTATAATTCTGCTTCTCCGCCGTCACCGCCAGCCAGCCCTCGCCGTTGAGGGTGGCCGCCAAGAAAGCGTGGTCCGCGTCGGCAGTCAGCTCCAGCAGCATTCCTGTCTCGTCCAACACGTACAGCTCCGTGCCGCCCACATCGTAGGCCACGGCCCGGCCGCCGCCATAGGCCAGAGCCGGGGTATTCATCTTCACCTGGGTGGACCAGACCTCTTCCCCACCCCGGTCCAGGAGCCGCAAAGAGGTATCCGAAAGTACCACCAATCGCTCTCCCAGGACCGCGAAGCGGTTGCTGGAGGAGGCATCGTAGGTGTAGTTCTCCTCTTCCTCACTACCGTAGGAAAAATAGCGGCGCAGGGCGTCAAATCCGGTGCCGTCCCGCCAGGCAGCTACCAGCACGATCGCCAGTACCACCACCAGGGCCAGGAAAAACAGCAGGAACCGGCGCAGGCGGGACCGCTTCTTCCGGGGCCGCTCCTCCGCACCGTCGTCGTCATTCCAGATATCATGGGTTTTGTCAGAGGTCTTCTTATCCATTGAGCCGCTCATCCTCATACCAAAGTCTTGTCAGATACAGCCCGCCGGGCGGCGCCGTGGGCCCGGCGGCGGTGCGGTCTCCCCGCTCCAGGATGCCGGGAATATCCTCTGGGGCAAACTTTCCCTCCGCCGCGTAGAGGACAGTGCCGGTGATGGCCCGTACCATGTTATACAAAAAGCCGTCGGCGCATACCTTCAGCTCCAGCAGATCGCCGTTCCGGGTGACGTCGCACCAGTAAATGGTGCGGACAGTGGACTTGGTCTCCGTTCCCACGGAGCGCACCGCCGCAAAGTCGTGGGTGCCCACAAACATGTGGGCCGCCCGGTTGAGGAATTCCTCGTCCAGGTGCTTGGGGTAGAAATAGGCGCGGTTGACATAAAACGGATTCTTAAACCGGGAATTGTAAATCCGGTAGGTGTACTCCTTTTTGATGCAGGAGCCGATGGCGTTGAAGTCCTCCGCCACCTCCACCGCTTCCTTCACGGCGATGTCCTCCGGCGTGTGGGTGTTGATAGCGAAGGGCAGCCGGTCCAGGGGGATGCGGGAGTCCGTGCGGAAGTTGGCCACATACCGCTCAGCGTGGACGCCGGCGTCGGTACGGCCGCAGCCAGTGAGATGGACCGGGGCGCCGGTGATCTTCTCAATGGCCTTTTCCAGGGTTTCGCAGACCGTAACGGCGTTCTTCTGCACTTGCCAGCCGTGGTAGGCGGTGCCGTTGTACATCAGTTTTAAAGCGATATTACGCATGGGGGCCTCCTTTTGCGAAGCGTCTGCGCGGGAACAGCATTCTCGTGGCCCAGCGGCCCCAGATCCTGAGCCGCCGAAAATCAGATCGCCAGATTCCGCATGACGATCACCACTGCCAATATCACAGCACCGGCAGCCAGGGCGATATAATCCCGGGCCTGGTATTGCAGCACATGGAGCTTGGTGCGCCCCTCGCCACCATGGTAGCAACGGCACTCCATGGCCGTGGCCAGCTCGTCGGCCCGCCGGAAGGCGCTGATGAACAGGGGCACCAGAATGGGAATCAGGGCCTTGGCCTTCTGAATCAAGCCCCCACTCTCAAAGTCCGCGCCCCGGGCCTTCTGGGCCGACATGATCTTGTCGGTCTCCTCGATCAGTGTGGGGATGAACCGCAGGGCGATGGACATCATCATGGACAACTCGTGGACAGGCACATGGAGCCGCTTCATCCAGTTCAGAAGCCGCTCCAGCCCGTCGGTCAGGCTGATGGGGCTGGTGGTGTAGGTCATCAGAAAGGTACCCATGATCAGCAGCATGATCCGCACCACCATGAACACCGCATTGCGCAGTCCTGTGTCGGACACCCGCAGGAATCCCCACTCCAGCAGATACCGGTCGCCGGGGGTGAAAAACAGATTCAACAAAGCGGTAAAGACGATGATGAACAGCACCGGTTTCAATCCCCGCACCAGAGGCCGCAGCCCCACCTGAGAGATACGGACGCATACCGCCAGCACCACTGCCAGCAGGGCGTAAGAGAGCAGGTTCTTGGCGCAGAACAGAGCGATGATGTAAAGAACCACCAGCAAAATCTTCGTCCGGGGGTCCAGCCGATGGGCCACCGTGTCGCCGGGGAAATACTGGCCCAGCGTGATATCCTTCAGCATGGGGCCCCCTCCTTCCGCAGCGCCAGGATGGCCCGCTCCAGCTCCTCCACGGTATAGACCGCCGGGTCAATAGGCAGTCCCCGGTCCCGCAGGGCCATGGCGACCCGGGTCACCTGCGGCACGTCCAGACCCGCCGCCAGCAGCTCCTCACCCCGGGCGAACACCTCACGGGGGGTACCGCCCATCAGCACATGGGAGGACTTCAATACCAGGATGCGGTCCACGTTCTGAGCGATTTCGTCCATACTGTGGCTGACCAGAAGAATGGTGAGCCCGCGGTTGCGGTGGTAGTCCCGGATGTTGGCCATCAGGTTCTCCCGGCCCGCCGGGTCCAGGCCCGCCGTGGGCTCGTCCAAAATCAGCACCTGGGGCTCCATGGCCAAAACACCCGCCAGGGCCACCCGGCGCTTTTGGCCGCCGGAGAGCTCAAAGGGGGATTTGTCCAACTGATCGTCCCGGATGCCCACAATGCGGGCGCTCTCCCGGACGCAGCGGTCCAGCTCCGCTCCGGTGCGGCCCATGTTGGTGGGGCCAAAGGCGATGTCCTTATAGACCGTCTCCTCGAAAAGCTGGTACTCCGGATACTGGAACACCAGCCCCACCTGGAACCGGACGGCCCGGATCTTTTTTGGCTCCGCCCAGATGTCCTTTCCGTTCAGCAGAATCCGGCCGGAGGAGGGCTTCAGCAACCCGTTGAGGTGCTGGATCAGGGTGGACTTGCCGGAGCCGGTGTGGCCGATGATGCCCAGGAA
>URXS01000057.1 GCA_900551885.1 uncultured Oscillibacter sp.
TGTCCACCTTCCGGGCAGAGGATTCCTCTCCCCCGCCCAGGACCTGATCCGGCGTCTTCTGCTGGTCGGACTTGTGGCGGAAGAAGCTGGTAAAGCGTCCCTCCTTCTGCTCCGGCTCCGCGGCCGGAGCACTTTCAGCGGTGGGCACGTCATCCAGGGGAAAGTCGATCTGAGGCTTGGGCCGCTCCGGCGACTGCCGCCGAGGGGGCTCCTGCTGTACCACCCGGATGGCCGGAGTCTTTTCCTCCGGCTCCGGCTCATACGCAGGCCGCTCCCGCAGCTTCTCCCACAGGGCAGCCGGGGTCAGGCGCAGGGCACCCATCAGTGCCGCTATTAGGGCCAGGGCAAAGATGATGACCGAAGCATACTTGGAGAACACCGCCACAAATCCCACCGCCAGAGCGCCGGACACAGCGCCGCCGCCGTGGAGGGCCACGCCGTCGGTCCACAGAGCCTTGAGCACACCGAAACCGGAGGTGTACTCTCCCTGGGCCAGCAGCATATGGAACAGCGACCCGGCCAGTAGCGGCAGCAGCAGGGCGCAGGTGAGCCGCAGCCGCACCGGACGGCCCCGGTGCAGCAGCAAGATCAGCGCCCCCATCAGCAGCGCCGGGCAGGACAGCCAGTACCCGTACCCGAACAGGCCCTTCAGAACCAGGGCCAGCCAGTCGATGAAGATCGCCTGGACGCCGAAATAGCTGACCGCCGCGCACAGGGCCAGCACCAGCAGCACGGCGCCTCCCACCTCCCGGCGGACGGGGCGCTTCTGGCTTTGGCGGCTCTTGGCGGAGCGGGAGGACGTACCGCCGCTCTTCTTTGTGGTTGTGGACTTCTTTCGTGTCGTGGATGCCACGGTAATACCTCCAGGGAAGTTGTTTATTTGCCCAACAGCGCCAGCACCAGCGTCAGCGCGCCGGCAGCCCAGCAGTAGTAGGCGAACCAGCCGAAGCGGCCCTTGTCGGCGATCATCCGCAGCAGGCGGATGCACAGGTACCCGACCCCAGCCGCCACGGCCACACCCACCAGATACACCGGCACGTCGGCCCAGATGATCTCCCCCTCCAGCGCGTTTTTCAGGCTGAGGATGTTGGCGCCCAGAATAGCGGGAATGGACAGCAGGAAGGAAAAGCGCACGGCGAACTTCCGCTCAAAGCCCACAAAGCACCCGGCGGTGATGGTGGTGCCGGAGCGGGAGATGCCGGGGCAGGTGGCGATGGCCTGGGCCACGCCCACCAGCAGCACATCTATCAGCGTGGCGCTGCGCTCGGTCTTGCGGCCCTTGCGGACCCGGTCGCTGGCAAAGAGCAGCAGGCCCGTGACCACCAGGGCCGCCGCCACAAAGTACAGGTTATCCCCCAGGCCCTCCACCAACTCATGTACCGGCAGCACCGCAAACAGCGGCAGTGTGCCCACGATGATCAACAGGATCATCCGCCGGGCCGGCGGCACCGGGTTGGGGGTGGTTCCGTGGGCCAGGTCCCGGACACCGTCGAACAGCTCCCGAATCATGTCCTTGATGTCCTGCCAGTAGGCGATGAACACGGCAATCAAAGTGCCCAGATGCAACAGCACGTCGTAAAAATCCGGCACCTCTATGGAGCCGGAGGAGAGCAAATGCTCCGCGATGGCCAGGTGGCCGGAGCTGGAGATGGGCAAAAACTCCGCCACGCCCTGGACCAGTCCCAGCAAAACAGCAGACAGCAGTGACAAATCAATCACGCTCCTAAATCTCTCATATGGAGTACAGTATAGCACGGACCGGCTGCGAATTCCAGTCATATTTCAGGGGTCGCGGTCCGCAAAATCAAAGGCACGGAGCACTTTGTCTCCGTGCCTTACGCGCAGATTATTCCTCGCCCATGGCCTCCAGCGCCGCCCTGGCGCCGGCCTGCTCGGCCTCTTTCTTGCTGCGGCCCTCGCCCCGGCCAGCGGGCTCTCCGCCCACGGAGGCCTCCATGACAAAGACCCGGCAGTGGTCGGGACCGGACTCCTCCACCAGTTGGTAAGTGACGGCGGTGCCCGGGGTCCGCTGGACCAGCTCCTGCAGGGCGGTCTTGTAGTCCCGGCGGCGCTCCTCCACCGCCTCCTCCCGCTCCGCGTCCAGCAGCAGCCGGTGGATCAGATCCTTGGCGGCATCAATCCCGCCGTCCAGGTACACAGCGGCGAAGACCGCCTCCATGGCGTCCGCCAGGATGGAGGGCCGCTGCCGTCCGCCGCCGCTCTCCTCACCCCGGCCCAGCTTCAGATACCGGCCCAGGTCCAGCCGCTGGGCCGCCTCGTACAGGCTCTGCTCACACACCAATGCCGCCCGGATCCGGGTCAGGTCCCCCTCCGGCGCCTCCGGGTGCAGGCGGAACAGGAACTCCGCCGTCACAAAACCCAGCACCGAGTCTCCCAAAAACTCTAGCCGCTCGTTGCTGTGCAGCCCGGCGGCACGGTGCTCATTGGCGTAGGAGCTGTGGTTCAGAGCCTCCTCCAGCAGTTCCCGGCGGTGAAAGGTATAATTCAGTTTTTTCTCCAGTTCCTCCATGGCGGTCTCCTTCAAACAGAAACCCCGCCTGTCAGCGGGGTTTCCAGCTTCGTCAGTTGTTCAGCTTGGACGCCACATAGTTGACGGCGTCGCCCACGGTCTTGAGGGATTTCACCTCGTCCTCCTGGGCCATCCCCAGCTCGAACTCCTCTTCCATGGCCATTACCAGCTCCACCAGGTCCACGGAATCGGCCCCCAGATCGTATTCAAAGGCGGTATCCATGGTCACCTCGTCGGGCTCCATGCCAAACTGTTCGGCCACCAGGTCCCTCATCGTCTGGAAAATATCTTCGTTGGACATGCAGATCACTCCTCATGGATAATGGTGGGTTCTTTCTGGGGTAATCATACGGCAACACCCTTGCCGGTGTCAATAGAAAATCAAATTTTTTCCGGCGTGGCCTGCACCCGCATATACTCGATGTTGGCCTCCACATCGGCGATGAAGCCGCTCTCGGCGTATTCCTTGGCCCGCAGCACTGCGCTGCAGATGGCCCGGGCATCGGAGGAGCCGTGGGCCTTGATCACCGGGCGGGTGATGCCCAGGAAGGCGGTGCCGCCCACCTCGGAGGGATCCAGCAGCTTTTTCATCTCCATCAGGTCCCGCTTCAGCATCCCGGCAGCCAGCTTGTTGAGGGTCCCGGCAGTCAGGGCCTTTTTCAGCTCCTTCATCAAAAACTTTCCGGTGCCCTCCATGGTCTTGAGCATCACGTTTCCGGTGAAGCCGTCGGCCACCAGTACGTCGGCGGCGCCCATGATGGCGTCGTTGGCCTCCACGTTACCGATGAAGTGAATGCGCCCCTGGTCCGCCGCCTGGCGCAGCAGGGCAAAGGCCTCGTGGCGCAGCTCGTCGCCCTTCTCCTCCTCGGCACCGATGTTCAAAAGGCCCACCTTGGGCCGCTCCACGCCGCAGACCCGCTGGGCGTAAAAGCTGCCCAGATACGCAAATTGCAGCAGGTACTCCGCCGTGCACTGGGCGTTGGCGCCGCAGTCGCACAGCACCGCCCGGCCTGTAGCCGTGGGCACCAGGGGGCCCATGGCCGCCCGGCGGATGCCCCGGATACGCTTGACCACCAGCGTGGCGCCGGCAAGCAGCGCCCCGGTGGAACCAGCGGAGACAAAGGCATCCCCAGCGCCGGATTTCAGCAGGTTCAGCCCCACGGTCAGGGAGGAATCGGGCTTGAGCTTGAAGGCCATGGCGGGATCGTCGGCGATCTCCACCACTTCCTTGGCGTCCTTGATCTCCACGCCGGTGGGCAGGCTCTTCTCGCCGCAGGCCTCCACGGCCCGCAGCACCTCCGCCGCCCGACCCACCAGGATGATGTCCACTCCATGGGTCCGGTGGGCGTCCAGCGCGCCCCGAACAATGGCCTGGGGGGCGTTGTCGCCGCCCATGGCGTCTACGATGATCTTCATGCGAGGACCTCCTCCTTTATCTGCTCGATGATATCCAGGGACCGCTTCGACAGCTCCGCGTTCTTGTTGCGCTTGCCCCGGACCCGGTGGTCCAGAGGGGGCATAATGCCGAAGTTGATGTTCATAGGCTGAAAAACTGTGACGGACGTATCTGATACATACAGCCCCAATGCGCCGACGGCAGTCTCCCGGGGGAAATCCACCGGAGGTAGGCCCCGCAGGCGCCGGGCGGTCTCCACCCCCACCAAAAAGCCGGAGGCAGCGGACTCCACGTATCCCTCCACGCCGGTCATCTGCCCGGCGAAGGAGATCCGGGGCTCCTTTTTCAGCCGGTAGTACCGGTCCAGCAGCCGGGGAGAGTTCAGGAAAGTGTTGCGGTGCATGACCCCGTAGCGCAGGAACTCCGCGTCGTGAAGGGCAGGAATCATGGAGAACACCCGCCGCTGCTCCGGGAACCGCAGGTGGGTCTGGAAGCCCACCAGGTTATAGACGCTGCCCTGGGCATTGTCCCGCCGGAGCTGTACCACGGCGTAAGGCTCCCGCCCGGTGCGGGGATCCTTCAGCCCCCGGGGCTTCAGCGGACCGTAGCAGAGGGTGTCGTGGCCCCGACGGGCCATGACCTCCACCGGCATGCAGCCCTCAAAGACCCGCTTGTCCTCAAAGCCATGGACCGGAGCCTCCTCGGCGGTGGTCAGGGCCTGCCAGAAGGCGTCATATTCCGCCTCATCCATAGGGCAGTTTACATAATCCTCCGTACCCTTGTCGTACCGGGAACCCATCCAGGCCTTGTCCATGTCCACACTGTCGGCGGAAACCAGGGGGGCGGCGGCGTCATAGAAATGGAGGGCGCTGTCCTCTCCCAGCAGCTCCGTCAGGCGCTGCGCCAGAGCGTCGGAGGTCAGGGGGCCGGAGGCCACCACCACCTCCCCCTCCGGGAGCTGGGTCACCTCACCCTCCACCACGGTGATGTTGGGATGGGAGCGGATACGCTCCGTCACCAAGGCGGCAAATCCGTGGCGGTCCACCGCCAGGGCGCCGCCGGCTTCTACCCGGGTGGCATCGGCGCAGGAGAGGATCAGGCTGTCCAGCCGCCGCAGCTCCTCTTTCAAGAGGCCCACGGCGTTTTCCAGTTGGTCGCTGCGCAGAGAGTTGGAGCAGCATAGCTCTGCGAAATCCGCCGTGGTATGGGCGGGGGTCTTTTTCGCCGGCTTCATCTCCCGCAGCGTCACATGAACGCCCCGTTTTGCCAGTTGCCAGGCGCACTCGCAGCCGGCAAGGCCCGCGCCGATCACTGTCACTTCCATTGGCTTGTCCCCCTCTCTCGGATTTCCGCCCGACGGAGGCTCACGCCTCCGGGGCGGCTTTCTTAGCGGTGGATTTCACAGCGGGTTTCTTCGCCGCTGTGGTCTTCTTGGCCGCGGCCGTCTTCTTCGCCGCCGCGGCTTTCGTGGCCGTTTTCTTGGTGGTAGTCTTGGTTCCGGCGGCCTTGGCGGTGGTCTTTTTGGCCGCTGCGCTCTTGGAAGCGGTCTTTTTCGCCGTCGCGGTCTTGGAAGATGCCTTTTCTGCCGTCGGCTTCTCCGCCTCTCCGGCGGTCTCTTCTGCCGGAGCCGTCTCCTCCCCCTCGGGCTTTTTCTTGGGATAGCCCCGCTTCTCCTCCGGCAGGAAGTTGCTGCAAGCGGGATTGATGCAGAAGGGCCGCTTGAAGCCCCGGCCCGCCTTTTTGAACATGGTCTGGCCACAGACCGGGCAGTCGTCCTTCACTGGCACATCCCAGGTCATGAAGTCACACTTGGTGCTCTCGTCCCGGCTGTTCATATGCTCGCAGCAGTAGTAAGTGTACTGCTTGTTGGTCTTCTTGCTGGTGCCGGTACGCTTCATCAGCCGCCCGCCGCACTTGGGACAGCGGCCGGGCATTTCCACCACCAGCGGCATGGTGAAGCTGCACTCGGGGTAGCCCGGGCAGGCCAGGAAGCGGCCGAACCGGCCGGACTTGACCACCAGGTTCCGCCCGCACTCCGGGCAGATCTCCTCGCTGACCTCGTCGGGCACCTTGATGCGGGTACCCTCCAGATCTTTTTCCGCCTGCTTCAGGTTCTGGGCAAAGTCTCCGTAAAATTCCCGCAGCACGCTCTTCCAGGGCGTGGTGCCCTCCTCCACGGAGTCCAGCTTTTGCTCCATGTGGGCGGTGAATTTCAAATCGGCGATGTCGGGGAACTTCTCCTTCATCAGCGCCGTCACTACCCGGCCCAGATTGGTGATGTGGAGGTACTTGCCCTCTTTCATCACATACTCCCGGTCCAGGATGGTGGACACGGTGGGGGCGTAGGTGGAGGGCCGGCCAATACCCTGCTCCTCCATAGCCCGAATCAGCGTGGCGTCGGTATAGTGGGCCGGGGGCTGGGTAAAGTGCTGGTCCCGGGAGAAGTCCTTCAGTGTCAGGATCTCCCCCTCCCGCAACGCCGGCAGGGGAGATTCCTTTTCCTCCTTCTCCTCGTCCTTGCCCTCCTCGTACACAGCGGTGTAGCCGGAGAATTTCAGGCTGGAGGAGCTGGAGCGGAAGCTGTGTCCGGCGGCGTCGATCTCCACCGAGACGCTGTCATACACGGCGTTGGCCATCTGGCAGGCCACGTAGCGGCTCCAGATCAGCTTGTAGAGCCGGTACTGCTCTCCGGTCAGGTCTTTTTTGAGCTGCTCCGGCGTCCATTCCACATTGCTGGGACGAATGGCCTCGTGGGCATCCTGGGCGTTGGCCTTGGCCTTGTAGCGGTGGGTCTGGGGCGGATAGTAGTCCTTGCCGTAGCGGCTGAGAATGAAACTCTTGGTAGCCGCAATGGCCTCCTCGGAGATCCGCAGGGAGTCGGTACGCATGTAGGTGATCAGACCCACAGCGCCCTCCCCCTCGATATCCACGCCCTCATAGAGCTGCTGGGCGATGGCCATGGTCCGCCGGGGCGTCATGGAGAGCTTCCGGGACGCCTCCTGCTGCATGGTGGAGGTGGTGAAGGGGGGTGAGGGACTGCGCTGCTTATCGGTGCGCTTGACGCTCTTGACAGTGAAGGCGGCGTTCTCCGTCTCCCGAACCACCGCATCCACCTCTTCTGCGGATTTCAGCTCCGCCTTTTTGCCATCCTTACCATGATAGCGGGCGGCAAAGGGGATCTTCTTCAGGTCGTTGCCCAGGAGGTTTGCGTCCAGGGTCCAGTACTCCTCCGGCTGGAAGGCCTCGATCTCCCGGTCCCGGTCATCCACCATCCGAGTAGCCACGGACTGGACCCGCCCGGCGGAGAGCCCGCGGCGGATCTTCTTCCACAGCAGGGGGCTGAGCTCATAGCCCACGATCCGGTCCAGGATGCGGCGGGCCTGCTGGGCATCCACCAGGTTCTGGTCGATGTCCCGGGGCTCCTGGATGCTCTCCTGAACCACCTTCTTGGTGATCTCGTTAAAGGTCACCCGCCGGGTCTTCTCGTCCGGCAGGTCCAAAAGCTGTTTCAGATGCCAGGAAATGGCCTCGCCCTCCCGGTCCGGGTCAGTGGCAAGGTAGACCATGTCGGCGCTCTTGGCGGATTTTTTCAGGGCGGAGATGATGTCCTCCTTGCCCTTGATGGGCTGATAGACCGGCTCGAAATCGTGCTCCAGGTCCACGCCCAGCACGCTCTTGGGCAGATCCCGCAGATGGCCCATGCAGGCGGTGACCTCGAAATCCTTGCCCAGATATTTCCCGATGGTTTTGGCCTTCGCAGGAGACTCCACGATGACCAGGCTGTGCTTTGCCATAGTTACCTCCGAATTCGGGCGGGACCGTCCCGCCCGCTGTTTCCCCTGAAAGGCCCGTATGGGACGGCGTCTCCGGGGCGGGGAATTTCCCGGAGGCGGACGGACTCACTCCGTCAGTGTCACGGCGCGGGTGTACCGCTTGCCGCTGTGCTGTTCAATCAGATGCTCGATCTCCAGCACCGTCAGGGCGGAAAGAACCCGGCGGGTGGGGAGGTCCGTCAACTCGATCAGGTCGTCCACCAGCATGGGCTCCTCCTCCGGGAGGGCCTTCAGCAGAGTGATCTGATCGTCAGTCAGGCTCAAATCATTGTGGGAGAGGCTCACAGAGGGCGGCACCGGTCTGGGCTCCGTCTTCTGCCGGGCCTGATAGCCCAATATGGAGGGCTGATGCCTGGATTCCTCCGGCCGCAGCTTGTCCGGGAACCGGGCCTCGTATTCCTGCAGGAGGTCCCAGGCCTCGGACACCAGGCCCGCGCCGTCCCGAATCAGCCGGTTGCAGCCCACGCTGGTAGGCGCGTCGATGGGGCCGGGGACGGCGAACACCTCCCGGCCCTGCTCCAACGCAGTTCCGGCGGTGATCAGTGCGCCGCTGCGCTCCGGGGCCTCCACCACCAGCGTGGCCAGGCACAGCCCGGAGAGAATGCGGTTGCGGACAGGGAAGTGCCATCCGGCGGGCTCCGTGCCCGGCGGGTACTCGCTTAAAATTGCGCCGGCGGCAGCCACGTCCTCATAGAGGTAGCGGCTCTCCGGCGGGTAAAGGACATCCAGTCCGTTGCCCACCACTGCCGCGGTCACGCCGCCTGCCCGAAGGGCGCCCCGGGTAGCGGCGGCGTCAATGCCCTTGGCCAACCCGGTCACTACCACAGCGCCGCCGCGGGTGAGACCATAGCCCAACTTCTCCGCACAGGTGACGCCGTAGGGCGTACAATCCCGGGTGCCCACCACAGCCACCGCCACCTCCTCGTCAAAGACCGGCAGGCGGCCCTGGACGTACAGCAGGCAAGGCGGGTCATAGATGTTCTTCAGACGGCCGGGGTATGCCGCGTCCTGGAGGGTCAGGATGCGGATGTTCAGCCGCTGGCAGTCCGCCAGAATCCGGTCGGCGGTGGAGAGGTCCTTGTTTTTCAGGAGCGCCGCCTGCTGGCGGGTGATGCCCTCGGTCAACAGCACCTCCTCCGGGTCGGCGTAGTACACGTCCTCGGGAGAGGGAAAATGGCGCAGCAGGGCCAGCCGGGTCTGATTGGTCAGTCCCGTCAGCTCTGTCAGCCACAGCCAATACTTCAGCATGGCCTTTCCCTCCCATCTTCCCGGGCACCCTCCCACAGCACCACAGCGGCGGCCACCGCGGCGTTCAGGGATTCGCAGGTGCTGTTCATGGGGATCTTCAAGGTTTTGTCACACAGGGCCAGGGCCTCCGGTGAGATGCCCCGCCCCTCGCTGCCGATGACCACGGCGCAGCGGGACAAATCCACATCCCGCACATCTGCCGTGTTTTCCGACAGAGCCGTGGCGTACAGAGGCAGTCCCGCTGCCCGGACCAGCTCCGCCGCCCGCTCCAATGCGCAGCAGTAGATGACCTGGCGGAAGTGGACTCCCATGCCAGCCCGGATGGTCTTTGGGTTATACAGGTCGGCGCAGCCGGGAAGCAGCACCACCGTCCAGCCAAAGGCGTCGGCGGTGCGGAGGATGGTGCCCACGTTGCCCGGGTCCTGGACGCCGTCCAGCAGCAGGTAACGACCGGGTGCCAGATGGTCCGGTGGGTCGGTTTTTCCCTTCAGGCAGGAGAACACCACTCCCTGGGGGGTCTCCATGGGGCTGACGGAGCGCATGACGCTCTCCGTCACCTGCACTACCCGGGCAGGTGCGGACAGGGGCGGCAGAACTGTCCCCTCCGTGTACAGCACCGCCGTGACGGTCTGGCCCCACAGCTCTGCCTCCCGCAGCAGCTTGGGGCTATCACACAGGCACTCCCCGGTCTTCTCCCGGTAAGACCGGGAGGAAGCCAGCTTGCGGAAATGGGTACACAGAGGATTGGTCCGACTGGTAATGATCTCCATGGCTGCTCCTTTCCGGCGTTGTCCTGCTTCGGGGTGAGGCGGGTGCGTCCCCGGCCCCAAAAGGGCCGGGGACGGGAAACGTTTTAATAGAGCTTGGTGCCCGCGGGGATACCGTCGTCCACCATCAGGCAGCGGAGCTTTTCCGCGCCCTCTTCGTGGTGGATGGCAGAGATGATCATGCCGCAGGAATCGATGCCCATCATCTTCCGGGGCGGCAGATTCGTAATGGCGATCAGGGTCTTGCCCACCAGTTCCTCGGGCTCATAATACCCGTGGATGCCACTGAGGATCACCCGGTCAGTGCCGGAGCCGTCGTCCAGGACGAATTTCAGGAGCTTCTTGCTCTTGGGCACCGCCGAGCACGCCTTCACCTTCACCGCCCGGAAATCGGACCGGCTGAAGGTCTCAAAGTCCACCATATCCTGGAACAAAGGCTCGATCTCCACCTTGGAAAAATCGATGGCCGGGAGGGCCGCCGAAGCCGGTTCCGCCTTGGGTGCGTCGGCTTTGGGTGTATCCAACGGCTTCATGGTGGGGAAGAGAATCACTTCCCGAATGGTCTCAGCTCCGGTCAGCAGCATGACGCACCGGTCGATGCCCATGCCCATGCCGCCGGTGGGGGGCATGCCGTACTCCAGGGCAGTGAGGAAGTCCTCATCCAGCATCTCCGTCTCCTCATCACCCCGTTCCCGCTGTTCCACCTGCTTTTCGAAGCGGAACCGCTGATCGATGGGGTCATTGAGCTCGGAGTAGGCGTTGGCCAACTCACTGCGGCAGATAAACAGCTCAAACCGCTCGGTAAGGCGGGGGTCCGCCGGGCTCCGCTTGGTCAGGGGGCTCACCTCCACCGGATACATGGTGATGAAGGTGGGCTGGACCAGCTTCTCCTCCACCCGCTGGTCAAAGACCTCATACAGGGCATTGCCCCAGGTCTTTTCAGCGGCCTCCGCCAGCTCTACGCCGATGGCCTTGGCAGCAGCCACGGCCTCGGCGTCATCGGTGATGGCGCCGAAGTCGATACCGGTGTACTCCTTCACGGCGTCCACCATGGTCAGACGGCGCCAGCCGGGCGTCAGGTCCACATCCTCACCCAGCCAGTGGATCTGATAGGTCCCCAGAATGGCCTGGGCGGCGCCGGAGAGGATACCTTCGGCAATGTCCATCATACCGTGGAAGTCCGTATAGGCCTGGTACAGCTCCACCGTGGTAAATTCCGGGTTGTGCTTGGGGTCCATGCCCTCGTTGCGGAAAATGCGGCCGATCTCATACACCCGGTCCATGCCGCCCACGATCAGCCGCTTCAGGGGCAGCTCCGTGGCGATGCGCATATACATGTCGATGTCCAGGGTGTTGTGGTGGGTGATGAAGGGCCGGGCGGCGGCACCGCCGGCAATGGTATTCAGAACCGGCGTCTCCACCTCGATATAGCCCATGTTGTCCAGATAATCCCGCATGAACTTAATAAAACGGGAGCGAATCAGGAAATTGCGCTTGACCTCCGGGTTGACGATCAGGTCCACATAGCGCTGGCGATAGCGCAGCTCCGTATTGGTCAGGCCGTGGAACTTCTCCGGCAGGGGCAGCAGGGACTTGCTCAGCAGGGTGATATTCCTGGCCCGGACGCTCATCTCGCCCCGCTGGGTGCGGAACACCTCACCGTCCACGCCCACGATGTCGCCAATGTCGTACTTCTTGAACTGCTTATAGACGTCCTCGTCCATCTCGTCCTGGCGGGCGTAGAGCTGGATGCGGCCATCCCGGTCCTGGAGGTCGCAGAAGCTGACCTTGCCCATGCCCCGCTTGCTCATCAGGCGGCCGGCCACCTTCACACTCTGGCCCTCCAGGGCATCAAAGTTCTCCTTGATCTGAGCGGAGGTGTGGTCCCAGACAAAACGGGTGATCTGGAAGGGGTTCTTTCCCTCCGCCTGGAGGGCCGTCAGCTTTTCCCGGCGGACCTTGCTCTGCTGGCTTAAGTCCTGCTCCGGCTGCTGATTGGTCTTTTGTTCAGACATCTCTTCCGCTCCTTACCGCTCAATCTTGCACACCGTATAGACAATGGCGCCCTGGGGGGCCTCCACGATAACGGTGTCACCCTCTTTGGCGCCCACCAGGGCCTTGCCGAAAGGGGATTCCTCGGAAATGATACCGTGCATGGGGTCCGCCTCCTGAGAGCCCACGATCTTATAGGCCGGCAGCTCCTTGCCGTCCTTGCCGGCCACCGTCACCTTGCAGCCGATAGTGACCACGTTGGTGGGCGCGTTGGCTTCATCCACGATGACTACGTGCTGGAGGATCTCTTCCAGCTCGGCAATGCGGGAATACAGCTTGCCCTGCTCGTTCTTGGCCTCATCGTACTCGCTGTTCTCGCTCAGGTCGCCGAAGCCGCGGGCCACCTTGATCTGCTCAGCCACCTCGTCGGACCGGGTGGTCTTGAGATAGTTCAGTTCCTCCTGCAGCTCCTGGGCCCGGGCCGCACTCATTTTGTATTCTTTTTCCATGTCCAAAGTTCCTTTCCGCATTCTATTTTCCCGGGAAAATGACCCTCCATCTCCCTGAACATACTTATTCTATAATATCATAGAGTTGTATTATAGAGTCTGAATTTCAGAATGTCAAGCGCCAAGCCCATTTCCCGTCTCCCCATCCCGTCCCAGGGAGATCTGTCCCGGCCGCAGAGCGCCGCTCTCCCGCAGAGCCGCCAGCAGAGCAGCCGCCAGTTCCCCCTCC
>URXS01000058.1 GCA_900551885.1 uncultured Oscillibacter sp.
CGCCATAGCCCACGGCCTTCTCGATCTGCCGCTCCCCCAGGTGGCCGGCCTGGACGCCGGAGTTTTCGCCCTCCACCTTGCTCACCTCGCCGTGGAGGGTGGACTTGACTTCCTGCACCGGCCGGGATAAGGGGTTGCCATGCTCCTTGCCGGGAGGCTTTACGGGGACGGCGGCCTTTGCCGCGTCCAGCTTATCCGCCGCCTTGTCGGACTTTCGGACAGCCTTTTTCAGCTCCGGCGCCGCCCGGTCTGCCTCGGAAAACTGCAAACGGGAGGAAGGGCGGTCCCTGGCCGCCTCACCATCCCGGAAGGTGTCGCGCCGCTTGCGCCGCGCCTTTTTCGCCTGGCGGCGTTCCACATGGCCCGCCGCCTCGTCCACCGCCCGGCTCAGCACACCGGCGGTCTCATCAGCAGAGGAATAGTCCTGCTCCGGGGGACGGTCCGAAACATGGGTGGCCTCGCCGGTCACCAGGTTCACCGAAATGGCCCCGTCACGGGTCATCTTCTGGGCCTCCTTCTCGGAGGCTTTCCATTCCTGCATTTATCCGTCACCTCCTCCATAGGGGCAGATGCCGGCGCACGCCCCGGTCTCGATCATGGAAATATAGTAAAAAATGGGATAGGCCTGGGGCGGGCAGACCGCGTTGCCCAGGGTTTTCAGCCGCAGGGCCCGGTCCTTCGTGTCCTCCGTTATGCGGGGGACGCCCTCCGGCTCGCCGGCCCAGAGGATACGGCCGTCCATCCTTTCGGGAAGCCCATGAGCCATTCCACCCAATCCGGGTTCAGCGCCGCCTTCTCCGACAGGGGCTGCTCCTGGTGGATCACCTGGGCCGAAAGGTTGCTGGACGGGGACTTGCCCCGGAAGGCCGCCGGTTTCAAGGTGGAGCGGTAGCCCTCCGACGCCGCCGGCGTCAGGTAGAACACCGCCGCCGACAGGCTGAGGCTCCAGATCGACCCGTCCTTGTTCCGCTTGCGGAGTATCCCATTGTCCGACAGGAACACATCCAGGTTTGCCGCGTCCCTGCAGGTGGATTTGTCGGAGGCAAGGGGCGTGGGAAACATCAGCCGCGACGATAAAAGTTCGCTGGCGCTCATGCCATGCGCCGACGCCGCAAGCCGGAAATACGAATGGGAGAACAGCGTATCCCGCTTTTGCCAGGTCAAAAATCGTTTTGTCGAGCCCCATATTGATGAAGCCAGCAACATTTTCCCCAAGCACCCAACGGGGCCGCAGCTCGGTAATAACTCTGCACATTTCCGGCCACAGGTAGCGTTCATCCGCAAAGCCCTTCCGCTTTCCCGCGGTGGAGAAGGGCTGGCAGGGGAAGCCGCCGGAGATGATGGTGACTGTTTCAAGTCCTGTTTTCTCAAAAAACGCCTCCTTCGTGAATGTGGTGATGTCCCGGAACTTCGGCACATCCGGCCAGTGCCGCTCCAGGATAGAATAGGGGTAGTCCGCCCATTCACATTGGCAGACCGTTTCAAAGCCCGCCGCCTCCGCCGCAAGGTCCAGACCGCCGATGCCGGAGAACAGGCTTACATGGGTCAGTCGCTCCATACCTCATCCCCTTCAAGACCGTCATCCTGGGGATCGTCCTCCACTTCCTCCAGCGGAATCAGGTTATGACGCTTGATGATGGCCTCCTCCAGGGTATCATGCGCGACGCCGCTGCCCTCCGGGAGCCCCAGGCTGCGGTAGATCCGCTTCATCTCTTTCTCATAATTGCCGGCCCGCTTTTTCAAGCGGAGAAAATCCTTCTCCGTCTCCGCCTCCGACAGGCAGCGGGCCAGGGAGTGATAGAGAACGATCAGGTTGTAGATGTCGCCCACCAGCATACGGAAACCGCTGCCGGGGATGATGTACTCATCCCGATATTTCTTGGGCTTCGGCTCCTCCTCCGGGACCACCTCCACCTCGTCCAGCTCCTTGTCCATGAGCCCCTTCAAATCCTTGGGGTCGCCAAACACCAGGTAGCGGCCGGGGATGCCCCAGCTCTGGAACTTCTCCTCAGCAATCTCACCGTACCGCTTCGCCGTATCCAGCACATGGAACACATCCTCCTCATCCTTGATGCGGCCAGCCAGAAAAGCGAGCTGGTGGAGAAGCCCATACAGGTGGACCTCATCGTTGATGTGGGAGAGATAGGTCTTGCCGTTGATGACGTACAGTTTGTTTTTCATATTCACGCCTCCGTTTCCGCCGCGTGCTCCACCTCGCTGGGTTTGGTGGTGAGCAGCTTGTAAAGCTCCGTGTCCTTGGGGAAGTCGTCCGCAAAGGGCAGGATAACATTGTTGAAGAACAGCAGCCCGTGGCCGGGGTCGGAATTGGTCACATAGGCAAGCTGCTCCGGGGAGATGTTCAGCCGCTCCGCCAGTATCTTCCGGTCGCCGGCGGCCTGGTTGAGCATATAGATGAAATCGCTGTTTTCCAGAATGTTCTCGATCTCCGGGGAGGAAAGCAGATCTTTGGGATTCTGCGTCGCCCCGGTCGGTACGCCGCCCCACTTTCTGAACCGTTTCCAAATCTCGGCGCTGTATGCTGCGGTCTGTTCCTCCTTCAGCAGAAGGTGGAACTCGTCCACGAAATACCAGGTAGACCGGCCGATGGCCCGGTTGATGGTGACGGTGTTCCACACCGCGTCCTGGACAATGAGCATACCGGGCTTTTTCAGGTTCTTGCCCAGGCCCTTGATGTCAAAGCAGACAAGGCGGTTGCGGATGTCCACGGTGGTGCGGTGGTTAAAGAAGTTCAGCGAACCGTTCACATACAGGTCCAGCGCCTGAGCTACCCGGTCGGCCTCCGGGATGCCTTGTGCCAGAAGCGCCTCCATCAAATCGCCCAGGATGGGCATATTCTCCGGTCTGGGGTCGGCAAAATAGGGCTGATAGATCTTCTGCACAGCCCGGTCGATGACGGTTTTCTCGATGGCCTCCAGCCCCGTCTTGCTGCCCATGATAAGCTCGCAGAAGGACAGAACAAAATCACTTTTTAACGCCAGCGGGTTCTCCTCGTCCGAGTAGTTGAGATTGATGTCCAGGGGGTTCACATAGTCGGTGCTGGACGGAGACAGCCGGATCACCTGACCGCCCAGCCGCTTCACCAGGGGAGAATATTCATCCTCCGGGTCGCAGATGATGACATTATCTTTGGTGGTCAGGATGATGAAGGTAATCTCTCGCTTGCAGCTCATGGATTTGCCGCTGCCCGGCGTACCAAACACCAGACCGTTGGGACACCGCGACTGCTTGCGGTCCAGCAGGATCATGTTGTTGGAGAGGGCGTTCAGGCCGTAATACATGGACTCGCCGCCCATGAACAATTCCTGGGTGACAAAGGGGACGAACACCGCCAGGGCCGATGTGGTCAGGCTCCGTTCGATCTTGATACGGTTGAGGCCCAACGGAAGGCTGCTCATCAGCCCATCCTCTTGCTGGAAGTCCAGCCGGGTGAGAAGGCAGTTGTAGGTCTGGGCAACGCTGGCCGCCTGAGATACAGCGATTTCCAACTTCTGCTTGGTTGCCGCCATGTGCATGACCAGGAAGGTCAGATTGAACATTCGCTCGTTTCGGCTTTGCAGGTCCTGGAGGATGGTTTTTGCCGCGCCGCCGTAGGTGGCAAGGTCGCTGGGGAGGATGTCCATGTCATACCCGCTGCGCACTGCCCGCTTCTGCTCCGCAATCTTCATGGCATCCAGGTCGGTGATCTTCCGCTTGACCATTTTAATGGCTTCGTTTTGGTTGATGCCCCGGATGTGCATAGTCACCAGGATATTGCCCTCGGTCTCCATAAACTCCGCCAAAATGCGGTCGTGGATCTCCGGGGCGGTGATCTGCAAAAAGCTGACTGCGCCGTACATCTCGCCGATGCGGAAGGTACGGGTTTCTCCGAAATGGAAGGAGGACGGGGCGATGAAGTCCTTGACCGAAAGGCCGCTGGGCGCCAGCCAGTCCCAATCGAAAGCGAACCTTCCACCCTCCGGATGAAGGATGCCGTGAAGCAGCTCCAGCCGCTCTTTCCCGTCCAGCACATGGGCGGCGGCACCCATGACCTTGAAGCGGTTGAGGGTGTCGGTCTCGATACGGGCAAACCGCGCCCGCGCCGCCGCCAGGTTCTCCGCCTCGATGGACAAAGTGACATACTTGGTTTTTACATAGCCGTTACTGCCTCGCTCATACTGGAAACGGAGTATCCCGGCTGCGTCCTCCCGGATGGGGTCCAGGTCGTCGCCCTGGGGACGGATGCCGAACAGGTCCTCCTCCGGTCCATGTTCCACATACCGGCTGCTGAGTGTCATTTGCACTCCAATGGTGGGGTCATAGCCGTTATAGAAATCGCAGAGGCTTTCAAAGATGCTCCGCTGATCCTCCGGCCCTGCCAGACGGTAATTCACATCCTCATAGGCGATGGTCTTGGAGAAGGCCCCGCCATCCAGCCGGCACAGGCCGTCGGGGAACATATTACGAAAAGGGATGCTGTCCTGCACCGTATGGGTTTTCCCATCGCCCTTTGCCTGCCGAACCACCGCCTCGATCTGCCGGCGCTCATTGCGGGTCAGCTTACGTCTGGGCTTTGCTGTTTTTCCGGGTCTTGCGGTTTTTGCCTGCAATCGCTCTCACCTCCTGTTCCAATTCGTGCTGCCGCACAAGCGCGGAGTACAGGTTGTTGGTTTGGTAGATCCGCACCTTTGGGCGGATAAACTTGTTCTGAATGAGGTGCCCAAGGAACACCTCCAGGGGCTGCCCGTTCCGCTCGTACATGGCAAACAGGAAGAAGGGCAGCATGACCAGGATCATACACAGGGCCGCCGTGGTGGTGCCCAGCGCGCCCTTGGCTAAGAAGAAAAGCGGCACGCCAATCAGCGCCGCCGCTCCGAAACAGATCACTTGTCGTTTGGTCAGCCCGAACAGGATCTTGCTCTGCACCTTGCTCAGGTCCTTCGGGATCGTTACATAGGCCAATCACATCAACTCCTTTCTATCAATGCGCCCCGAACAGAGATTTTGCGAGACTGCCGGTCTTAAAGAGAGTGAAACACAGGAGTACCGTGTACCCCATGCACCCCCAAATGGCGCCGGAAATGTTGTCGCCGCTGAGCGAAATGCCTTCCACCAGCACCGCATAGATGCCAACACAGATCATTATGAGGAACGCCTGGAAGCCCAGGGCCAGCAGGGAGCGGAGATAGTTCTGCCCCGTGTTTCCCCATTCCCGATTGACCATCGTGGCAAATGGGATGGGACCTATCGAAGTGACCAAATACACCTCAATAATTCTGCCGTAAATGACCAGGAAGATGCAGATGGAAAGTATCTGCGTACACAGCCCCACGAATATGCTCTGGAACCACAGCCCCAGTAGGGCGCCGATGCTCCAGTCTGCAAGCTGGGTTTCCAGATCAGCGGTCACGCTGGATATGTCGATGCCAGCATCCGAGATGATGACGCCTGCCGACTGGTTGACCACATTCTGCGCCACATCGAACACCGCCATGACAATGTTCCAGGTGTTCGTAACAATCAGCACGGCACAGAAAGACTTAAAAATCCACTTGAAGAAGATCCATGTGTCGAAGTCATGTAGATTGTTCTTCTCGACGATGAGCTGGATCAACTCGTAGCACATGACAAAGGTGAGGATGATGCCGGCGATGGGGACGATGACCGTTTCCGAAAGGCTGCGGATCATATTGAAGATGCCGCTGTTCCAGGCGGCGGGCGTCATGCCGACCTCCCCGGCGATCTCGCCCACCTTTGTGTTCAGGGTATCAAACATCCCGGTCAGGTTGGATATGATACCGTCAATGAGCAGTTCTTGGAACCACTCCTGTATTGCGTCAAAGATCAACGGGGATCACCTCCTTTGCGGAGGCTTCCGCCATGAGGCGAAAGTCCCCGCTGGGTTTGGAATATATGGTCATGCTTTCAGCCACGTTTCCGCATCTTCCATAGATGCCGTATGTCCATTGGCTGCCTCCAGAATGTCATAGTAAGCCCAATAGTCCTTAGACACATCCGGGAACACTACCAGCTCACGGGGATGGTCGGCAATATACTCCTGGTCAGCCTCACGCCCCAGCAGACGGTTGACGATGGTAACGACCTCGTCACGGGTGATTTCATCGTCGGCGTGGAAGGTGCCGTCGCCGTAGCCTACTACCCAGCCATACCGGGCGGCGTCGGTAATATAACCCGCAGCCCAATGGCCGGGGGACACATCCCAAAAGCCGCCGTACTCCTCCATGATGGCGGGATCGCCGTCTCCATAGGCGTCAAAAAACCGCACCGCCATGGCTGTGAACTCGGCACGGGTGATAGGCTCGTCCCCGTGGAACAGACCGTCAGTGTAGCCCACGGCGATGCCGTAGCGGGCCAGATAGGACACATATCCGGCGTACCATGCGTTTGTGGGTACATCCGGGAAAGTGGTTTTTGTGGGGGCGGTGATACGCTCCCCGTTGCGCTGAGCCAGCAGGCGGGCAAAGATGGTGGCCGCCTCGCTCCGGGTCATATCCCGGTCCGGCCCAAAGGTGCCGTCGGTGTAGCCCACCACATAGGCCCCGTGATACTCGGACTCCACAACAGCGGGAACCGTCAGCTTACCGTTCTCGTCGGTTTCCCCGGTTTCCTTCTGGCCCAGGTCGCCCTTGATGATAACAGTCAAGCCCTCCTGGGGCTCACGCTTCTGGTCGGTGACCGTGACGGTGATCCGGTTGTCCTCGTCCATGTCGGTGCCGTCCGGCAGAGTAACGGTGATGGTGCCGGTTTTTCCGATGGATACCCCGGCGTCAGGTATGGGACGCTTTGTCTCAAAGTCCTCCACCTTGACAGTCAGGGTCCAACGATCCCCGTCGGCATCCTCCCAGCCCACGGTGCCCTTGCCGTCCTCATTGGTGGTATCCGAGCCGCCGGGGACGGTGAGCTGACCGACGGCATCGGTTTTTCCGCTGCTGAAATTGTCGTTGCGGTCAGTGACAGAAAGGCCCATGCCTACCACGGGAGACTTGTCCTTCACAAGCTGAACCTGAATGGTGGTCTGGTCGGCATAGTCCAGCAGGCGGCCAGAGGGCAGCCGGATGGACAGTGTGTTGTCCGTATGGAGAGCAACGGTAGCATTGGCAACGGGGTTTTTGCTATCCGTATCGGTGACAATCACCAGATAGCCGCCCACAATGGCCTCGCCTTTGTTGTCTGTGGTGGCCTGATTGTAGATTTTCTCGATTTCTTCAGTTTCCAAGGTTTCACCGCACACGGTACATTCCTTGTGCTTGCTGCCCTCGCTGTCAGTGGTGGGTTTCTGGTCGATGATCCAGTCACCGGGCTTGTGTCCGGCAGCATCAGTGTAATTACCTTTATAGGTGTCGCCGCAGCGGGAGCAAGTATAGGTGGTGTAGCCCATTTCCGTGCAGGTGGGGTCAGTGACTTCCTCCTGGTAGTCGTGGCCCAGGGCGTTGACGATTACAGCGCCGCACTTGGTACAGAGCTGGGGCGTGGTGCAGGTGGCCGCCTCGCCGGGTACATGGCCCGCCGCCGGGTCGCCCTCCAGACGGTGATAGCCGCAGCGGACACAGTGATATTCGATCATACCCTCACCGGTACAGGTGGAACCGGTGATCTCGGTGCCCTCGTCCCAGCTATGACCCAGGGGGTCGGTGTAGTCGGTGACAAAGGAACTGCCGCAGCCTTCGCAGATATGGATGGTCTTGCCGCCGCCCTCACAGGTAGCTGGGGTGGTCTTGGCAACATAGTTGTGGGGCAGGGCCGCCGTAATGTCCTCAATGTGCCGTTCTCCGCACACAGCGCACTCCCGCAAGGTGTAGCCGGGGCTGGTACAGGTGGCAGGAATAGTGGTGGTGGAAAACTCATGCTCCCCCTTGGGGGTGGTGCTTTCCTGGGCAGTGCCGCACCGCTCACAGATTTCCAGCACCTTTCCGGTAGTCTCACAGGTGGCGTCCCGGATAACAACACACTGGAACGCATGGCCCAGGGCGGCCTCATAGTCCCGCTTTTCAATCTTACCGCAGTCTACGCACAGATAGCGGTCATAGCCCAGGGTCAGGCAGGTGGGGTCCACACTGTCCAGCAGCGTCCAGTTGTGATCCTCGCCGCAGGTGCCGTCCCCGTCGGTTTCCTCGGTGCTTTCATCCCGTAGATGGACATAGGCCACGCCGTCCTCCACCATGTCGGTATTCTGGAATGTATAAGTGATTTTATAGTACACCGCATAGTCTCCGGCCTCGGTGTAATTGGGGGCGCTGGTCAGGGTACAAGCGTCGGCGCTATGGCCGTAGCGGATGGCGGTGGTAACGCCCGCCTCGGAGAGATCGGATACAGTAACAGTGTGCGGCTGTCCGTCTACCACGCCGAAATAGTCCGCCACAACAGACTTGGCGGCGGTATAGTCGGTTTCGGCATATCCGCAGTCGGCACAGGTATCCATTTCCACAAAGCGGTCATGGGCCAGTTCAGGCCGGATGGCCGTTTCCATGTTGTGCCGCTCCAGGGATGAGGAAGTTTCCTTGTAGGTGCCGTAGCAGAACCCGCAGTATTCACAGCTGGTAATGGTCACACGATGGTAGCTGCTGTCTGATTGCTCAATGGTCTTTGTTTCCGGCAATTCTTCAAAGAAATTGCTGGCGCAGTCGTACAGCCAGTACACATTGGTCTGATAGCAGTAATCGCTTTTGGCCATATTGGTATTGATACCGCCGCAGGTTTCACAAACTGCTTTGGTCCAATGATACCCGGTATAGTAGGCATCCTTGCCGGGAACACCGTCCAGGATAGAGCCTTTCCCTTCGCCGCCAATCATCGTGCCATCCGAATAGCGGACATTTCGGGTCATAGCCGTTTGGCCATCACGGGTATATTCAGGAGTGCGGAAGGCTAAAAATGAAGTTTCCTGGCCGCATTCTCCACAGGTGAAAGTTTCATGGGTGACGGTG
The DNA here is from genome assembly GCA_900551885.1 of uncultured Oscillibacter sp. Classification (GTDB taxonomy): domain Bacteria; phylum Bacillota; class Clostridia; order Oscillospirales; family Oscillospiraceae; genus Oscillibacter. The sequence goes on from URXS01000058.1 coordinate 8,943, forward strand.
GCGTTGGCATCCAGCTCGTTGGTTCGGTTGTTGGCCTCTTGCCAATGGTCAGCCGGATCATGGTAACTGTTCTGCTGGGCGGCAAAGGCCGAGGGCACCAAACCGACACACAGTACCAGGGAGAGCAATAGCGCCATAGGGCTCCGAAAATGAATTTTTCTGTTCATGGAATCCCTCCCTTAGCCACCAGTGGACAGCAGACCGGACAGCAGGGGAACCAGAATCATACCGATCAGGGCAACGCCGCCGCCTGCCATGAGCTGTTTTATCCCCAAATAGGTGTAGGAAAACGGCTCGATGGCGGGCGGCGGCGTGTCAAGAAATATCTATGGAGTTTTTAAGAACCGCCCCGGCGGGGGCAGGTCAGGCCGTGACCTGCTCCACCTCCGGGATGGGTTTGAGATTGAAATGAATTTCGATAGAAATGTGTCTTGTCTTATCGCTGTCTATGCTCTCATGGACAACGATTTCTTTAATCAGGCGGTTAAGGGTGGCGGCGTCCAGTTCCGTGATGTCGGCGTATTCCTGAATGGCTTCCACCCACTGGCGGGCGTCACACGCAAGCCGGATTTCATCGGCCAGCTTCTTCCGGCCTTCCTCAACCTTTGCCTTCAACTCGGCCTGTTCCGCCTGTGTCTTTTCCATCAGCAGATTGAAGTTCGCTTCGCTGATACGCCCGGCAACCATATCCTCATACAGCCGCAGCACCATCTTTTCCAGAACGTCAATCCGTTCCTCGTCTTTGGTAAGGGAACGCTCCAATGCTTCCCGCTGGCCTTTCTGCTCGGCTTCGCAGGTGTCGGTCAGCTTCCCGGCAACGGCTTCCCCGTCCATCAGGGCGGCTCTGGCGCACTCCCGGATTTTGTTCAGCACAAGGCTGTAAAGGGTGTCGTACTCAACCCGGTGCTGGGTACAGTGCTGCTTGCCGTAGGCATTGTAGGTTTTACAGGAATAAATCTGCTTCGGGTGCTTGTCGTTGGTGTAGCGGATTGTCAGTGACTTTCCACACTCGCCGCACTTGATAAGCCCCGCAAACAGGCTGATTTCCCCGGTCTGGCGGGGGCGCTGCCGGGATTTCAGCTTGCGCTGCACGATGTCAAAGGTCTTGCGGTCAACAAGCGGCTCATGCTGGTTCTCCACTACAATCCAGTCCTCCGGCTTCTTCTCCCCGATGGTGCCGATTTTGAAGCGGTATTCCTTCTTCTGGGAAGCGATAGCGCCGGTGTAGACGGGGTTCATCAGGATGTCCTTAATCACGGAGAAGTCCCACATATACCGCCCGTTGACCGGGTCTTTCTTTTCCCACTTGGTTGACACGTTCCGAAAGCCCCGCACCCGGTTCCAGTAGGTCGGGCATGGGATTTTTTCTTCTTCCAGCCTGCGCCGGATGTAGTTGGGGCCGTGTCCTTCCAGCGCCCACGCAAACAGACGCCGGACAATGGGGGCCGTTTCCTCATCAATCAGCAGATGGTTTTTGTCCTCCGGGTCTTTCCGGTAGCCGAAGGGGGCAAGGCAGCCGGTAAACTGGCCTTTCTGCGCTTTCAGCAGATAAGAGGAATGAACCTTCTTGGAAATGTCCTTGCTGTACATCTCGTTGAGGATGTTCTTGAACGGCGCAATGTCGTTGTTGTCCCGCATGGTGTCGATACCGTCATTCATGGCGATATAGCGGACGCCGTGACGGGGGAAGAAGTCCTCGATCAGTGTGCCGGTCTGCAAGTAATTTCGGCCCAACCTCGATAAATCTTTCGTTATCACAAGATTTATCTGCCTGCGCTCGATGGCCTTTAACATCCGTTTCAAGTCGGGGCGCTCCATGTTCAGCCCCGTGTAGCCATCGTCCTGATAGACTGCCACAACCTCCCATCCCTGCTTTTCGCAGTAGCTTTCCAGCATATCCCGCTGGTTGGCAATACTGGCGCTCTCCCCGTCAAGGTCATCGTCTTTGGAAAGCCTGCAATAGATGGCCGCCCGGAAGCTGCCCGCCAGAATTGCGTCCATGCCTGTGTATTCGTATCCGTTCATCATAACCGTTTACCCGCACAATCCAGACGGAACACGGTTCTTCTGAACCTCGTCTTTATTATATCCTAAATCTTGTGTTTTCACAAGATTTTCCTTGCCGGTATTCTGCCCATATTTTTGGGCAATCAGGCTCACAAAGACATCCGCTGCGTCCAGCTCGCCGTCAAAAACTGTGGTAACATGAATCTCTGTTTTCGTTTTTGCCATAGGCAGTTATCCTCCATAATAGAATAAGCCAGACAAGGAGAAGGTCGGCAACGAAGTCCGGCAACGGGCTTCAAAAAACCTGAAAACTATCTCTGTCTGGCAGTTTGGCTCTTATTTTTATTTTCTTTTATTTTTCTGTTGTTTTGGTTGCTGATAAGGGGAAAAGCCCGCAGTTACGGGGGGTTTCCCGGCAACCGGCTCGGCAACGGGAGTGCAACAGGGTCGGCAACCGGCTGCATTTTTCAGAAGGGAAGCTCCATCTGTTCCGTGACTTCCTCAAATCCTTCCGGGATTTTTTCAGCTCCGTTGCTGATGTCCGTTGCTTTCGTTTCACGCTCCCAGCCCTTTTGCCTGCCGTATTCCGGGAACACACGGGGGTTGGAAAAGTAATTCCAGCCCGTCACGCAATGGTTCATGATGTCGTTGACTTCCCGGATTTCCCATTGCTTCGGCTCGTCAAAGGGGTGGTTCAGGGCTTCCTTGAAAAGCTGCTTGGAACACACCATGCCGCCGGTATAGCGGTCAAGGTATGCCTGTATCATCCCGGCCTTGGTGTCCTCCGGCATGAAATCCCGCTGGTGTTCTTTGAGGTACTGTATCATTTCGGGTGTAAAAGACAGCTTAAAATCGCCGCTTTTGTAGGTTGTCATGGCTTCCGCCCATA
>URXS01000059.1 GCA_900551885.1 uncultured Oscillibacter sp.
ACAGCGTGATCGGACTATATGGAAAAAGCGGAAATCCTCCGGAAAAAGATTTCTTTCGGGAATTTCCGGAGGTGTTTTATTATGTGGAGCTGCAGGAGCTGGAGAGCACCCCGGTGGTCCTGTTTGACCCATCCTCCGGACACGATTCCCGGGCTTACAGGGAGCATTCCCTGCTGGCCCCGGCCTGGTATTCCGTCACCCAGCAAGCCCGCAGCCCGGAAAACGGCGCAAGCTGCTACGCGCCCCAGCTGGAGGCCATGTATTTCCGCCTGCTGCTGCCCTCCATGGCCCGGTCCGTGGCCCAGGCCCAGATGGAGCAGTACCGGCTGGTGAATCTGTCCTGGAGCTATGAGACCCTGGAGCATCCGGGGCTGGACTTTGTGCTTCTGGCCCGGGAGCCGGAGGGCCTCTGGCAGATGGCGGCCCTGGGCCGGGGCGGCCAGGTGGCCGTATACATTTACTGCGGCCAGGAGCAGCTGCGGGATCATCTGGACCTTCTGTCGTCCTGGAGGCGGTAAGACGGCGCAAAAAATCCTGTCCCTGTGGGGACAGGATTTTTTATGGCATTTTACGCGTCGATTCCCCGGCTGGTGAGGTACTTCTTCACCATCAGGGCTACCTTGAAGGTGATGGCGTCGTCAAACTCCCGCAGGTCCAGCCCCGTGAGCTTCTTGATCTTCTCCAGCCGGTACACCAGGGTGTTCCGGTGGACAAACAGCTTCCGGGCCGTCTCGGACACGTTCAGGTTGTTCTCAAAGAACTTATAGATGGTGAACAGCGTCTCCTGATCCAGGGCGTCGATGGGATTCTTCTTGAAAACCTCCTGCAGGAACATCTCGCACAGGGTGGTGGGCAGCTGATAGATCAGCCGGCCAATACCCAGATTTTCGTAGTTGATGACGTAGCGCTCCGTATCGAACACCTTGCCGACCTCGATGGCGATCTGGGCCTCTTTGTAGCTCTTGGCCAGGTCACGCAGATGCAGGGCCAGGGTGCCGATGCCCACGAACACGCGGCTCTCTCCATCGGCGCGCAGGGCCTCCTCGATGCGGAGAGCCACCTCCTCCATATCCTTGGCGGTGGCATCCTCCCCCATCTGGTGGATCAGCGCCACGTCGTGCTCACCTACGCTCAGTACAAAGTCGTTCTGCCGGTCGGGGAACAAGCCCTGCACCACATCCACGGGCACGGTGTCCAGCCGATCGTCCACCGGGCGCACCACGAACACGCCGCGGGCCACCTCGGCATCCACGTGCAGCTCCTTGGCCCGCATATAGATGTCACTGATGAGGATGTTATCGGAAATGATGTTCTTGATGAAGGAGCCCTTGTCGTGCTTCTCCTCATAGTAGTTTTTGGCGGCGTTCAGCGCCACGGCGGCCATAGAGCACACCGTGCGGCTCATGCTGTCATCGCCGGTGGCGAACACGGCATAGTCAAAGGTGTTGCCCCAGCTGGGCAACGCCTTGAAGCACTTGCCCTCCAGCGCCACGCAGGTGCCGTCCGCCGAAACGATAGGCTCCACATATTTGCTCCATCGCTTGCCAATGGCCGTCAGCTCACTGCAAGCGATAACGGTGCCCTCGGCATCGATCACGCCGATGGTACGGTCGGTGGTCTCTTTGAATTGGAGTACAGAGTTCTGAAAAATTCTGCCGGACATAACGTGATCCTCCCGCAAATCCCGCGACGGTACTTTGTGCAATCTGCTCAGTCGTTGCTCCTATTATATCGTCATAATCACGATTTTGCAAGCGTTTTTTTCTCTTTTCCACAAAAAACTTGTTGCGTTTTTTGCGGTTATGTCAAAAAAATCACAGACCACATACACGGTATAACGCTGATATCTCCTCTGCGCGCAGCAAACGGTACGCTCCGGCAGCCAAGGAGTCATCCAATGTCAGCGGCCCCATGGACAGCCGCTTCAGATACAGCACCGGCGCGCCGCGGGCCGCCAGCATCCGCTTGACTTGGTGGAATTTCCCCTCCCGCAGCGTCACGACACACACGCGGTCAGGCAGAACCTCCAGCCCGGCGGGCAGGCATTCCAGCCCGTCCCCCAGCGTCATCCCGCGGGCAAATGCCTCCGCATCCGCCGCTGAGAGTTCACCGTCCACCCGGGCGAGGTAGCGTTTGTCCACGTGGTATTTAGGGCTCAGCAGCCGGTGGGCCAGCTCGCCGTCGTTGGTCAACAACAGCAAGCCCTCCGTGTCCTTGTCCAGCCGCCCCACCGGAGCAAGGCCAATGCGGCGCAGCTCCGGCGGCAAAAGGTCCAGGACCGTGGGCTGCTTTCTGTCCTCGGTGGCGGTGAGGACGCCGGCGGGCTTATGCAGCATAACATAGGTAAAGCGGCAGAGGGAGATGGTCTCGCCGGCCACGGTGATGATGGCCGCGGCCGGGTCCAGCTTGTCCTCGGCGGAGGCGGCCAGCCGGCCGTCAACACGCACCAGGCCCTGCCGCACCAACGCTTTCACCTCCCGGCGGGACCACTTCCCAGTGCCCGCCAGCAGCTTGTCGAGACGCTCCATAGGCCGCCTCCTTTCTGATTTTTACCCTATGATAGCATATTCTCATCAGATTGAAAATAGGTAATTATGAGGTGATGAATATGATGATATTACATATATCCAAACGGCGCATTGCCGTTATGGCGGTGTCATTTATGGTGATCGCTGCCGTAACCGTGGTGTTAGCCGGGTGCTTCTCTGACAAGGAAAATACCATTACACTTGCCGACACCGCAGAAATGGCAGACTATTTACAGCAGTTGGGCTGGCAGGTGGAGCCTGATCCGATCGAGACGCTGGACCTGCAGCTTCCTCAGAGCCTGGGCGACACCTGGGGCGACTACGCCGCCATGCAGGCCGAGCAGGGATTTCCCTTTACGGACTTTGCGGGACAGCCGATACGGCGCTACACGTTCCGCATCACCAACTATCCCGGAATGGATGGGGGCGTGCAGGCCAACCTGTACCTGTGCGGTGATACGCTCATCGGCGGGGACGTTGTGGCCACCGGGAAGGGCGGCTTCCAGCACGGGCTGACATATCCGGCGGTGTAAACCCGAATACAATCAGGCGTTTTTCGACACGATTATACAAAGAGTTGTCAGAATGGGTAAAAAAAGAGGAAGCCTCTCGGCTTCCTCTTTTTAATTGGCTTTGTCCCTATGGGGTCAGATTACTCGTCGATCTCGATGACGACGCCGGAACCCACGGTACGGCCACCCTCACGGATAGCGAAACGCAGACCGTTCTCGATAGCGATGGGGGTGATCAGCTCGACCTTCATGTCGACGTTATCGCCGGGCATGCACATCTCGGTGCCCTCGGGCAGGGTGATGACGCCGGTCACGTCGGTGGTACGGAAGTAGAACTGGGGACGATAGTTATTGAAGAAGGGGGTGTGACGGCCGCCCTCGTCCTTGGTCAGAACGTAGACCTGGCCAACGAACTTGGTGTGGGGGTGAATGGAACCGGGCTTGGACAGAACCTGGCCGCGCTCGATCTCGGTCTTGGCAACGCCACGCAGCAGGGCGCCGATGTTATCGCCGGCTTCAGCGTAGTCCAGCAGCTTGTGGAACATCTCGATACCGGTAACGGTGGTCTCGCGCTTCTCATCGGACAGACCGACGATCTCGACCTTCTCGTTCAGGTTCAGAATGCCACGCTCCACACGGCCGGTAGCAACGGTACCACGGCCGGAGATGGTGAACACGTCCTCGACGGGCATCAGGAAGGGCATATCCTCCTTGCGGTCGGGAGTGGGGATCCAGCTGTCAACAGCATCCATCAGCTCCTTGATGCAGGCATACTCGGGAGCGTTGGGATCGGTGGACTCGGAAACCAGAGCGTTCAGAGCGCTGCCGCGGATGATGGGGGTCTCGTCGCCAGGGAAGCCGTAGAAGTCCAGCAGCTCGCGAACTTCCATCTCGACCAGCTCCAGCAGCTCCTCATCGTCGACCTGGTCGCACTTATTCAGGAAGACCAGCACGGAGGGCACGTTCACCTGACGGGCCAGCAGCAGGTGCTCACGAGTCTGAGCCATGGGGCCGTCGGAGGCAGCGATGACCAGGATGGCGCCGTCCATCTGGGCAGCACCGGTGATCATGTTCTTGATATAGTCGGCGTGGCCCGGGCAGTCAACGTGCGCATAGTGACGCTTGGCGGTCTCATACTCCACGTGAGCGGTGTTGATGGTAATACCACGCTCGCGCTCTTCGGGAGCCTTATCGATGGAAGCGTAATCGGTGTACTCAGCACCGCCCTGCAGAGCCAGATACTTGGTGATAGCGGCGGTCAGGGTGGTCTTACCATGGTCGATGTGACCGATGGTGCCGATGTTAACGTGGGGCTTAGTTCTCTCAAATTTCTGCTTAGCCATTTGAAATGATCCTCCTTAACATTTTTGTATCGTGTGTGGGGCAGCGTTACAGTCTAACACTGCCATTTTACAGTATTTTGGTGGGAAAATCAATCGTAAAATACGGTTTTAGAAATTTTCCCGGCCGGTGCGCTTGGCGATCAGCTTCTCCTGCAGGCCCTTGGGCAGCTCGATATAGTGGCTGGGCTCCATGGTGTACTGACCACGGCCCTGGGTGCGGGAACGCAGGTCGGTGGCATAGCCGAACATCTCGGCCAGCGGCACGAACGCGTCGATCTGCTGTGCGCCGGAACGCATCTCATAGCCCTGGATCTGTCCGCGCCGGGCATTCAGGTCGCCGATCACATCGCCCATGTACTCGTCGGGGACGATGACACAGACCTTCATAATGGGCTCCAGCAGCGTGGGATCCGCCTTACGCATAGCCTCTTTGAAGGCCATGGAACCGGCGATCTTGAACGCCATCTCGGAGGAGTCCACCTCGTGATAGGAACCGTCGAACAGGGTGACCTTGACATCCACCACGGGATAGCCGGCCACGGTACCGGAGAGCATGGCGCCCTGGATACCGGCATCGATAGCGGGGATATACTCCTTGGGGATGGCGCCGCCCACCACGGCATTGACAAACTCGTAGCCCTTACCGGACTCGTTGGGCTCCACGTGGATCTTCACATGACCGTACTGGCCCTTACCGCCGGACTGGCGGGCATACTTGGTATCCTGATCCACAGCCTTGCGGATGGTCTCCTTGTACGCCACCTGAGGCGCGCCCACATTGGCCTCCACCTTGAACTCGCGCAGCAGGCGGTCCACGATGATCTCCAGGTGCAGCTCGCCCATACCGGCGATGATGGTCTGGCCCGTCTCCTCATCGGTATAGGTGCGGAAGGTGGGGTCCTCCTCGGCCAGCTTGGCCAAAGCGACGCTCATCTTCTCCTGACCGGCCTTGGTCTTCGGCTCGATGGCCACGCGGATCACAGGCTCCGGGAACTCCATGGACTCCAGGATGATGGGATGCTTCTCATCACACAGGGTGTCGCCGGTGGTGGTATTCTTCAGGCCCACCACGGCGGCAATATCACCGGAGTAGACGGACTCGATATCCTCGCGGTGGTTGGCGTGCATCTGGAGGATGCGGCCCATACGCTCGCGCTTGCCCTTGGTGGCATTGAGGACCGAGGAACCGGTGGTCAGCGTGCCGGAGTAGACACGGAAGAAGCTCAGGCGGCCCACATAGGGATCGGTCATGATCTTGAACGCCAGGGCTGCGAAGGGCTCGTCATCGGAGGACTTGCGCTCCTCTTCCTCGTCGGTCTTGGGGTTGACACCCTTGATGGCGGGGACATCGGTGGGGGCGGGCATATAGTCCACGATGGCGTCCAGCAGCTTCTGTACGCCCTTGTTGCGATAGCTGGAACCGCAGGTCACGGGCACCATCTCCACAGCACAGGTGGCTTGGCGGATGGCGGCGCGGATCTTGGCGGTGGGGATCTCCTTCCCCTCCAGATACAGCTCCATGATCTCATCATCGAACATGGAGACCGCGTCCAGCAGCTTCTCGCGGTACTCGTTGGCAAGGTCGACCATATCCTCGGGGATAGGCTCCACGCGCATATCCTTGCCCAACTGATCGTAATAGATATCGGCATCCATCTCCACCAGGTCGATGATACCCTTGAAGGTATCCTCCTTCCCGATGGGCAGCTGGATGGGGACGGCGTTGGCCTTCAGCCGGTCGTGCACCATGTCCAGCACATGATAGAAATCCGCGCCGGTGATGTCCATCTTGTTGACGTAGATCATCCGGGGGACATGGTAGTGATCGGCCTGACGCCACACAGTCTCGGACTGGGGTTCCACACCACCCTTGGCACACATGACGGTGACAGACCCGTCCAGCACACGCAGAGAACGTTCCACCTCAACAGTGAAGTCCACGTGGCCCGGGGTGTCAATGATGTTGATACGCGTCTGGGGGAACTGATCCTTGGAGCCCTTCCAGTAGCAGGTGGTCGCGGCGGAGGTGATGGTGATACCACGCTCCTGCTCCTGCTCCATCCAGTCCATGGTAGCGGTACCCTCGTGCGTCTCACCCAGCTTGTAGTTCACGCCCGTGTAGTACAGAATACGCTCTGTGGTCGTGGTCTTGCCTGCATCGATGTGTGCCATGATGCCGATATTTCTTGTGTTTTCCAGTGTAACCTTTCTCGGCATACCGTTCTCCTTTTTGTGTCGTTGGTATGATTACCAGCGGAAGTGGGCGAAAGCCTTGTTGGACTCCGCCATCTTGTGGGTGTCCTCGCGCTTCTTCACGGCAGAGCCGGTGTTGTTGGCGGCGTCCATGATCTCGCCGGCCAGGCGCTCGGCCATGGTACGCTCACCGCGGGCGCGGGAGTAGTTGGTCAGCCAGCGCAGACCCAGGGTCTGACGACGGGCGGGACGAACCTCCATGGGGACCTGATAGGTGGCGCCGCCCACACGGCGGGCCTTGACTTCCAGGCTGGGCATGATGTTTTCCATCGCCTGGGTGAACACTTCCAGAGGATCCTTCTCGGTCTTGTCCTTGATGATGTCAAAGGCACCGTAAACGACCTTCTGGGCGACGCCCTTTTTACCGTCCAACATGATGCTGTTGACCAGCTTGGTCACCAGCACGGAGTTGTACATAGGATCGGGCAAGATCTCTCTCTTGGGAACATTACCTCTTCTGGGCACTATGCTTCCCTCCTTCATAATAATTCTATGATCTCATAGGTACTCAAAAGGCATGTCTCAGCCTTCCGTGTATGCCTGCCGAAGCGGTAAAATGTTCGCACATTTATATAAAAACCTATTCGGCAAAGCTTTCAGAATGTGGCAGAACTTACTTCTGCTTGGGCCGCTTGGCACCGTACTTGGAACGGCCCTGCATACGACCGGAGACGCCCTGGGTATCCAGAGTACCGCGGATGATGTGGTAACGGACGCCGGGGAGGTCCTTGACACGGCCGCCGCGGATCATGACCACGGAGTGCTCCTGCAGGGAGTGGCCCACGCCGGGAATATAGGCGGTGACCTCGTAGCCGTTGGTCAGACGCACACGGGCGATCTTACGCAGCGCGGAGTTGGGCTTCTTGGGGGTCGCGGTTCTCACGGCGGTGCACACGCCTCTCTTCTGGGGAGAAGGCAGGTTGGTGGTCTTGGTCTTCAGGGTGTTCAGACCGAACTGCAGCGCGGGAGAAGTGGACTTGTAGGAAGCCTGTTCTCTTCCTTTCCGGACCAGTTGGTTAAAAGTAGGCATCAGTGTTCTCCTTTCTTTCCATATTTTTGGCGGCCGCGGTTGGCGACAGCCTTTATTTTTTGCGGAAAGCTTGGTGGCTATTCCGAAAAAACCAATTTTTCCTTTCCCTTACGGAGCCAGCACCGCCACGACGGAGGCCCCCACGGTAATGCGGCAGGCCTGGCCCAGTTGAGCCAGGGTGTAACCGGTCTCCACGGGAATGCCCGCCTGGGCGCAGGAATCAGCAATGGGATCGGTAATGGCCGGGTCCGCGTCGCAGGCCAGATATACCCGCCTGGCCCGGCCCTCCCGGATCGCCTTGCGGGACTGCTTCACGCCCACGACTTTCTCTTGGGAAGCAAGTTCCGTGATCACGGGAATTCCTCCTGAAAATGCATGGCAAAATTCGCAGAATCTCTATTCCGCGCAGATAAGGATTATACCATGGGAAAGTGCATCCGTCAAGGCAAATTTCAAAAAAGCCGGCGGTCTCTGGTGTTTTATCCCCTTAAAAGGGAAAAAAACAGAGCCGCGGAAGATTCCGCGGCCCTGCCCCTTTTGTGTCTGTGTGAAAAATGTGAAAACTTTAGGATGCTCAGCCCTCGGTCGGCAGCGCAGCCGGCTCGGTCTCGGCCTCGGCAGGAGCGGCCGTCTCCGGCACCAGCTCCTCCGCAAAGGTGTGATAAGCCGTCAGGCCGGTACCTGCGGGGATCAGCTTGCCGATGATGACGTTCTCTTTCAGGCCCACCAGATGATCCGCCTTGCCCTTGATGGCCGCCTCGGTCAGAACTTTGGTGGTCTCCTGGAAGGAAGCGGCGGACAGGAAGGAATCTGTGGCCAGAGAGGCCTTGGTGATACCCATCAGGAGCTGGGTGCCCACGGCGTGACGCAGAGGTTCGCCATTTTCCTGAGTCTCGCCCGCGGCATTGCGGCGGTCGATCTCCTCGTTGGCGTCGTCCAGTTCCAGGACGTCTACCATGGAGCCGTCCAGCAGCTTGGTATCGCCGGCGTCCTCCAGACGGACCTTGCGCATCATCTGACGGACAATGACCTCGATGTGCTTATCGTTGATATCCACGCCCTGCTGACGGTACACACGCAGGACTTCCTGAATCAGGTAGTTGTACACGGCGTCAGCACCACGGATGCGGAGCACGTCGTGGGGGTTCAGGGCACCATAGGTCAACTGGGCACCGGCCTCGATGGTGTCGCCGTCCTTCACCTGGAGTCCCGTGTGGGGCACAGCGTAGGTACGGGTGTCACCGTCCTCGGCGGTGACGATGATGTTCAGCAGGCTGCCCTTGGTAGCCTCCTCGAAGCGGACCTTGCCACCGATCTCACTGAGGGTGGCCATCCGCTTGGGACGCCGGGCCTCAAACAGCTCCTCCACACGGGGAAGGCCCTGGGTGATGTCGCCGCCGGCCAGACCGCCGGTGTGGAAGGTACGCATGGTCAACTGGGTACCGGGCTCGCCGATGGACTGGGCGGCAATGATGCCGACCGCCTCGCCGGGACCCACCGGCTGCTGGGTGGCCAGGTTCATGCCGTAGCACTTGGCACACACGCCGCTGTGGGCCTTGCAGGTCAGGACCGTGCGGATCATGACGGTGGGATGATCGTCGGTGGCGGGATCGAAGGTGCAGCGGTCTCCCTCGCGATAGTTCTCCTGGACCCAGGCGTGGGTCTCCAGGAGCTTAGCATCGTCGACGTCCATCATCTTGGTATTGGACACCAGCACCTCGCCGGTGGCGGTATCCACCACGTCGCCCACCAGGAAGCGGCCACGGATCCGGTCAGAGAACTTCTCGATCACCTGACCGTTCTCGCTGATCTCCGCCACCTTGATGCCGTGGGTCACATGGCAGTCCTCCTCCCGGATGATCACATCCTGGGAGACATCCACCATGCGGCGGGTCAGATAACCGGAGTCCGCAGTACGCAGGGCCGTGTCAGCCAGACCCTTACGGGCGCCGCGGCTGGAGATGAAGTACTCCAGGGCGGTCAGGCCCTCGCGGTAGTTGGCCTTGATGGGGATCTCAATGGTACGGCCGGCGGTGTTGGCGATCAGGCCGCGCATACCGGCCAACTGGCGGATCTGCTTCATGGAGCCACGGGCACCGGAGTCTGCCATCATGAAGATGGGGTTGTAGCGGTCCAGGTTCTTCTGCAGGGCGTCGGAGACATCGTTGGTGGTCTTCTCCCATACCTGCACCACCTGCTTGTAACGCTCGTGGTCGGTCATGAAGCCCATCTTGTACTGATTTTCAATGTCCAGCACCGCCTGCTCGGAGGCGGCGACCATCTCATACTTCTGAGGCGGGATGGTCATGTCGGCGATGGAGACGGTGATGGCGGCCCGGGTGGAGTACTTGTAGCCAGTGGCCTTGATGGCGTCCAGCACCTCGGCGGCCACGGTGAAGCCATGCTTGTTGATGGTACGGTCCACGATCTGGCCCAACTGCTTCTTGCCGCAGGTAAAGGTGATCTCGTAGTCGCACACATGGGCCGGGTCGGTCCGGTCCACGAAGCCCAGATCCTGGGGGATATTCTGATTGAAGATGATGCGGCCGGGAGTGGCCTCCACGATGGCGGTGTGCTCCACACCGTCCACGGTCCGCTTCACCCGCACCAGGATGGGACAGTGGGGCCCGATGACGTGCTCGTTGTAGGCCATCAATGCCTCTTCCTCACTGGCGTAGATCCGCAGAGGCCGGTAGGTGGCCTTCTGCTGGTCCTTGGCCAGAGCGGCGTTGGCGGCCAGGAACTCGTCGGCGTCCACCTCCGTCTGCTCCGGCAGGTTGGTGTCTCCGGCGCTCTGGCACCAGATGGTCTCGGCACCCTTCTCCGCCTTGCCCATGCGGTCCATGGTCAGGTAGTAGGAGCCCAGCACCATGTCCTGGGTGGGCACGGTGACGGGGCCGCCGTCCTGAGGACGCAGCAGGTTGTTGGCGGAGAGCATCAGGATGCGGGCCTCAGCCTGGGCCTCGGCGCTCAGGGGCACGTGAATGGCCATCTGGTCGCCGTCGAAGTCGGCGTTGAAGGCGGTGCAGTTCAGGGGGTGCAGCTTCAATGCGCGGCCGTCCACCAGCACCGGCTCGAAGGCCTGGATGCCCAGGCGGTGCAGAGTCGGGGCGCGGTTCAGCATGACAGGGTGATCCTTGATGATCACGTCCAGGGCGTCCCACACCTCGGTGACGCCCTTGTCCACCATCTTCTTGGCGGACTTGATGTTGTTGGCGGTGCCGTCCTCCACCAGCTTCTTCATGATGAAGGGGCGGAACAGCTCCACGGCCATCTCCTTGGGCACGCCGCACTGGTAGATCTTCAGCTCGGGGCCGACCACGA
>URXS01000060.1 GCA_900551885.1 uncultured Oscillibacter sp.
CCCGCTGCACCGGCTGGAGGCCAGTCACCGCCGCGGGACAGCCTCCTGCCTCCACCCGCTGGACCAGCTCGGTCACCTGGGGCAGCGTATTGAGTTTTTCCAGGAATCGATCCATAACGCCCTCACTAATTGTAAAAATATGGAAGTCAATGCCGCGCAGGCCCCGCACCGACAGGCTGGGGCCGAAATCATTCTATGTGGTTTTTGGGGAAAACTTGCCCGGTGGCCGGACGTTTGCAGGGAGAAACCGGGTCCACCGGGAAAGTGGCTTTTCTGGCCGGCGACTCAGTTGAAGTCATTCATGGCCTTCTGGCAGCCGTGCTCAATGACGCATGCCGCCGCCTCGATGGCCCGCTGGAAGCTCTCCAGCAACACCTTCCGCTCGCCCTGGGAGGGCACGCCGATGACCCAGTCGATCATGTCGCCGCCCTCCCCGGGGGCGCCGGTGCCGATCTTGATGCGGGGGAAGTCCTGGGTGCCCAGGTGGGCGATGATGTTTTTGATGCCGTTGTGGCCGCCGGCGGAGCCGGTGGGCCGCACCCGGATCTTCCCAACCGGCAGGGATACATCGTCGTAGATCACCAGCACATGGTCGGCGGGGATCTTGTAGAACTGGGCCGCTTCCCGTACCGCCTCGCCGGAGAGGTTCATATAGGTCTGGGGCTTCATGACCAGGCACCGGGCCCCGGCGAAGGCGAAGATATTATAGGCGGACTTGAATTTGACCTTGTTCAGCTTCACGCCCGCCTGCTCCGCCAGCAGGTCCACGGTCAGAAAGCCCATGTTGTGGCGGGTATTGGCGTATTTCTGGCCGGGATTGCCCAGGCCCACCACCAGCCACTCCGGGCCGGCGGTTTTGCTTCCGAACAGCAGGGGAACTCACCCTTTCCCAACGTCAGCCAAGGCGGGAAAGTTCCCTTCCCCGCCTGGCACGTGTATGATTTTTTCAGCAGAAAGAGGACGCGAAGGAGGACTCAGCGGAACAGCTTGGAAATGGAGACCTCCTGATAGATGCGCTCAATGGCCTCAGCAAACATGGGGGCCACGGACAGGTACTTGATCTTGGGGCACTTGGCCGGATCCACCGCCGGAATGGTGTCCAGCAGGGCCAGCTCCTTGATGACGCTGTTGTTGATGCGGTCGATGGCCGGGCCGGAGAGGACGCCGTGGGAGGCGCAGGCGTGGACGCTGTTGGCGCCGCCCACCTCGATCAGGGCCTGGGCGGCATTGCACAGAGACCCGCCGGTGTCCACCATGTCGTCAAAGAGGATGCAGTCCTTGCCCCGGACGTCTCCGATGACGTTCATGACCTCGCAGCTATTGGCCTTCTGACGGCGCTTATCCACGATGGCCAGGTTCATGTGCAGCTTCTGGGCGAAGGCACGGGCACGGGCCACAGAGCCCACGTCAGGAGAGACCACCATCATGTTCTCGCAGTCGGCGCCGAACTTCTTGGCATAGTAATCCACGAAAATGGGGTTGCCGGCCAGATTATCCACAGGGATGTCAAAGAAGCCCTGGATCTGAGCGGCATGCAGGTCCATGGTCAGCACCCGGTCGGCACCGGCGGCGGTGATCATGTTGGCCACCAGCTTGGCGGTAATGGGGTCACGGGCCTTGGCCTTGCGGTCCTGACGGGCGTAGCCGAAATAGGGGATCACCGCGGTGATGCGGCCGGCGGAGGCGCGCTTGAGCGCGTCGACCATGATGAGCAGCTCCATCAGGTTGTTGTTGACCGGGCCGCAGGTGGACTGGACAACGAACACGTCACTGCCCCGGACGGTCTCATACAGGGAGACAAAGACCTCCCCGTCGGAGAAGGTCCCAACCTCGGACTCGCCCAGTTTGGTACCCATCAGCTTGCAGATATCATCCGCCAGCTTGGGATTCGCGTTGCCGGTGAAAACTTTGACATCCTTGCCGTGAGAAATCATTTTCCAACGCCTTCTTTCTGTTATCTTTTCATTTAATTATTGTTTGATGTGTGAAAAAGCGGGGGGATTATTTCCCGTGGAGCTGCCGGTACCGGCGGGCCCAGCCCTCCTTGTTTTCCTGTCTGGCCCGGCCCACGGCCAGGGCATCCGCCGGGACGTCCTTGGTAATGGTGGTACCCGCCGCGATATAGGACCCCTCGCCCACGGTCACCGGTGCCACCAGGTTGGTGTTGCAGCCGATGAAGGCATTGTCGCCGATGATGCAGCGGTGTTTTTCAAAGCCGTCGTAATTGGTGGTGATGGTGCCGCAGCCAAAGTTGACACCACTGCCCACGTCGGCGTCGCCCACGTAAGTCAGATGGCTCATCTTGGTGCCCGCGCCCAGATGGCAGTTCTTCAACTGGACGAAGGCGCCCACATGGCACTTGGGTCCCACATCACAGCCTGGACGCACGTGGGCGTAGGGTCCCACGTCGCATCCGTCGCCCAGGGTACTGCCGGTGACTTGGGAGGCGTTGATGACCACGCCGTCACCGACCCGGCAGCCGTCCACCAGAGCCTGGGGGCCGATCTCACAGTGGCAGCCGATGGTGGTCTCGCCCCGCAGAATGGTGCCGGGCAGCAAAAGAGTCCCCCGGCCCACCTGAACCCGGGGATCGATATAGACGGCGGCGGGATCCAGCACCCGGACGCCGTTTTGAATGTGGCGGCGGACGATCCGATCCCGGAACAGGGGCTCCAGCTCGGAGATGGTCTCCAGCCCGAACACCGGCAGCCATCCGTCCAGCAGGCGGGCACCGGGAATGGCGTTGGTCATTTTTTCCCGCCACACCTCCACCAGTTCATGACCGGGGGCGGCATAGGCGAAACCGGGACCGGCTTCGGCCGCGGGTAAGGCCGCCCGGACGAAGACCGCCGTTTCCTCCTCCGTGTCCAAAAAGTCCAGCAGCTCCCGCTGCTGCTCTGACACGATGACCTGGGTGCTTTCCGGCAGGCAGGCGCGGGCTTCCTCGGCGAAGCGGGGTCCGCAAACGACAAAAAACCGCTGCACGCCATCGGCCAGCAACTTCTCACTCATCCATCTGAGGATCGGGCAAAACAGAACGGCTTCCAGCATCAGCGGTTTGGAGTGCGCCGGGACGGAGGCATCCTCCTCCAAAAAGAACACGGCGCGCTGCGGATGATCCATGGGTGCTTTCCTCCTTAAACGATTCGTAAGTTTATTATAACAAAGTTCTTCGGAAAATCTAGGGGGTGAACAGAAATTGTTGTGAAAATTTCCCCGAAAACGTTCCCTGTTTTCCGGCTTCTTTTGTGGTAGACGGCAGATTTCCTTGTGGCACGTGTAAAATTTTCTGGATTTTTCGGCAATTTGCAAAAATTCCCCATGGATTGTCGTAATTTTTTCTGAAAATACGAATTTTTTCACACAATATAGTTGAATTTGCCAAGGCAAAGGATTACAATATTCACTGTTCGTATGAAAAGGGGGTCTTGCGGTCCATGCTAAATATCGTACTGGTGGAGCCGGAGATTCCCCAGAATTGCGGCAACATTGCCCGTACCTGCGCTGCCACCGGCAGCCGCCTCCATCTGGTCCGGCCCCTGGGGTTTGACATCTCGGACAAAGCCGTGAAGCGGGCTGGCCTGGACTACTGGCATCTGGTGGAAGTGACGGCCTATGATGGGCTGGAGGACCTGTTCGCCCGGCACCCGGAGGCGGCGGAGGACCTGTGGCTCACCACCACAAAGGCGCCCCGGTCCTATCAGGAGGCCGTCTTCACCCCCGATAGCTGGATCTTTTTCGGCAAGGAGACGGCGGGACTGCCCCTGGCGTTTCGGGAGCGGTTTCGGGACCGGTGTGTCCGGCTTCCCATGGTATCCCAGGCCAGGAGCCTGAATCTCAGCAACACCGTGGCGGTATGTGTCTACGAGGCCCTGCGGCAAAACGGGTTTCCCGGCCTGCAGGGTACTGGAGAGATGGCATCGTCCGGCACCTCTGAATGCAATTGATGATTGAGGAAAGAAAACTGATAAAACGGAGGAATTCCCAATGAATTATGAAAAGAAGACCGTCCGGGACGTGGACGTGGCCGGCAAGAAGGTTCTGCTGCGCTGCGATTTCAACGTGCCCCTGGCTAAAGACGGCAGCGGCGTCATCACCGACGACAAGCGCATCCGGGCCGCCCTGCCCACCATCCAGTATCTTCTGGACCAGAACGCTGCCGTCATCGCCTGCTCCCATCTGGGCAAGCCTAAGAACGGCCCGGACCCGGCCCTGAGCCTCAAGCCCGTGGCCAAGCGCCTGAGCGAGCTGCTGGGCAAGCCCGTCATCATGGCGGAGGATGTGGTGGGCCCCGACGCCCGGGCCAAGGCCGCCGCCCTGAAGCCCGGCGAGATCATGCTGCTGGAGAACACCCGCTTTGAAAAGGGCGAGACCAAGAACGACCCTGCTCTGGCCAAGGCCCTGGCGGATATGGCGGACCTGTATGTGTCTGACGCCTTCGGCGCCGTCCACCGGGCCCACGCCTCCACCGCCGGCGTGGCGGACTATCTGCCTGCCGTGTCCGGCTTTCTGATCCAGAAGGAGCTGGAGATCATCGGCGGCGCCCTGGCCAACCCCAAGCGGCCCCTGGTGGCCATTCTGGGCGGCAGCAAGGTCTCCAGCAAGATCGGTGTCATCAACAACCTGCTGGAGATCGCCGACACCATCATCATCGGCGGCGGCATGGCCTACACGTTCTCCGCCGCCCAGGGCGGCAAGGTGGGCGACAGCCTGCTGGAGGCCGACTGGGAGGGATACGCCAACGAAATGGTGGAAAAGGCGGCTGCCAAGGGCGTGAAGCTGTTGCTGCCGGTGGACACGGTCTGCGCCGACGCCTTCGCCCCTGACGCCAAGAGCCAGGTGGTCAAGGCCGGGGAAATCCCCGATGGCTGGCAGGGCCTGGACATCGGCCCCGAGACCGTGAAGCTGTACTGTGACGCCGTGGCCGACGCCGGCACCGTGATCTGGAACGGCCCCATGGGCGTGTTCGAGTTCCCCGCCTTTGCCAAGGGTACTGAGGCCGTGGCTGAGGCCCTCAGCAAGACCAACGCCATCACCATCATCGGCGGCGGCGACAGCGCCGCGGCTGTGCAGCAGTTGGGCTATGCCGACAAGATGACCCATATCTCCACCGGCGGCGGTGCCTCCCTGGAGTTTATGGAGGGCAAGGAGCTGCCCGGCGTGGCGTGCCTGCTGGACAAGTAAAATCTCCGTACCGGGCAGCGTCCGGGCCTGTTTTTCCCACTTGTCTGTTTTCTTCCGGGAATCTTTCCGGAATCAGCGTTTTGCTTGACAAGCAGGGAGAAATCTTGTATAAAAGAGTGGCTTTCCCAGAAAAAGACGCCTGCGGAGCGGCGATGTACCGCCGCTCCGGGGCGGTCCGTGATAGAAGAGCAAACATATGATAAAGGAGACGAGAAAACTATGAATCGCAGATACCGTAAGACCGTCATCGCCGGAAACTGGAAGATGAACATGACCGCCACCGAGACCAAGAAGTTCGCCGAGGATATGAAGAAGATCATGCCCCGGGCCAAGTGGTGCGAGACATTGATTTGCGTTCCCGCCTGCAACATCCAGACCGCTGTCAAGGCCTTCAAGGACCTGCGGATTTCCGTGGGTGCCGAGAATGTCTACTTTGAGGAGAAGGGCGCCTATACCGGCGAGGTTTCCGCCGATATGCTGAAGGACCTGGGCGTCAAGTACGTCATCGTGGGCCACAGCGAGCGGCGGCAGTATTTCTGCGAGACCGATACCACCGTCAACAAGAAAGTCCACGCCGTGCTGAACGCCGGTATGAATCCCATCATCTGCGTGGGCGAGAGCCTGGAGCAGCGGGAGACCGGCATCACCAACGAGTGGATCGCCCTGCAGGTGAAGAGCGCCCTGTACGGTGTGTCCGCCGACAAGCTGCGCCGCTGCATCATCGCCTATGAGCCCATCTGGGCCATCGGCACTGGCAAGACCGCCACCTCCGAGCAGGCCGGCGAGGTCTGCGGCAACATCCGCGCCACCATCCGTGCTCTGTATGGCGCCCGGGTGGCCCGCTCCATTACCATCCAGTACGGCGGCTCCATGAATCCCAAGAACGCTGCGGAGTTGCTGGCTCAGCCGGACATCGACGGCGGCCTGATCGGTGGCGCCTCCCTGAAGCCCGAGCAGTTCGTGGAGATCATCAACGCCGCCAATCAGGACTGACTGTGGCGGAACCCGCCTGACGGCGGGGGTCTGAACATGTGACCGAATCGAGGTTTCTATGAACAAAACACCCACTACACTTATTATTATGGACGGCTTCGGCCTGACGGATTCCACCATTGGAAACGCCGTCCGCGCCGCCAAAACGCCCCGTCTGGACCAGTTCTTCCAGGAGTTTGCCCATACGGAACTCCAGGCCTCCGGCCTGGACGTGGGCCTTCCAGAGGGACAGATGGGCAACAGCGAGGTGGGCCACACCAACATCGGCGCCGGCCGGGTGGTGTTTCAGGATCTGCCCCGCATCACCAAATCCATTCAGGACGGGGATTTCTTCCAGAATCCTGCCTACTGCCACGCCATGGACGCCTGCAAGGAGAAGGGTACTTCCCTCCACCTGATGGGTCTGCTGTCCGACGGCGGCGTCCACTCGCACATCCAGCACCTGTTTGCCCTGCTGAAGATGGCCAAGGAGCGGGGACTGGAGAAGGTCTACATCCACGCCTTCCTGGACGGGCGGGACGTGTCTCCCACCTCCGGCGTGGACTATGTGGCCCAAACGGTGGAAAAGTGCCGGGAGATCGGCGTGGGCAAGATCGCCACGGTCATGGGCCGGTACTACGCCATGGACCGGGACAAGCGCTGGGACCGGGTGGAGCAGGCTTACGACGCCATGGTCTACGGCGAGAGCGCCGTCTTCAATCCCGTACCGGTGGCCGCTGTGAAGGATTCCTACGCCGCCGGCGTCACCGACGAGTTTGTGGAGCCGGTGGTGTGCGACACCGACGGTACCATCTCCGACAACGACAGCGTCATCTTCTTCAACTTCCGGCCCGACCGGGCCCGGGAGATCACCCGCACCCTGGTGGACCCGGAGTTTGACGGTTTCACCCGTCAAACCTTCCCCTTGACCTTCGTGTGCAACACGGAGTATGACGCCACCATGCCCAACGTGGAGGTGGCCTTCCCCCGGGTGTCCGTCCACAACGGACTGGGCGAATATCTCAGCCAGATGGGCATGACCCAGCTTCGCATTGCCGAGACGGAGAAGTACGCCCACGTCACCTTCTTCTTCAACGGCGGCAGCGAGACCGTGTTCCCCGGTGAGGACCGGGTGCTGGTGCCCTCCCCCAAGGTGGCCACTTACGATCTCCAGCCTGAGATGAGCGCCCCGGAGGTCTGCGCCAAGTGCGTGGAGCGGATCGAGTCCGGTGCCTACGACGTGATCATCCTGAACTTCGCCAACTGCGACATGGTGGGCCATACCGGCGTGTATGAGGCCGCTGTGAAGGCGGTGGAGACCGTGGATGAATGCGTGGGCAAGGTGGTGGACGCTACCTTGAAGATGGGCGGCATCGCCATGATTACTGCCGACCACGGCAACGCCGAGCAGATGGAGGAGTCTGACGGCAGTCCCATGACCGCCCACACCACCAATCCGGTGCCTTTCATCCTGTGCGGCGCCGGCAGTGAGCTGCGCAAGGGCGGCCGTCTGGCGGACATCGCCCCCACCATCCTGGATGTGATGGGCCTGGCCTGTCCTCCGGAGATGGACGGCAAGTCTCTGATTATCAAATAAGAACGCTCTGTCAACCAGCGGCGGCCCTCTATAGGGGCCGCCGCTTTTTTTCATACTGCCGCCTGTGATTGTATAAACTCTGGAAAAACCGCCCATACTTCCCACAGACCCAAAATTGAGGGAGGTATCCTTACATGGCAGACAAATTCAGATCCCTTCCGGGCGGCCCCGCCTTTTATGTGACGCTGGTGCTGTGCCTGGCCGTGGCCGGCGTGGGCGGCTATTTCCTGTTGCTGGGCGGAGAGTCCGCCGCAGAGGTCCCAGAGGAGCAGCCCCAGACCGAGGCGGCGGCGCCGGTGACGGACCTGCCGGCGGTGACACCGGAGGTGGACACAGAACCGGAAGAAAAACCGGAGACAGAGGAGGAGACCAGCCAGCCGGTATCCATGCCGGAGGTGGAGGTCATCCCGGAGGAGCCGGTGGTGGCGGAGGAGCCCCTGACCGTCGTCTCTCCCCTGGAGGGGGACGTGGTGGCGGCCTTCTCCATGGACCAGCTCCTCTACAATGAGACCCTGGAGGACTGGCGCACCCATGACGGCGTGGATATCGCGGCGCCGGAGGGCTCCTCAGTTATGGCGGCCAGCGCCGGCACGGTAGTGGCTGTGGACGAGGATGCCCTGATGGGCACTACCGTGGTGATCGAGCACGACGGCGGTTACCACACACTTTATGCCAATCTTCAGTCTCCGCCGGCAGTGGAGGTGGGAGAGACCGTTTCCGCCGGACAGGTGATCGGCACCGTGGGCACCACCGCCGCCGCGGAGTCGGCCCAGGGGCCGCACCTGCACTTTTCCGTCACCAAGGACGGGGAGCCGGTGGACCCGGCCAGCTTTTTAAAACGCTGACAGCGTGAGGATGGACAAGCCCCCGTGACCGTGGGGAACCAGGGGCCCCGGCGCAAAATGCCGGGGCCCCTGGTTTGTATCGGGTAAAGAGACTACCTTCAGCGGCTCAAGAATTTCCAGGGACTACCCCTTCCCTTTTACATTCCCCGCACACCCACAGTCATTGAAGAACTGCAAAAAAAGGTCTCCTGGAAAAGAGAAAAAGTGCCTGCCCATTTGGGCAGGCACTTTGCGTATAAGAGAGGGAAAATCAGGCCTTCATGTCCTTAATGGCAGCCTGGGCGGCAGCCAGACGGGCGATGGGCACGCGGAAGGGAGAGCAGGACACGTAGTCCAGGCCGGTGCGGTGGCAGAACTCCACGGAGGAGGGATCGCCGCCGTGCTCGCCGCAGATGCCCAGGTGCAGGTCGGGATTGACGCTGCGGCCCAGCTTGCAGGCCATGTCCACCAGCTTGCCTACGCCCTTCTGGTCCAGTTTGGCGAAGGGATCGTTCTCATAGATCTTCTTGTCGTAGTAGGCATCCAGGAACTTACCGGCGTCGTCACGGCTGAAGCCGAAGGTCATCTGGGTCAGGTCGTTGGTGCCGAAGGAGAAGAAGTCGGCCTCCTTGGCGATCTCGTCGGCGGTCAGGGCGGCGCGGGGGATTTCGATCATGGTACCCACCAGGTACTTCATGTCGGAGCCGGCCTCCTTGATGATCTGATCGGCGGTCTCCACAACCACGCTCTTGACGTACTTGAGCTCCTTGGCCTCGCCCACCAGGGGGATCATGATCTCGGGGACCATCTTCCAGTCAGGATGCTTGGCCTGGACGTTGAGGGCGGCCTTGATGACGGCACGGGTCTGCATGGCGGCAATCTCCGGATAGGTGACGGCCAGACGGCAGCCGCGGTGACCCATCATGGGGTTGAACTCGTGGAGGCCGGCGATGATGGCCTTGATGTCAGAGACGGACTTGCCCATATCAACAGCCAGCTTCTCGATGTCGGCCTCCTCGGTGGGAACGAACTCATGCAGAGGGGGATCCAGGAAGCGGATGGTGACCGGCAGGCCCTCCATGGCCTCGTAGATGCCCTCAAAGTCGCTCTGCTGCATGGGCTCCAGCTTGGCCAGAGCCTTCTCCCGCTGCTCGGTGGTGTCGGAGCAGATCATCTCCCGGATGGCGGGGATCCGGTCCTCGTCGAAGAACATGTGCTCGGTACGGCACAGGCCGATGCCTTCGGCGCCGAAGGTGCGGGCCTGAGCGGCGTCGTGGGGAGTGTCGGCGTTGGTGCGGACCTTCAGACGGCGATACTTGTCGGCCCAGCCCATGACCCGGCCGAACTCGCCGCCGATGGAGGCGTCCACGGTGGGGATGGCGCCGTCATAGATCTTGCCGGTGGAGCCGTCCAGAGAGAGCCAGTCGCCCTCGTGGAAGGTCTTGCCGCCCAGCTCGAAGCACTTGTTGGCCTCATCCATCTTGATGGCGCCGCAGCCGGACACGCAGCACTCGCCCATACCACGGGCCACCACGGCGGCGTGGGAGGTCATACCGCCACGGACGGTCAGGATGCCCTGGGCGGCCTTCATGCCCTCGATGTCCTCGGGAGAGGTCTCCAGACGAACCAGGACCACCTTCTCGCCCCGCTCGGCCCAGGCCTTGGCGTCCTCAGCGGTGAAGACGATCTTGCCGCAGGCGGCTCCGGGAGAGGCGGCCAGGGCACTGCCGATGACGGGAGTCTTCTTCAGGACCTCGGCGTCGAACTGGGGATGCAGCAGGGTGTCCAGAGAGCGGGGCTCGATCATGGCCACGGCCTGCTTCTCGTCGATCATGCCCTCGTCCACCAGATCGCAGGCGATCTTCAGAGCGGCGGCGGGGGTGCGCTTGCCGTTACGGGTCTGCAGCATGTAGAGCTTGCCGTTCTCCACGGTGAACTCCATATCCTGCATATCGCGGTAATGGTTCTCAAGGATCTTGCACACGTCCTGGAACTGGGCAAAGGCCTCGGGGAACTTGTCGGCCATCTCCTGGATGGGCATGGGGGTCCGGACGCCGGCCACCACGTCTTCGCCCTGGGCGTTGGTCAGGAACTCGCCGAAGAGCTTCTTCTCGCCGGTGGCGGGGTTACGGGTGAAGGCCACGCCGGTGCCGCAGTCATCGCCCATGTTGCCGAAGGCCATGGACTGGACATTGACGGCAGTGCCCCAGGAATAGGGAATATCGTTGTCGCGGCGATAGACGTTGGCGCGGGGGTTGTCCCAGGAACGGAACACGGCCTTGATGGCGCCCATCAGCTGCTCCTTGGGATCGGTGGGGAACTCCTCGCCGATCTTGGCCT
>URXS01000061.1 GCA_900551885.1 uncultured Oscillibacter sp.
ACTCGCTGACGTCCTTGGCGAACTCGTCGTCCAGGGCGGGGACTTCCTTCTCCTTGACCTCGTGGACCTTCACCTTGAATACCACGGCCTTGCCGGCCAGGTCCTTGTGATAGTCCTCAGGGAAGGTGATGTCGATGTCCTTCTCGTCGCCGGCCTTCATGCCGACCACCTGCTCCTCGAAGCCGGGCACAAAGCTGTGGGAACCCAGCTCCAGGCTGTGGTTCTCGCCCTTGCCGCCGTCAAAGGGCTTGCCGTCCAGGAAGCCCTCGAAATCGATGATGGCGGTGTCGCCCTCCTTGGCCTCCCGGTCCACGCTCACCAGACGGGTATTGCGGTCCTGCAGAATCTTCACCCGCTCGTCCACATCGGCGGCAGTGACCTTTACCTCGTCCTTGGGGGCGGACAGGCCCTTGTACTGGCCCAGGGTCACCTCGGGATACACAGGAGCAGTAGCCTTGAAGGTGAAGCCCTCCTTGGTGCACTCACCCTCCAGCTCCACGGTGGGATAGCCCACCACCTGCAGCTCCTTCTCCTTCACCGCAGCCTCATAGGCCTCGGGGAAAGCAATATTGATGGCCTCCTCATAGAATACCTCGGCGCCATACATACCCTCGATGATCTTGCGGGGGGCCTTACCAGGGCGGAAGCCCGGTACATTGATCTTCCGGCGCAGTTTCCGGTATGCCTTCTCAACGGCGGCCTCAAACTCTGCCGCACCCACCTCGATGGTCAGCGCGACCTGACTTTTCTCTACTTTTTCACAGCTTTTCACACTCATGTTGCTTACTCCTCCGTTCATCACCGTTCAGACGCCGGTGCGAAATGGTATTTTATCATAGTTAGGACAAAAAATCTATCCTTTTTTCCATCATTCACAAATTTTTTTAGGAACAAACCCCAGATAGTCCGCGGAGATCAGGGAAAACTCCGTCGCTCCCCGCCGTCCCTCCATCCGGCGCTTGATGGTTGGTCCGTGGAGATGTCCATAACAGCACAGCTCCACCGAGTATTTCTCCAGCGTCGCCAGGATCTCCGGGCACTGGTAGCCCTGATACATAGGCGGATAGTGGAGAAAGCACCAGATGGGCCGCCCCTCCGCCGCCCGGAGCGACATCTCCAGCCGGCCCACCTCCCGATTCAGCACCTTGGCGTTGTGGGGCTTCTGGTCCTCCTCCAGAAACCAGCCCCGGGTACCGCACAGGGCATGGTCTCCATAGAGGGCACAGTTGTTGTGGAGAAAGTCCAAAGTGGTGATGCCCTTCTCGGTGAAGAAGGACTTCATCTTGGACACCGTGGTCCACCAGAAATCGTGGTTTCCCTTGATCAGGTATTTCTTGCAGGGAAACTGGTCCAGGAAGCGGAAGTCCGCCTCCGCCTCGTTCATATCGATCCCCCAGGAGGTGTCTCCCGCCAAAATCAGCACATCGTCTGCGGTCAGGGTACCGAGAGCGTCACCAATTCTGTTTACATAATTTTCCCAGGCCGGTCCAAAAACCTCCATGGACTTGTTGGCCGTCAGGGAGAGGTGCAGGTCCCCGATGGCGTAGAGGGCCATACGACCACCCCCTTCTTCATTTATCCATTTATTCTCGTTTTATTTCAGGAAGTCCAGTACCACCTTGTCCATGCCGGGCTTCTCACAGGTGAGATCAAAGCGCCGGGCCTTGCCCTTCAGCTCTGCCAGGCGCCGCGGGATGGCCACACCGGTCTTCTCGTGGAGCTGGTCCAGCAGCTCCACACCGTCGCCCACCGGGGTCTCACCGATGGCGGTCAGGACGCTGTCGCAGAACTTGTAGGGGGACGCCGTGGAGACAAAGACCGTGGGGGTCTTGTCGCCAGTGGCGGCACGGTACTGCTCCATGACGCTGGCGGCCACGGCGGTGTGGGTATCGATCAGATAACCATATTCCTTGTAATACTTGGCGATGGCGGCGGAGGTGCCCGCCTCGTCGCAGAAGCCGCCCCAGTACTGCTCGGCCAGCGCTGCCTTGATGGCGTCGGACACCTCGTAGCGGCCGCTCTGGGCCAGGGCATCCATGTACTCCCGAATCTGGGCATCGTTCTCCCCGGACAGGTCGAACAACAGCCGCTCCAGATTGGAGGAAATCAGAATGTCCATGGAGGGACTCATGGTGTTGTGGAAGGGCCGGTTGCGGTCATAGACGCCGGTCCGCAGGAAGTCGGTCAGCACGTCGTTGCAGTTGGAGGCGCAGATCAGCTTGCCCACAGGCAGGCCCATGCGCTTTGCGTAGTAGGCGGCCAGGATGTCGCCGAAGTTACCGGTGGGAACGCAGAAATTCACCTTGTCCCCCATAACGATACGGCCGTCCCGGACCAGATCGCAGTAGGCGGAGATGTAGTAGACCACCTGGGGCAGAATGCGGCCCCAGTTGATGGAGTTGGCGGAGGACAGGAAGTACCCCCGCTCCGCCAGGGTCTCCCGGATACCCGTATCAGAAAAAATCCGCTTCACACCGGCCTGGGCATCGTCAAAGTTGCCCACTACGGCGCACACACCCACATTGGCGCCGTCCTGGGTGACCATCTGGGTTTCCTGGACTTTGGACACACCGTTCTTGGGATAGAACACCATGATCTTGGTCTGGGGCACGTCGGCAAAGCCCTCCATGGCGGCCTTGCCGGTATCGCCGGAGGTGGCCACCAGGATGCAGACGGTCTTGTCCTCTCCGGTCTTTTTCAGAGCGGCAGAGAGAAGCTGGGGCAGCATCTGCAAAGCCATGTCCTTGAAAGCGCTGGTGGGACCGTGCCACAGCTCCAGGCAGTGAGTGGTCTCATCCAGGGTGCGGACCGGCGCCACGGCCTCGGTGTCGTACTTCTCCGGGCCATAGGCGTTCTCGGCGAAGGTCAGCAGCTCCGCCTCGGTGTAGTCAGTCAGGTACAATGCCATGACCTTGGCCGCCCGCTCCTGATAGCGGACATGAACCAGGCTGTCCAGAAAGGCCTCGTCGATCTGGGGAATCTCGCAGGGAGTCAGCAGTCCGCCGTCCCGGCTCAGTCCAATCTCAATAGCCTCCGCCGCGTCCAGTCGGACGGAGCGGTCCCGTGTGCTGTAATACTTCATATGGCAAAACCTCCACGATGTTTGTTTTCTTCTATTTTAACGCCGGTCACTGAAAAGCGTCGGCCAGGTAGGTGACGCCGGTAATCCGGTGATTTTCGTCGGTATAGACCTCCGCCACATCGAAGCGGGCGGGGGCATCCATCTCATGCTGGCTTAAGTATAAGGCCGCGGCACTGCGCAGCCGTGCCTGCTTCCGGGCGTCCACGGCCTCCCGTGGCAGGGCAGTGCTCCCGGCCTGGCGGAGTTTGACTTCCACAAAGCAGATGGTTCCGTCCCGGTCCCGGGCCACCAGATCCAGCTCCCCGTACCGGCAGCGCCACTGGCTGGCCAGCAGGGTGTACCCCTTCTTCCGCAGGTACCGGGCGGTCTCTGCCTCTCCCCGGTTTCCCAAATCCCGCCGGGTGGTCATGATTTCCGGGCCTCCCACTTTTTCAGGAACGTCCGCCGGTGGGCCGGGCAGGGGCCGTATTGATCCAGCATGGCGTAATGGAGCTTGGTGCCGTAGCCCTTGTGCCTGGCGAACTGGTACTGGGGATATTCCCGTTCCAGCTCCGTGGACACATACCGGTCCCGGCTGACCTTGGCCAGGATGGAGGCCGCCGCGATGGAGGCACTCTTCCCGTCGCCGCCCACAATACACAGATGGGGCGCCGTGATGGAAATGGCACTTCCGTGATCCCGGTTGCCGTCGATCAGGCACAGGTCTGGAATTTGGGACAGACCTTCGACGGCCCGGTTCATGGCCAGCATCCGGGCGTTCAGAATGTCCATCTGGTCGATCTCCGCCGCCTCCACACGGGCTACGCTCCAGGCCACTGCCTGGGCGGTGATGCGGTCATACAGAGCCTCCCGCTTCTTTTCCGTCAGCTTTTTGGAGTCGTTAAGGCCGGGGATGTCAATTTCCCGGGGCAGAATGACGGCGGCGGCATACACCGGACCCGCCAGAGGCCCGGCGCCGGCCTCGTCCACGCCGCAGATCCTTTCACAGCCTGCGGCCCATTGTTCCCGCTCGTATGTCCAAAGGTCCATATCAATACTCCATAACTACTTTCCGGCAGGTGCGGCAGACCCAGGCTGGCAGGGTCCCGTCACTTTCCAGAAAGCCCAGATTGGCCGCCGGCAGCAGCACGGTTCCGCCCCGTTTTTCAATTCCGCGGTTCGTAACGGTCCAAGGCAGCCGCTCACCAGGGGGCAAAAAGTGGATACCCGTCTGCGGGGCCGCGGCCACTACACCCCGCTCCATTTCCTTTCCACAGGCCGGACAGTTCATCTCGTTCTCCCCTTTGTTACAGGTCCTCCGGCAGCTCCAATGTAAAGCGTCCCAGCTTGCCGGACCGGAACTCGTCCAACAAGATTTTCGCCATCCGCTCCGTGTCCACTTCCCCGCCGGAGATCAGGAAGCCCCGTTTCCGTCCGGCGGCGGCCAGCAGCCGGTAGCCCCAGGCCACGTCGTTTTCCTCCGGCTCCCGCACCGGGATGCCCGGCAGCTTGTAGGCGGCAGAGAGGGCGTCGGGGTAATGGTCCCCCAGGTAGGCCATCAGGTGGCAGCCCAGGGTCTCCGTGTCCAGTATGTCGTCCTTGACGGCACCAGTGTAGGCCAGGTTCAGCCCCACACTCTGGTCCTCGAACTTGGGCCAGAGGATGCCGGGGGTATCCAGCAGCTCCAGGTTCCGGTCGATGGGCACCCACTGCTTGGAGCGGGTGACACCAGGCCGGTCCTCGGTCTTGGCGGTCTTGCGGCCGGCGATCTTGTTGATAAAGGTAGACTTACCCACGTTGGGGATGCCCAGGATCATCACCCGCAGCACCCGGTTCTGCCCCTTTTCCTCATAGGCCCGGATCTTTTCCGCCAGCAGCTCCCGGACCGCCCCGGCGAAGCGGGCGGTTCCCTGTCCGCTCTTGGCGTCGGACTCCAGCACGGCGTAGCCCTTCCCCCGGAAGTAGGCGGCCCACCGGTCCGTGGAGGACCGGTCCGCCTGGTCCACCCGGTTCAGGACCACCAGCCGGGGCTTCCCCGCCGTCAGCTCGTCCACATCCGGGTTCCGGCTGGAGATGGGAATCCGGGCGTCCAGAATCTCACACACCGCATCCACATTCTTCAACTGCTCGGCGATCATCCGCCGGGTTTTGGTCATGTGGCCGGGATACCATTGAATATTCATGCGTCCACCCCGCCGATCAGGCCGATCCGGCCAAAGTCCCGCTTTTCCGTCACCTCATCAGCGCCGGGGAACAGCAGAAACACCGCTCGCCCGATGACATATCGGGTGTCCACAGTACCCAGGGCGGAATTGCGGCTGTCGTCGCTGCGGTTGCGGTTGTCGCCCATGACGAAGATGGCCCCCTCCGGCACTGTCAGGGGAAATTCCGTGCCCTCGTCAGTGTAGGTCAGGTCATTGATATAGTCCTCTTCCAGGGCCACACCGTCCACGTATACGATACCGTTGGCAAAGTCGATGTCCACCGTCTGTCCCTCTGTGGCGATCACTCGTTTGACGATGGGTTCGGTCAGGAAGCTCTCCTTCCGCAGCACTACGATGTCACCATATTTGTAATCGTCATACAGCATGGAGTTCAGCACCAGCAGCCGGTCCCCGTTCTGGAGCGTCGGGACCATGGAATGGCCGTCCACCCCGATCAGCCGGATAACGAAGGTGAAGATCACCACCACCGCCAGCACCGAACACACCAGGGCCTGGACCCACTCGTAGGCCTCCCGGCCACTTTTCTCTTCGCCGTCTTTTTCCTTTTCCCGCTCGTTTTCGCTCATGTTGCTTCTCCTTAGTTCAATATTCCCACGCGGCTCCAGTCTCTTTGCTGTGTCTCTGCTGTAATTCCCGGAACCGCCAGGACCAGTACCCGGCCCAGCACAGAGCGGGTATCCACCGGCCCTAAAGAAGGGTTCCGGCTGTCGTCGCTGTCGTTGCGGTTATCTCCCATAACAAACACGCACCCCTCCGGCACCGTCAAGGGAAACTCCGCGCCCTCGTCAGTCCAGGTGGGCTCCCGGATATAGGGCTCCTCCAGTTCCACTCCGTCTACATATACAGTGCCATTGGCAAAGTCGATATCCACCGTCTGCCCCTCCGTGGCGATCACCCGTTTGACGATGGGTACACCGCCGTTGAAGTCCTCCTCTTGCAGGATGACGATATCACCCGGCTGGAAATCGCCGCACAGCCAGTTGTCCAGCACCAACAACAGATCCTGGTCCTGCAGTGTCTCTCGCATGGACTCCCCATCCACCTGCACGACCCGTACCACAAATGTAAACAGCAGCACAAGAACCAGCACAGCACACATCAGGGTCTGGACCAATTCGTAAGCGCCGCGGCCCGTCTCTTTTTTCGCTGGCATCCTGCGCCTCCTCAGAGCCCATGGCAACCCAGAATAATCTTATATAGTATAGCAAAGAACTTTTTAAATCACAAGCCAAATCCCACGGGAATGCGGTGGGATTTACAAACAGGAAACAAAAAAGAGAGGCTCTCGCCTCTCTCTTTGTCTCTCTCAGAGCTTCTCCTTGACCTTGGCGCCCTTGCCCACGCGGCCACGCAGGTAGTACAGCTTCGCACGCCGGACAGCGCCGTTGCGAACCACCTCGATCGTGGCAATAGAGGGAGAGTGGATGGGGAAGACCTTCTCCACGCCCACGCCGTAAGAGATGCGGCGGACGGTGATGGTCTCCTCGATGCCGCCGTGCTTCTTGGCGATCACAGTGCCCTCGAAGACCTGGATACGCTCGCGGGAGCCTTCCTTGACCTTCACATGCACGCGGACGGTGTCGCCGATGTTGACCTGGGGCACCTCATTTGCCAGAGTCTCTTTGTTCAGTTCCTTGATGAGATCCATGGATGTTCCTCCTAAAAATATAGGTGTTCATGCCGCTTTTCTCCGGCACATAGGCGCAATTTCGGCGCGTGCACGGCAGAGGACCACCCTTTGTAGCCCTGATAGGATACCACAACCTGGATGCAAATGCAAGCATTATTTCACAAAAAACCCTGTCTTTCGTCGAACAGTTCCCGAAATGCGGCCATGCATAGTCCGGCGGCTGCCGGCAGCAGCCAGAGACTCCCGCCACTGCGGACCATCAACCACACCAGTACCGTGGCCAGAAACAGGGCGGTACAGCCTCCCGTCCAGCGGCAGACTGTCTCCCCTGCCGTGGGCCCCATTGCCCAGCTTATCAGCAGATATAACGCCCGTCCTCCGTCCAGAGGCCGCACCGGCAGCAGATTGAAGGCACACAGCACCAGATGAGCGCCGGCTGCCGCCAGGTAACCCGCTTCCGCCAGGGCAACGCCTGCCAGTAGGTTCATGGCCGGTCCGGCCAGCACTGCCGCCAGTTCTCCTGCATAAGACAGAGCGTCCCCTCCCGCTGTCATCTCCGCGCCGAAGACACTGATCCGCAGAGCTGAGATCCGGGCCCCCAGCAGCCGCAAAATCACATAGTGCCCCATCTCATGGAGAGCGGCAGCGGAGAGTACCAGCCCCGTTAGACGCCAGCCATTCACCAGGACAAACCAGCCCAGCAGCAGGCAAACTCCAACGGAGACATGGATCTCCCCCTTATGCAAGAGCCACATAATAAATAGGATTCAGGTACCGGTCTCCCTGATGCAGCTCAAAGTGCAGATGGGGTCCGGTAGCCACACCGGTCTCGCCCACCTCCGCGATGGTCTGCCCCTCTTTCACCTCCTGGCCGGAGGAGGCGATGATCTTGCTGCAGTGGGCATAGAGGGAAGAAAAACCGCCATCATGGGACACAATTAGATACTTACCATAACTGCTGCTATCTCCCACGGCAGTGACGGTACCGTCGGCGAAGCAACCGATGGACGTTCCGGTGTTTGCCGCGATGTCAATTCCATAGTGGAACCGCTCCTCCCCTTCCACCGGGTGCTCCCGGTAGCCGAATCCGGAACTAAGTGTCCCCATGACCGGCGTACAGTAGTCAAAGCCCAGCAAAGCCTGCTCCAGGCTGACGTTTTCCGGCAGATTGTTGGCGGAGTAGAGCACATAGGCCAGCGTCGAGACCTCTGTTTCTGTGGACTGACCACTCTCCATCGTCTCCGCGCCGACAGCGGTGTCCGTGGTAGTCTCGGCAGCAGGATTCTCCATAGGTGTCTCTCCGCCTTCCACTGCTCCAGCAGCGGTACCAGAACGGAAAACGGTCAATGCCTCCAGTGCCGCAGGCGTCTCCAGGGACAGCGCCGGCCCGGCGGAAGCGGCAGTCTCCACAGCCTTCTCTTCCCCCTGAGGCTGGAACACCGCCTGATAAACATCCCGCAGAGTACCGCCCACATCCTGCTCACCGGCCACAGCCTGACCCACAGCGGAGAATACCGCCTGCACGTCCATATTCTGATGCAACAGACCGGAGAGCTTCTCATCCAAAACCGCCATTTTCCCCGGCAGCAACAGTTTCACCGCCACCAGCAGCACAAAAATGGCGCCACAGGCCACCAGTTGGGCCAGCCGTCGCCTGTCCTTCGCACTGAGAGGCGCACTTTTCCGCGGCCCAGCTTGCCGCGCCCCGCCCCGCTTTTTTCGATTCACGGGCCTGTGTTCCGCGGCGATGGTGCCGATCCGCCGTCCCGCCTGCCGTGAGGTCATGGCGCTCCCTCCTCTTTTTGATTTCTTCAGGAGTGTATGACCCCACCGTGGAGAATATGCCGCTTACTCCGCTTTCGTTCTGAAAAAGCCATTTCCCCTTGACATCGGCAGGAAAATTCCGTATAATGACTGTTGCTGCTTCCGGGTGTAGCGCAGTTGGTAGCGCGCTTGGTTCGGGACCAAGAGGCCGTGGGTTCAAATCCCGCCACTCGGACCAAAAAAGTTACGGTTTTTGCTTATTTTCTGCAAAAATCGTAACTTTTTTGTTATATTTATTCGGTTGAATGTTCCCGTTTTTCCGCTGACCACAGTCCGTACCACAGTCACCTCTCCCCTGCCGGACCGCCGTTTCCCCTCCCGAAAGGCGCCGTTTGGACAAAACGGAGAAGGTGCGGCGTGTTCCCCTTCCGGGACAATGCCCGGAAAAACCTCCTTTCCCTATCGCAAACGCGCACCCGCCGGGGCCTCCCCGGCGGGTGCTTTTCATGCGCCCATGGCCGCCTTCGCCGCGGCCATCTCCTCCTGTACCTCCCGGATCATGGCCGCCAACCTTTCCTCGCACTCCGCCAGGGAGTGGGCATAGATGTTGCGGGGGTGCTTTTTTCCGTCGGGCCACTTGGGAGAGTAGCGGCCCTCCCAGAGACGGTCGTTGATCTGGGTGATGCAGCCGGTTCCCGGCCGCCGCCGGGTGCCGGGCTGGGCCTGGAAGTCGGTCATGGCCTTTGGGGGCTGCTTCTTCCGGCGCCTAGCGGCAGCGGACTTTCCACCCATCCGGCGGCCGATCTTCTCCGCCGCCTGGGTCCGCATCTGATCGGTGACGTGGGTATAGATGTCCAGGGTCGTGGCCGCCGATACGTGGCCGATCACCGCCGAGAGGGTCTTGACGTCCATGCCGTGCTCCAGGGCCTCCGTGGCGAAGGTATGCCGCAGATCATGAAATCGGACATGCCGGCATCCAGCCCGCTCCAGAATGGTCTCCAGCTTTTTCCGGCAGCTGGCCGGGTCCCGGGGAGAATCCTCCTTTTTGGGGGACGGGAACATCCAGCGGGAGTGGATGGTGGTCCGATACTCCACCAGCGCCTCCACCACCGGCGGAGGCAGCACCAGCGTCCGCACCGACGCTTTCGTCTTGGGGGTGGAGACCACCAGCTGTCCGCCGGTCCGGGTCACCTGCCGCTCCACCCGCAGTTCCCCGGTCTCCTCGTTCAGGTCCTCCCACTGGAGAGCCAGCAGCTCTCCCCGCCGCAGGCCTGTGGACAGCTCCAACAGGAACAGCTCGTAGCAGCCCTCCGCCTTGGCCTGGATCAGCAGCCGCTGCAATTCCTCCCGGGTCAGTACCTGCATCTCCCGGCCCTTTTTCGGCGGCAGGCGGCATCCATCGGCGGGATTAGTAGCAATCAGGCCCTCCTCTACTGCCTTGTCCAGAGCTGCCCGGCAGTTGGCATGACAGCTGCGGACCGTGCGGTCCGAGAGGCTCGGTCCGTAGAGTTCCTGCCGCGTCAGCCGCCCGGAGGTCTTCAGCTGGGTGTAAAACTGCTGGAGGTCCAGCTGGGACAGCTTCCCCAGGGGGATCTGCCCCAGCGCCGGAAGGATGTGCTTGTAAATCATGGCCTCGTATGCCCCCTGGGTGTTGGGCCGGAGGCCGGGGCGGCAGTAGTTCCGGTACCAGAAGTCCATCCACTCCCCAAAGGTCATACCCGGCCCGATTGATCGCTCCTTCTTCTCCGGCGCCTCATACGACGCCCGCAGGGCCCTGAGCTTTTCCAGGCACTCCTTCTTGGTCCTGGCCAGACAGTTCTTTGTCTTGGGATAGCCCCGCTCATCGTAGCCCACCACAAACCGGCCCTCCCAGCGGCCGTCTTTTCTCAGGTGGATGCTGCCGCCGCCCCGCTTGGTGCTCTTTGCCATGGTTTCAGCTCCTTTCCAAAGACATCCGTCAGGTAATCTCCCACCACCCGGGCCGCCTGATGCTGCATCTCGCCGGTGACGTGGGCGTAGGTGTCCAGGGTGAAGGAGGCGTTGGTGTGACCCAGGATGCCAGAGAGGGTCTTGGCGTCCACGCCGGAGGCCAGGGCTTGGGTGGCAAAGGTGTGCCGCAGGGCGTGGAACCGGATGCCCGGCAGGCCCGACGCGTTCAGCAGCCGCTTGAAGTGGTAGCTGGCG
>URXS01000062.1 GCA_900551885.1 uncultured Oscillibacter sp.
TGTTCAAGGTCACTCCCATGCTGATCGAGGCCATCAAGGCCGCTAAGGCTGCCAAATAAGAGCCCCTTACAGCATAACAAAAGAGCGCCATCCATTGGATGGCGCTCTTTTTTCAATGTCAGGTGGCTGGAGAGATCTCCCGCACCGTCAGGCGTTCCCCATCTACGGAGAAACGGACCTCCAGCCCGGCAAACACAAAGCCGTACACCCGCTCCGGGTCAGATTGATAGTGGGGCCGGGGATCCAGTGCCAGCACGCCCTCCAGGGCTGTCCGATGCTCCGGCGGAACCTGTTCCAGCAGATGGGGCGGGATGTCCACCGTCAGGGTCGGCTTGGCAGGGGTACTGGCAAAGCCCCCCTCCGCCTCCGGGTGGCAGTCCACATAGGGCAGGTAGGGTTTGATGTCCAGAATGGGAGTGCCGTTCACCAGGTCCGCCCCCCGGACTCGCAGCACCGTGCCGACGTGGAGGGTCTCCTCCACTGCCTCCAGCACCACCGAGGAAAGCCCGATGGGATTGGGACGGAAGGGAGAGCGGGTGGCGAACACACCCATTCTGGTGTTGCCACCCAGCCGTGGGGGCCGCACAGTGGGGGACCAGCCCTGACGGATGGACTGATCGAAGGCCCAGATCAGCCAGATGTGGGAAAAGCCCTCCAGCCCCCGCAGGGCGTCGGGGTTGCGGAATTCCGGCTCAAAGACCACTGTGGCGGAGAGGGATTCCACCAGCCCGCTCTGCCGGGGCACCCCGAATTTGGAGCCGAATTCACTGTGGATGCGGGCAATGGGCCGCATAGAAAACGTATCCGCCATGGCAGTTCCTCCCTTGTATCGCGTTTTATACCGTGTCCATTATACCGGAGCGGACGGAAAAAGGAAACCCAAAAAACGGGAGCGTAAGCGGCAGAGACCGCTATTATCCACCAATCATGCCTCCAAAAGACCAAGAGGGACCGCCCCGGCAGGGCGGTCCTCCCTTGATGATATGCACTTACGGTTCTGACTGGGCAAAGCTAGCCTGACCCCGGGCATTTTCTCCAAGGACCCAGAGCTCATAGGTGCCGGTTTCCGGAATATGGATAGGGAAGCTGTCTTGTGCAAGATTGCCACTGGCGCAGATCTCATCCCGGTCTGCAACCTCTATCAGACAGACGCTGACGGTGCCGGCGTCATTGTCCACCTCTGATTCCAACACGTCCCCGGCCTCCAGCTCCAGAAGCTGCATGTCCTGTCCCTGAAATATGTCATAGTCCAGTTCCAGACTGGTATCGGTGACAATTCGGCTGCCGCTGAACTGAGGGGAGAATTGGCCTTCTGAGTCCCGGATGACCCACCAGGCGGCAGTAAAGAGGGTCAGGGCAGTGAGAACGATCAGGCAGCACAGCACCATACCCACCCAGTCGTACTTGATGGCGCTGTTCTTCCGGGCTGCCAGCAGCACCTCAACACCCAGGAGAATCAGCACCAGAGGGCTTAATTTCACGCCCCAGGTGGGATCCAGGTCCGGCAGCAGGAGGCTGGCCAGCATCCACAGACCGAAGGCCACCAAGGTAACACCGAAGGTGAAGGTGCCTACCCGCCGGGCAGGACGGACGGGTGCTTGGTCACGGGTTTCCATCGGGCTCCTCCTTTTCCACTTCCGGGTCAGAGGGCTGTTCCTGGGATTCTGCCGCTGTTACAGGCACTTCCGGAGATTCTGCCGTGGATTCTGTAGAGGTAGCCCGGTCCGGTCCCGGTCCGCCCGAGACCGGCGGAGTGAAGGGGGGAATGTCCTCCTCCGGCCCGGCCTTGGCTCTGGGCCCCCGGATAAACCACAGACCCAGCAGAATCACCAGTACGGTCACCACCATACGGGGCAGGTCGTAACGCAGAAGGCTGTACAGCCAGTCTGTCAGGACCCAGCCCAGCCGGTTCATCACCATGTCATAGAGCAGATACACGCCTAGGATCACCAGCACCCAGCCGATGATGCTGTGGCGCTTTTGCAGCAGAGCGGTCATCTGGCGGCTGTCCATGTCGGACAGGCCAAAGAGGTAGGCGTCCTCCGGCGCGGTGCCCTGGACGATCTGGCGGCGAAGGTTATAGCTGTCAAAGAAGGCGTACAGCCATACCACCGGTGTAAAGAAGGCCAGCGGCCCCAGCATCAGAAAGCCAGATACGGCGATGATGACGAAAAAGCCCAGCAGCAGGGACACACCCCGCTTCATATATCCCTGGTACATCTGGCCGCAGCCGCACATGCACGAGGTGATAAACATCAAAATTCCGCGTTGTTCTTTCATGGATGGGTTCCTCCTTGTGTGGTACTCGGCCCGCCGCCGAGGAAATCAAAGAATCCGGTGAGGCCGGAAAAGGCGTCTTGAAAACTCTGTGGCCAGGATGAGGCCCATTCTGTCATGGCCTGTCCGGCCTGCTCCAGGGGGTGAGTCCGCTCCTGGTTCTGATTTCCCAGGCCTACGCCGCTCCACAGCAGCGTCAGTGCCAGGGCCACAGCCGCCGCAGCAGTGGCGTAGCGGCTGGGGTGAACATCCGGACCAGCCGCTGCCGGACGCGCCGCCCCAGACCTTCCCGGCAGACGGGGGAGGGGGTCAGCAGGGTGTCGTCCGTCAAAAGCTCCGTGTACCGCTGGAGGCACTGGTCACAGAAAGCCAGGTGCTCCGCAATTTCCAGCCGTTCCAGCTCTTCCAAAGATTCTTCCTGAATCAGGGCCAGCAAGGCCTGTTCTGTCAGATGTCCGTGATTGTCAAAGACATCCATCCCGCTTCCTCCTTTCCAGTTCTTCCCGCAGCAGCCGTTTGCCCCGGGAGAGCTGCGTATGTATCGTTTTGACCGGCCTGCCCAGGGCCAGGGCGGCCTCCTCCGGTGTCCGTTCCTCCAGAAGACACAGCCGGCACACCGGCTGGTAGGGCTCCTTCATGGCGGCGATCAGTGCGGTGATCTCCCCGGCGGAGGTCCGGCTCAGGGCCACCTCCTCCGCCGGTGGAGACAGGCCCGGCGGCAGCCCCTCCTCTCCAGGCAGGACCGTGTGGCGGTTCCAGGCGCTTTGCAGGTAATCCTTGGCCTTGTTGGCTGCCACCCGGCCCAGCCACTGCCGCTCATACCCGGCGGGAATGGTGTCTCGGTGCAGATAGGCAGAGAGGAACGTCTCCTGCGTCAGGTCCTCCGCCGCGGCGCTGTCCCGGACCAGTTGGAAGCAGATGGTGTACACCAGCCGCTCATGCCGGGTTACCAACTGGGAAAAGCTCTCTTTTGTCATGGTTGCCACGCCGCGCCGCCGCCTCCCTTCTTGTTCCGTCACTGATGATACGAGACAGTGGCCGGGATTTCTTCAAAAAATAAAATATTTTTTCCGCAGCAGGGAAAAAGCGTGATAAAGCCCCCTGTACAGGCTATTTTCCTATACAGGGGGCAATTTGTCCACAGGCTGTTTTTACCGGAAAGGCGAGTGCTGTTCTGATAGAGCAGGGGCGGAACGGACCACTACCACCGGCTCCCCGGCGGCCTGAGTCACCTGAGCCTCCACACCGTATACCGCCTGAAGGCTCTCCGGTGTCACCACGGAGCGGTCCCCGGCGGCATAGACGGTGCCGCCGTGGAGCAGGAGAAAACGGTCGCAGAACCGCAGGGCCAGGTTCAGATCGTGGAGGACCGCCACGGCGGTGAGATGTTCCTCCCGGCACACCCGGCGTACCAGGTCCAATACCTCGTATTGGTTCCGCAGGTCCAGGTTGCTGGTGGGTTCGTCCAGTAACAGCAGCTTTGGCTGCTGGGCCAGGGCCCGGCCCAGCAGGACCTTCTGCCGCTCACCGCCGGACAACCGGTCCAATTCCCGGGTGGCCAGGGCTTCCAGCCCCAGACGGCGGAGAATGGCTTCCACCACCTGCCGGTCCCGGTCGGTGACGCCCCATTTCAGATATGGCTTGCGGCCCAGCAGGAGGGTATCATACACGGTCTGAGCGTTGCCGATAGATTCCTGGGCCACAAAGGCTACCTGCCGGGCCAGCTCTCCGGAGGTCAGGCCCAGCAGGTCTGTGCCGTCCATCACAACGGTTCCTGCCTGGGGCCGTAGGATCCGGTCCAGACATTTCAGAAGGGTGCTCTTTCCGGCGCCGTTGTTGCCCAGAATCGCCAGAAAGGCCCCGCTCTCCACGGTAAAGGAAATGTCCCGCAGAATTTCCCGCCCACAGGGATAGGAGAAGGAGAGACGGTCAACGGTCATCACAGGCGGTCCCTCCCTCGAAACAGAAGATAGAGAAACATGGGCGCTCCCAGGAAAGAGGTGATGGCGCCGATGGGCAGCACCACCGGGGACAGCAGGTTCTTGGCCGCCAGGTCTCCCAGCAATAGCAAGACGGCGCCGCCCAGAGCGGAGGCGGGAATCAGAAAGCGGTGGTCGGCACCGGTGAAGCGCCGCAGCATGTGGGGAGCCACCAGTCCCACAAAGCTGATGACGCCCACAAAGGCCACACTGGCGGCAGAGATCAGGGTGCACAGCCCCATGCTGATGCAGGTCAGGGCATTCACGTTGACGCCCAAGCTCCTGGCGGTGGCGCCGCCCCCGGACAGGGCATTGTAGTTCCACCGGTTCCACAGGAAGAAGACCAGCGCCGCCAGCGTACAGGCGGCAATCAGGCCGATCTCGCCCCAGCCGGGGCGGCCCAGGTCGCCGAAGGTCCAGTAGACCACTGTGGCCACCTGCACGTCGTCGGCAAAATACTGCAGCAGGGTGGTGGCGCCAGTGAACAGGGAGCTGAGGGCCACGCCTGCCAGAATCATGGAGGAGGGGGTGGCGCCCCGCAGCCGGGACAGGGCCAGCACGAACACCGTGGTGGCCATACCGCCCAGGAAGGCGCACACCGTCACGGCGCCGGGGGAGGAGATGGTGACGGCAGTGGAGGCATTGGCGGCGTTCTGGACCCCGGCGTCCAGCACAATGATGGCCAGGGCCGCGCCGAAGGCCGCCCCCTGGGATACACCCAGGGTGGAGGCGGAGGCCAGGGGATTGTGGAGCACGCACTGCATGACACAGCCGGACAGGGCCAGGGCAGCCCCTACCACAACGGCAGTGATGGTCCGGGGCAACCGGTAGTACAGCACGATGGCCTCCTCCTGGGCGGTACCACGGCCCAGGAGGGTGTGAATCACCTGCCCCACCGTCAATCCGGAGGAGCCGGAGGTCAGGGAAAACAGCACCAGTCCCACCAGGACTGCCGCCAAAACCGCCAGTGTCAGCCATCTGCGCCGGAGCAGGCGGGTGTACTCCGCCGGCGGGGTGGTCCGGTCACGCTTCATGGCCGATCTCCAGAGGGCCGAAGGCCAGACCGTCGGCGGTCATATCGTCGTAATAGCCCCGGCCCAGCAGAAATTCCAGAATCTCGTCGGTCTTGGCGGCAATGTCCACGTCGGCAAACTGCTCCGGGGACAGGACGGTACCGGCATAGTAGGCGTCGGCAATGGCGTAGCCCACGTTGGTGGAGTAGTTGTTGTAGGAGACGCAGGCGTAGATCTGGCCGGTCTGCACCGCCGTCAGGGCGTCAAAAAAGCCGGGGTTGGAGGCGTATTCCTCCTGTACCAGATCCAGACTGCCCGGGTCCAGGAAGATCACATCCGGGTCCCAGGAGAGAATTTTCTCCGGGTCTGCGTCATAGTACCCCTCTTCCTCCACCTCGTCGGCGGCGTTCCGGGCGCCGATGGCCAGGAAGGGACCAAAGTTGGAATAGGTGCCGGTGAAGCCGTGGATGCCGGAGTAGGTGACGGCACCGGCGTAGCACAGGGGCTTGTCCGCCTCCGGGATGTCTGCCGTCCGGGCGGAGAGGTCGGCTTTGCAGCCGTCGATCCAGGTCAGGACCTCCTCGCACCGTGCCTGGGCGCCCAGCACATCAGCGGCCACCTCCATGGCGGTGTAGAAGCTCTCATCAATGAAGTTAATGCTCAATGCCCGGACAGACACGCAGGGGATGCCGGTGGTCCGGGCCAGGTCCTCCAGGGCCTCCTGGCTGTAGCCGGAGAGAATCACGTCCGGCTGCAGGGCGATCAGCTCCTCCACATAGGCGGTGTTGGCGGTGCCGCCACCCTTGCCGATGGAGGGCAGGGCCTGAAGGGTCTCATAGTACACGTGAGCGTAGTCCCGGAGGGTAGAGGTCTCGTAGTTTTTGTCCGTGTCCTCTACGCCGACGAGCCTGTCGGTGCACTGGAGATAGCAGACCATCCGCAGCGCCCCGGAGCCGGTGCAGACCACGGTTTTCACTTCTTCCGGGATTTCCACCTCCCGGCCATAGCAGTCCACAACGGTGCGCACGGCGTCGGAATCGGCGTCCACGGCAGTCTGCGTGCTGTCAGATTCCTCCGCTGGCGTAGCGCCGCAGGCGGACAGGGCTGTCAGGGCCAGCAGGGCCAGTAATAAAGCAACAAAACGTCTCATGCAGGTTCCTTTCCCTGGTATCAGCGGTCGTATGGCCGGAAGCAGTGGAGGCACACTACTTTTCCATCCTGCAGCCGAGCCATGTGCTCGGCCATGGCCTCGCCGCACACTTCACAGGTGACGGTGCGGAAAATCCGGGCCTTCTCCGGCAGGGGAATCCGGGGCTCCGTGGTGGTGAATAGCCCCTCCAGGGGCGCCTCCAGAATCCACCGCATCCGCTCCTCTCGGGTCATATCCTGCTCTTTGCGCAGAGCTACCACCCGGACACCGGTTCCGGTGGCCCGGCTATAAAAGGTGTAGGCGCTCTTGCCGGTGGGGCGGTAGATCAGATTTCCCTTTCCGAAGGTGCAGCCCAGCAGCGCCTGCACCGCGTCCACCGGGCAGGCGTCGGTCTCGGCAATGCAGACCAGCTCCTCATCCGGGGAGAAACCCAGTCCCAGTCGCTCCCGGACGTAATCGCAGAGACGCACGCCTAAGGCCAGCCCCGGGCACTGGTGACCGTGGAAGGCCACGCATTTATCCCAAATCGCTTTATCCATGGAGATGCGCCTCCTGTCTTAGTGCATTTACCGCCGCCTCCCAGACGGTCTGGAAGGGAACGCCGCAGCGGCGGGCAGCGGCGGCCACGTCGCCGTATTCCGGCTTCTCCTTATGGATGCCGAAGCCATCGCCCCGCTTGGTGGCGATGGGACCGTAAGGGGTTTCCACCTGTCCGGCGGAGGGGGTCAGCACATACCGGGCGCACCGCCGGACCCGGACGCCCAGAGTGGAGGTCTCCCGCAGCACCGCCTGGGCCAGCCGTTCCTCATCGGCGGGACGGCACAGTACCGTCAGAGCCGCAGCAGCCCGGCCTTTCTTCATGGCGATGGGGGCGGTGACCACGTCCAGGGCCCCAGCTTCCATGAATCGTTCGCAGGCGTAGGCCAGGGCCTCCGCTGTCATGTCGTCGATGTGGCAGGTGAGTTCTACGATCTCCTCCCGGCCATTCTGGCTGCTCTCCCCCAGCAGGGCCCGGACGCAGTTGGCGGCGGGGAATTCCTTGTGCCCCACGCCGATGCCGGTCTTCTTCAGGGTCATCAGCGGCTGGGGGCCGAAGGAGGAGGCAAAGTGGGCCAGCAGAGCGGCCCCAGTAGGGGTGCACAGCTCGCCGCGGATTTCACCGCCGTAGCAGGGGATGCCTCGCAGCAGATTGGCGGTGGCGGGGGCCGGCACCGGCATCACGCCGTGGGCACAGCGGACCTGGCCACTGCCCACATGGACCGGGGAGGCCACGATCTGCCCCACACCCAGCAGGTGTAAAGCCAAGCACACGCCGGTCACGTCGGCCACCGCGTCCAGGGCGCCCACCTCGTGGAAGTGGACCTCCGTCACCGGCACGCCGTGGGCCTGGGCTTCGGCCTCAGCGATACGGCGGGAGACGGCCTTGGCGTTTTCCCGCACCGCCTCCGGTACCGGGAGATGGTCCAGAATGTGATCGATGTCCCCAGGGGCGGCATGATGATGGTGGTGATGCTCGTGATCATGAGGGTGCTCGTGGTTATGAGGGTGTTCGTGGTCATGGGGGTGTTCGTGGTCGTGGGGGTGTTCGTGGTCGTGGGGGTGTTCGTGGTCATGAGGATGCGCATGGTCGTGAGGGTGCTCATGGAGCTCCGCCGGGGCGGCGCCCAGAGGCAAGTCATGGCT
Source organism: uncultured Oscillibacter sp. (assembly GCA_900551885.1). GTDB lineage: Bacteria > Bacillota > Clostridia > Oscillospirales > Oscillospiraceae > Oscillibacter. The sequence continues at coordinate 8,103 of URXS01000062.1, forward strand.
CTCCTCCTCCTGACCGTGGACGGTAACTTCCATGCGGGTGCCGGCGATACCGCAGGTGGACGCCGACAGGGCCTCCACCGCCACACCGGGGATCAGATGGTTCATGGTGTGAAGGAAAGACACTTGATCCTGATCTTCCAACAATTCGTACAGGGCGGCCATCAGCATGTCGCCGGCAGCGCCCATATTGCACTCCAGATACAGTGTTTTCATTCTGCAATTCCCTCCATCAGATTGATGCGGCTGGCCAGAAACCCGGCCCCGAAGCCGTTGTCGATGTTCACCACGCTGATGCCGCTGGCGCAGGCGTTCAGCATGGACAGCAGTGTGCTGAGGCCGCCGAAAGAAGCCCCATACCCCACGCTGGTGGGGACGGCAATGACCGGACAGTCCACGAGACCCCCTACCACGCTGGCGAGCGCCCCCTCCATGCCTGCCACAGCCACTACGGCCCGGGCGGACATCAGCGGCTCCAGATTTGCCAGCAGGCGGTGCAACCCCGCCACACCCACGTCATAGAGCCGGGTTACCCGGCTGCCCAGAGCCTCGGCGGTGAGAGCCGCCTCCTCCGCCACCGGCAGATCGCTGGTACCGCCGGTGGCTACCACCACGCTGCCCCGGCCCTCCACGGCCTTTGGAAAGACCACCGCCAGGTGGGACAAGGGGTCATAGCGCAGAGGGAACCGCTCCTTCAGATAGTCCGCCGCCTCTTGACTGATCCGGGTCACCAATACATTGGCGGTGCCCCGGCGGCCCATGGCCTCCAGAATGCCGGACATCTGTTCCGGCGTTTTGGACTGACCGTAGATCACCTCCGCGGCCCCCTGCCGCAGGGAGCGGTGGTGGTCCACCTTGGCATAGCCCAGGTCTTGAAAGGGCGCCAGCTTCATCCGCAGCAGTGCCCCCTCCGGTGTCAACTCTCCGGACTGCACTTGCTGCAAAATGTTCAGTATATCATTTTTCCCGTACATAATAAGCGACAACTCCCTTCACTCAGATGGAGTCCGGGCGTTCAGGTCCAGACTTACTTCCTCAAACAGCGGCGTCAGCCGCTCTGTGATTTCCCGCCGTTGCTCCAGGGCCAGGCAGAGCTGCGGCTCCGTCACTTGCAGCAGCGCTCCACTTCCCCGGATCCGGAGGCGGAAGTCCCGAAAACCTAACTCTGCAAGCAAAGCCTCGCCCTGCTCCACTTTTTCCAGCAGCTCTGTCGTCAGAGGTGTTCCAGCGGGGACGCGGGTGGCAAGGCACGCGTAGGCTGGCTTGTCCCAGGTGGGAAGCCCCGCCTCTCGGCTCAGCCGCCGCACGTCCGACTTGGTAAGGCCGCACTGGCGCAAAGGGGAGCAGACCCCTAACTCTGCCAGGGCCGCCATGCCGGGGCGATCGCCGACCTGGTCAGAGGCGTTGGTGCCGTCTGCCAACAGGGACAGGCCATCTTGCTTTGCCGCCGCTGCAATGGCGGAGAACAGCATGCGCTTGCAGAAATAGCACCGCCGGGGCGGATTGGCGGCCACCTGGGGGTCAGCCAGCACGTCCACCTCCAATACGGTCAGCGGCAGGCCGCAGAAATCCGCCAGGGTCCGGGCGTCTGCCAGCTCATGGGCGGGCTGGAAAGCAGTATGAACAAAATAGGCCCGCCAGTTTTGCCCCCAGCGGCCCGCTGCCCAGGCCAGCAGGGCGGAGTCCACACCGCCGGAGAGGGCCAGGGCGCCTGTAGGATGCTGCTGAAAAAAGGATGGAAGATCCATTGCGGTTACCTCCTGAGAATAAAAAAGGACATGCCCGGTCAGGGCATGCCTTCTGGCATCGGTTTTCAGTCCGCCCAAGGGCGGAAAGGGTGCGGGAAAGGGGCGCCTTGGGCGCCGGAAAGGGATCTTCTGATCCCCAGTGTTTTTATTATATCCGACGCCTTGACCGGCGTCAAGGCGAACCTTGACAAGGGGCGGGAAGATGGGTATTCTGGAAAGAAAGAGAAAAAACAGGGGGGATGACCGTGAGGGAGCGGGAGGTTCTGGTGACAGTGGTGGATGGCCAGGGCGGCGGCATGGGCCGGGGACTGGTGGAGGCCGTGAAGAAGGCCTGGCCGGATCTGCGGATCAGGGCTCTGGGTACCAACGCACTGGCCACTGCCGCCATGCTGAAGGCCGGGGCTGATGACGGTGCCACCGGTGAGAATGCCATTGTGGTGAATGTGGCACGGGCGGACGTGGTGCTGGGACCTGTAGGGGTGGCAGTGCCCAACGGACTGCTGGGGGAGGTGACGCCCCGAATGGCGGAGGCCGTTGGCGCCAGCGAGGCGGTAAAGATTCTGCTGCCGTCCCAGCGATGCGGGATTCGTCTGGCCATGGGGCCTGCGCAACCAATGCAGTTTTATTTGAACGACGCGGTGCGGTTGCTGGGCCAGGAGTTGGTCCGGCTGGGTTGGACGCCGGAGAACGGAGACAGGAGTATTTGCCATGAATAAGAGTGTATCCTCCGCCGAGCGGGACGCCTTCCGCTCCCGCTGGGGCTTCAAACTGGCCTGCATCGGCTCCGCTGTGGGCATGGGGAACATCTGGATGTTTCCCTCCCGGGTGTCGGCCTATGGAGCCGTTTTCCTGATCCCCTATATCCTGTTTGTGGCCCTGATCGCCTCCACCGGCGTCATTGGGGAGATGGCCTTTGGCCGGGCTGCCGGCGGCGGGCCCATCGTGGCCTTCGGGGAGGCTGCCCGGCGCCGCAGTGGCAG
>URXS01000063.1 GCA_900551885.1 uncultured Oscillibacter sp.
GGAAGCCATCATCGCCCGGGGCACCCCCACCGTCAAGCGGGTGGGGCTGAAGGTCACCGGCCGGGGCATCGTCCGGGAGCACTGCGACCTGTATCACCCCGGCGGGGACAAGGTGGGCCACACCACCTCCGGCACCCACTGCCCCTTCCTGGGCTACGGCGCCGCCATGGGCTACGTGGACCTGACTGCCGCCGAGCCCGGCACCGCTCTGGAGGCCGACGTCCGGGGCCGCCGGGTCGCTGTGGAAGTGGTCCCCCTGCCCTTCTACAAGATCACCCGCTGAGAATCCCAACACCCAAACCGTCAACACCGACGATACATATTTTGAAGGAGGATATCTGTATGAACTTCCCCGCTGAGCTGCTGTATTCCAAGTCCCACGAGTGGGTCCAGATGTTGGACGACACCACCGCCCTGGTGGGCATCACCGACTTTGCCCAGGACTCCCTGGGCGACCTGGTATTCGTGAACCTGCCCATGGTGGGTGATAACGTCAACGCCGAGGAGGCCCTGTGCGACGTGGAGTCGGTGAAGGCCGTGTCCGATGTGATCTCTCCAGTCACCGGCGTCATCGCCGAAGTCAACGAGGATCTGCTGGACGCTCCGGAGAAGCTGAACGAAGACCCCTACGGCGCCTGGATCGCCCGGATCGAGCAGATCACCGACAAGGCGGAGCTGATGGACGCCGCCGCCTACGAGGCCTTCACGCAAGAGGAGGGCTGAGCCCATGGGCAGCTACGTACCCAACTCGCCGGCAGTGCGGCAGCAGATGTTGGAGGCCATGGGTGCCGCCAGCATCCGGGATCTGTACGCCAATGTACCGGAGGAGATGTTCTTAAAGGAGCTGGACCTGCCCGCCGGCAAGAGCGAGCTAGAGGTCCGTCGGGCCGTCACCGCCATGGCGGAGAAAAACCATGTATTCCGCACCTGTCTCCGGGGCGCCGGGGCTTACCGGCATTTCATTCCCGCCGTGGTGAAGTCCATCGCCTCCCGGGAGGAGCTGGTCACCGCCTATACCCCCTATCAGGCGGAGATCAGCCAGGGCATCCTCCAGTCCATTTTTGAGTACCAGACCATGATCTGCGAGCTGACCGGCATGGACGTATCCAATGCCTCCGTCTACGACGGAGCCACAGCCGCGGCGGAGTCCATCACCATGTGTGTGGACCGCAAGCGCCGCCGGGCCCTGGTGTCCGCCGCCGCACACCCCCAGGTCATCGAGACCATGCGGACCTACTGCTTCGGCTCCGGTGTGGAGCTGACCGTGGTACCCGCCCCTAACGGCCGCACCGACAAGGAGGCCCTGGCCGCCGCCCTGGGCGACGACGCCGCCTGCTTCTACCTGGCTCAGCCCAACTACTTTGGTCTGATCGAGGACGCCGCTGAGATCGGTGAGATCGTCCACGCCGCCGGAGCCAAGTTCGTCATGGGTGTCAACCCTATCGCCTGCGCCCTGCTGGAGACCCCTGCCGCCTGCGGCGCTGACGTGGCCGTAGGTGACGGCCAGCCCCTGGGGCTGGACACCGCCTTCGGCGGGCCGTACCTGGGCTTCATGGCAGCCACCAAAAAGCTCATGCGCCAGCTCCCTGGCCGCATCGTGGGCCGGACCCATGACGTGGACGGCAAGGTGGGCTATGTCCTGACCCTGACCGCCCGGGAACAGCACATCCGCCGGGAGAAGGCCAGCAGCAACATTTGCTCCAATCAGGCCCTGTGCGCCTTTATCGCCGGGCTGTACATGAGCGCCATGGGCGCCCAGGGGCTGACTCAGGCCGCCCGGCAGTCTCTGTCCAAGGCCCACTATCTGGCGGACCGTCTGGCAGAGGCCGGTCTGCCCCTGCTCCATGAGGGCCCCTACTTCCATGAATTTGTCACCGCCTGCACTCCAGAGACCGGAGAGAAGATCCTGGCGGCTCTGGCCCAGGCGGATATCCTGGGCGGACTGCCGGTGGAAGGTGGCCTCCTCTGGTGCGCCACGGAACTGGTGAGCCGGGAAGAGCTGGACAAAGCGGCGGACATCGTGAAGGAGGTGCTGGCACAGTGAAAACCATCTTTGAAAAGGGCCATCCCGGCCAGGGATTGAGCCTGCTGCCCTCCTGCGATGTGCCGGAGATCCATCTGGACCATGAGCGGACGACTCCGCCTCGCCTGCCGCACCTGGGAGAAAACGAGCTGACCCGCCACTACAAGCAATTGTGTGACCGGGTCCACGGCGTCAATGACGGGTTCTATCCCTTAGGTTCCTGCACCATGAAGTACAACCCCAAGATCGACGAGGAACTGGCAGCCCTGCCGGGCTTTACCCAGGTCCATCCCCTGCAGCCGGTTTCCACCGTTCAAGGCTGCCTGGAGGCCATGTGGACGTTGGAGCAGTCCCTCTGTGCCGTCACCGGCATGGACGCTGTGACTCTCCAGCCCGCCGCGGGCGCCCACGGAGAGTTCACCGGTCTGCTGCTGATCAAGGCCTACCACACCCACCGGGGCGACAGCGCCCGGACCAAGATCATCGTCCCCGACTCCGCCCACGGCACCAACCCTGCCTCCGCCCGGATGGCCGGGTTCGATGTGGTGAACATCCCCTCCGGTCCTGATGGCTGCGTGGACCTGGACGCCCTGTCCGCCGCTGTGGGACCCGACACCGCGGGATTGATGCTGACCAACCCCAACACCGTGGGCATCTTCGATAAGAACATTCTCTCCATCACCCGCATCGTCCACGAGGCCGGTGGTCTTTGCTACTACGACGGCGCCAACCTCAACGCCGTGGCCGGCGTGGTGCGGCCCGGCGATATGGGCTTCGACGTGTGCCACCTGAACCTCCACAAGACCTTTGCCGCGCCTCACGGCGGCGGCGGACCCGGCTCCGGCCCCGTGGGCTGCAAGGCGCTGCTGCGGGACTTCCTGCCCGGCCCCCAGGTGGAGAAGACCGGCGAGGACTACAATTTCTTCACCCCTGCCCACTCCATCGGCCGGGTCAAGGGCTTCTACGGCAACTTTACTGTCACGGTGAAGGCTCTGGCCTACCTCCTCACTCTGGGTAAGGAAGGCGTGCCGGAAGCGTCGGAGAACGCCGTCCTCAACGCCAACTACATGATGTGGAGACTTGCCAAAACTTACGACATGGCGTACAATGGCTGGTGCATGCACGAATTCGTCATGACGCTGGAAAAGCTCCACAAGGATACCGGCGTCAGCGCCATGGACATCGCCAAGGGTCTGTTGGACCACGGCATCCATCCCCCCACCATGTACTTCCCCCTGATCGTCCATGAGGCGCTGATGGTGGAGCCCACGGAGACGGAGAGCAAGGAGACCATGGACGAGGCCTGCGCCGTGTTCGAGCAGCTCTATCAGGACGCCCTGCGGGATCCCCAGTCCCTGCATGAGGCGCCCCGGCGCACGCCTGTCCGCCGTCTGGATGAGGTGAGCGCCGCCCGGAATCCGGTGCTGCGGTATGAATTCCCGACCGGGGACGGAGAAGCCGCCAACCCTTAAAACGAGACAGAGGAGGAATTTGCCATGATTCAGGAAACCATGAACTTTATCTCTCAGGCGGACCCGGAGGTGGGTGCCTCTATTCAGGAGGAATTTGCCCGGGAGCGCCGTAACATCGAACTGATTGCCTCTGAAAACATTGTCAGCGAGGCCGTCATGCTGACGATGGGCACCTGCCTGACCAATAAATATGCTGAGGGCTATCCCGGCAAGCGTTACTATGGCGGCTGCTACGCCGTGGACGTCACCGAGGAAATTGCCCGGAACCGGGCCTGCGAGCTGTTCGGCTGCAAGCACGCCAACGTCCAGCCCCACTCCGGTGCCAATGCCAACCTGGCGGCTTTCATGGCCTTGGTGAAGCCCGGCGACACGGTGCTGGGCATGAATCTGGCCCACGGTGGCCACCTGAGCCACGGCAGCCCCGTCAATATCTCCGGCAAGTATTTCCACATCGTGCCCTACGGCCTCAATGACGAGACCGAGCGGATCGACTACGACCAGCTCATGGCCGTGGCCAAGGAGTGCCAGCCCAAGATGATCATCGCCGGCGCCAGCGCCTATCCCCGGATCATTGACTTTGCTAAGTTCCGGGAAGTGGCCGACGCTGTAGGCGCCTACCTGATGGTGGACATGGCCCACATCGCCGGCCTGGTGGCCGCCGGGGTCCATCCCTCTCCCATTCCCTACGCCGACGTGGTCACCTCCACCACTCACAAGACCTTGCGGGGTCCCCGGGGCGGCCTGATCCTCTGTAACGACGACGACATCTTCAAGAAGATCAACTCCGCCGTGTTCCCCGGCTCCCAGGGCGGTCCTCTGGAGCACATCATCGCCGCCAAAGCCGTGTGCTTCGGTGAGGCGTTGAAACCGGAGTTCAAGGAGTACGGCAAGCAGGTGGTAAAGAACGCCGCCGTTCTGGCGGAGGAATTGCAGAAGCAGGGCTTCCGTCTGGTCTCCGGTGGCACCGATAACCACCTAATGCTGGTGGACGTGCGGAACTTCCACATCACCGGTAAGGAATTTGAGCACCGGCTGGACGAGGTCCAGATCACCGTCAACAAGAACGCCATCCCCAACGATCCGGAGAAGCCCTTCGTCACCAGCGGCATCCGGGTGGGCACTCCCGCCGCCACAACCCGTGGCTTCAAGGAGCCGGAGATGGTGAAGATCGCCCAGTGGATGGCCATGGTGGCCAAGGACTTCGAGGGCTGCAAGGACCAGGTCCGCTCTGAAGTAGATGCCCTGTGCCGCCAGTTCCCCATTTACAACTGAGCTGCTAAAAAATCCCCCGGCTCATAAAAGAGCCGGGGGATTTTCCACGTTCAAAATAGTTTCAGTAATTCCTCCAACGTGTCCTTAGCTGCCCCACCATTTTCCCTGCCGGGGGAAACTGCATGTAATGTATACAGGCCATTTTCCAGGATGAAATACGCATCCGCACTGGAAAAATCATGATAATAGTCATTTTCCGGCGTTTTTGTTACCACCAGGGAATAGGGGACCTTGCTGCCGGTTACGCCGGAGGTCAGGGTGAAGTCCGCCTCTCCAATCCATACGGCCCCGGTCCCCGGGTCCAGAAAGCTTCCCTCCGGATAGAGATATACAGACATCTGAATCCGAATTTCGCCCATAAGATAACCCGCATCTACCTGAACACTCTGCAATTCTCCGGTGGCAGAGCCGTTTAAAGTGACGGCGCAATGCCGCCTGCTGTTCTCGTCCAGTGTCTCCGCGTCCCGGGGGATGGCAGCGTAATTGGCCATCTCCAACAACTCTGCCTCCTCCAGAGGGTTGCGCAGGGGGAATCCCACAAAGTCCTCACATTTTGTCCAGCTATCAAAGGTTCCGAACCAGTATCCCGGCATCGTACTCATCAGGAGAGAATTTTGCTGTGCCGCCTTTTCAGGCACTCTTTCCATAATGGCCCAAATCTCACGAGAGAAGGACTCCAGCGGAACAGCGGGAATGTCTCCGTCCACCCGATAGCTGGACTCCTCCTGCCCCACTGAGATCTCTTCGATTCGCAAGTGCCACAGCTCCGCTGCCAGCACGGACGCTGACAGCACCGCGGCGGCTGCGGCCAGCAGCAGTGCCCTCCGGCCCAATCTCCTGCGGGGACGCCGGTTCTCGCCCCGGCGAATCTCTCCCTCCAGCCGCTCCAGCAGCGCCCCACAGTCCGGCGGCAGGGGCAGTTCCTCTCCATGCGCCATTGCCCGCAGACGCATATCCAGCTCATCCATCCCGCTCCACCTCCAGTCTCTTTCGCAGCTGCTCTCTCGCCCGGCTCAGGCGCACCCGCACCGTCCCCGGGGCGGCACCCACGATCCCGGCGATCTCCTCGGTGGACAAGTCCTCGTAATAAAACAGCACCACCGCCTCCCGCTGGTCACGGGGCAGGGCCTGGACCGCCTGCCAGAGGCTGCCGTCCTCCATCTCTCGGGCCGGAGCCGCAAGCTCCACGTCCAGCTCCTCCCAGGACACGGTGCGGCACCGACGGCGGCAGATCTGCCGGGCCTCATTGACCGTGATCTTCAACAGCCAGGAGCGGAACTTTTCCCGCAGCCGCAATTGTCCGAACCGCTCACAGGCCAGATACACCGCCTCCGCCATGGCTTCCTGGGCGTCGGTGTCGTTGCCGGTAATGCTGCGGGAGATTCGATACAAGCTGTCCCAGTTTGCCCGCAACTGGCCGCAGAACCAATCCCGATCCGCCTCCGGAATCGCCATGGGCCTCGCCTCCTCTCTACCTGCATGATACTTCAACAGAGAGAATTGTTACAGAATCGGAAAAACTTTTTCAATTGTTGTTTTGCGCAGGCAGGCCGGCAAGGGACCTCGTCCCTCGCCGAACCGCCTGCGCAAATTTTCAGAACTTACATCCAGTCAAATCCCGATGCCAAACCCCAGCCACAGCAGATTCCGCACCGCACAGTTGGCCAGGAACAGACCCACCAGCATGGCGGGCCACCGGGAATCGTACCGCAGGACCCATCCCCGCCGGCCCCGCAGCCGCCACACAGTCTGGGAGACCAGATACACCGCCGCCAGAGCCGCCGCCACCGGCACTGCCGGATGGTAGTACAGCGCCTCCAGCAAATGCCCGTGGGCCAGGGCAATCACTGCTCGGGTCCCCCCGCAGCCCGGACAGTATATTCCCCAGTGTTCCCACACCCAGCAGCGGCTGACTGTGGGCGCTCCCAGGCCATACCGCCAGATCAGGTAGGCCAGCGTTAGGCCTCCCAGTGTGATCCAGGCTGTGGGGTAGGCTTCCCGATCCGTCATTGCGCTTCTTTTCATGTACCCTCCACAAAAACAGGGCCGCGCACTGCGCGGCCCTGTTCTCCTTCCTTACTTCAGCAGCTTGATCCGGCCCAGCAGAGGGACCTCCTTCTCCTCACCATTGATGGCGGAGATCAGCCCCATCACCGCGCAAATGAAACAAAAAATGCCCCATAGCCAGCCAATGCAGGGAATTGCCCCCAGCAGTCCCGCCAACCAGATCACCAGCGCCTGATTCAAATGGAACTTGGCACCCTCCCGGTCTCCGGCCACCAGGGCGATCACCAGGCCAATCCAGGTAATATAAGCCACAATGCTTGTGGTCTTGGAATCCATGAAAACACCTCGTTTATTGGTTTTCTTACGGTACACTGCCGCTTTTCGAACAGTTTACCACCTTTTCAGGGGAAATACAACCCTCCCCCGGCTCCGCTAGCAGGGGACTGTACATCATAATGGCGTCGTTGGTGAAGAGAAACCGCTCCTCTACCAGCCGCCCCTCCCGGCTCCACACCTGCCGGTACAATGCGTTGTGGCGTACATACCCTCCCCAGGCTGCCTGTTCCATCCGGTGGTCCCGCTCCACGATCTCGTAGCGGTACGCCGGCAGCTCTATGGCCCGCCACGCACCCTCCAGATGGGTGTCTCCAACCTGAAGGCAGAGCTGGAAAGGCTGGTCAGTATCATTGCGGATCATCAAATCCCGATGGGGATAGGCGCAGGTGGCTCCACTGCCGAAGGGCTGGGTACGGTTTGCATCAGGAAAGACATCGTGGGAGTGCCGGTACCGTTCCACAACTGTCAGAGGCGTGTGGAGCGTCATCCAAAAAATCAGATTAGATAGTTGACATAATCCTCCACCCACATCGCTGCCGATGCGGCCCAGAAACAGCACCATCCCCTCCCGATAGCCTTTCTGGCGTGTGGGCCTTCCAATCAGACGCCAGTAACTGAAGGTCTCACCTGGGGCCAGCACCAACCCATCCAGGCGAGCCACTGCCAGGCGCAAATTCACCACCTTGTTCTCCTGGAGAACCATCTCCTCGCCCCGCAAATGGCGATACAGTGGTGTGGCATGAGCAAACTGTACCTGAGGCAGACGCTCGGCCTGCCTCTGTGTGGCCCAGCGGAATCGGGGAGAGCACCACAGCAGATACCGTGCGCCCGTATACCACGCCTTACCCAGGCGCAGCCGCAGCCAGCTCCGGCGAATTGGCGGGCACAGTTGTTTGTTACCAGGGTCGACCATCCTGCGCTTCACCTCCCTTGTCCCTTTATTGTCCGCAAAAAAGGAGGAACACTCCACCTCAAATGGCTACAAAGCAGTTACGAATTGAAAACAACAGCCCCCGGTAGCCTCTTACGAGACCTCCGGGGGCGTTTTTTTTGTAGAGTCTAGCGACTCAATTCCCGATATGTGCGAAAAATCAGCACCCCAGCGATGACGAACGTCAAAATATCTGACACCGGCATGGAATACAGCACGCCATCCAATCCAAAGAACACCGGCAGCAACAGCGCAAAGCCCACACCGAATACAACTTCCCGCAGCATGGATAGCAGGGTGGAAGACAGAGCCTTTCCCAGGGACTGGAGATAAATGAATGTTCCTTTATTGACACAGGCAAAGACCATCATGCAGAGATAGATCCGGAAGGACCGAATTGCAAACTCTGTATAATAGGAGCTTTCGTTGGCGGCGCCAAAAATGGCAATCAACTGCCGGGGCAAAAGCTCCACAATCAGCAGCGCCACAAACCCAACAGCCGCCTCCGCTGTCAACAGGCGGGTAAACAGCCGCTTCGCCCAGTCCTTTCGACCAGCACCGATATTGTAGCCCACCACCGGAATGCATCCAGCCGCCAGGCCTACAGCGATCGAGATCACGATCTGAAAAAACTTCATCACAATACCCACGACTGCCATAGGTATCTGGGCGTACTGGTCCTGGCTGAAAATCGGGTCCAATGTGCCATATTGCCGGATCATATTGTTGACTGCCGCCATGGAAGCCACCAGAGAGATCTGAGACAGCAGACTGCAAAGGCCCAGCGGCAAGAACTTTTTAATCAGGGACCAACGCAGGCCGAAGCTATCCCGTTGCAATCTGACAGCCTTCATGCGGCGCAGATACCAAATGGACAGCATTGCTGTGAGAATTTGTCCCAGCACTGTGGCCACAGCGGCACCCATCATCCCCCAGTGGCAACCGAAAATAAACATCGGGTCCAGGATGATGTTCACCACCGCTCCGGCCAGAGTGGAAGCCATAGCGAGGCGGGGACTGCCGTCGGAACGGATAATAGGATTCATGGCCTGACCAAACATATAGAATGGGATGCCCAAGGTAATCCAGAAGAAATACTCCTTGGCCTGGATAAAAGTTTCCTGATTCACCCGGCCCCCAAACATACTGAGAATGGGTTCCTGGAATATCAGATAAAGAGCCGTCAAAACCAGGCTGACAACCACAGACAGCACCACGGCGTTACCAATGCTGCGACTGGCGTTATCCTTGGCGCCTGCTCCCAAGCTGATACTGACATAAGCGCAGCAACCATCCCCTACCAATACGGCAATAGCCAAGGCCACTACTGTCAACGGAAACACCACTGTGTTGGCCGCGTTGCCATAAGAGCCCAAGTAACTTGCGTTGGCAATGAAGATCTGGTCTACAATGTTATACAGAGCAGCTACCAACAGAGAAATGATACAGGGAACAGCATACCGTTCCATCAGTTTCCCAACAGGCTCCGTTTCCAAGAAAGAATTGGAACGCTCTTCCATAAGCTAAAACCTCCACGGAAAAAAGTCATACGGCAGAACTTTCACAGTGCGTCGTCAGTTTTAAAGGAATTCTACACTCGTCTTGCCAATATCCGTCACATTTTAGGCGCAAAAAAACAGCGTGTGACGTCCAACTGGATTTACGCAGTTAAACGCTACACGTTGTAATTGTAGTATAAGATACTTTTCTACCAGACGCAAAGGTGATTTTCCACAAACATTTTGGTATTTTCTCCTCTTAGAGTGCCTTTCCATGTACTTTTTGACAACGTTCCAAGCTCTATGGTCTATTACATCTCCCCGTTTCTTGCGGCGCCCAGAGGTTTCACTGGGAGAGAGAAGAAATGGGCTATTCGGGCAGACACACTTCCACGAAGCACAAAAAAGGACACACTCGAAAGAGTGTGTCCTCTGTGTTGGCGCTACCTATCTTTCCGGGCCGTCGCCAGCCAAGTATTGTCAGCAGGAACGAGCTTAACTACCGTGTTCGGAATGGGAACGGGTGGACCCTCGCCCTAATCAGCACCAACTATGTCATCCGGTCTTACCGGAGAACATCCTGTATTATATTGTCTTTTCTGCGCTTTGTCAAGCGCCTTTATCTCACTTTTCAAACCAGCAAAGCGTTTGAAAAGTGAAGAGGAAAAGCAGCGGAGGGAATGAGCTTTCGCGCTCCGCGGAAGCGAATGATCCGCAGCTTGCTTTGACGTGGTGACCCGTACCGGATTCGAACCGATGTTAACGGCGTGAGAGGCCGCTGTCTTAACCACTTGACCAACGGGCCATGGTGCACCTTCACGGACTCGAACCGGGGACCCACTGATTAAGAGTCAGTTGCTCTACCAACTGAGCTAAAGGTGCATACTCTTCTTTTCCTTGAGTCTGCGCGCTTTCCGCTGCACCCTCAAAACCGAACAACGTAACATGCTCATCTTTCAGGCCGCCTGCTTTCTTTCGTAGGTCAAGCCCTCGGGCTATTAGTACAGATCAGCTACACACATTACTGCGCTTCCACCTTCTGCCTATCAACCAGGTAGTCCTCCTGGGCCCTTACCCTCTTTCGAGGTGAGAGATCTCATCTTAGGGGGAGTTTCACGCTTAGATGCTTTCAGCGTTTATCTCGTCCGTACTTAGCTACCCAGCTATGCCCTTGGCAGAACAACTGGTGCACCAGAGGTACGTCCATCCCGGTCCTCTCGTACTAAGGACAGCTCCCTTCAAATCTCTTACGCCCG
>URXS01000064.1 GCA_900551885.1 uncultured Oscillibacter sp.
GCCCGTGGCGCCGGAGCCTGCCGCTTCCGGCAAGAAGGCCGCTGCCCGGGAGGTGGCCGCTGCCACCGCCGCCGTCACAGCGGAGATCGAACAGAAAATGGCCGAGGAAGAAGACACCTATCAGTTCCCGCCTATCACCCTGTTGCGTGCCAACCAGGGAGAAAACCACATCGAGGCCGGTGCCGAGCTGCGCAACAACGCCCGGCGCCTGTCGGAGACGTTGGTCAGCTTCGGCGTGGATGCTACCGCCGCAGACGTGGTCCACGGGCCCTCCGTTACCCGGTATGAGTTCGTGCTGGACCAGGGTGTCAAGCTCAGCAAGATCACCAATCTGGCCGACGACATCGCGTTGGCCTTGGGCGCCTCCGGCGTGCGGATCGCTCCCATTCCCGACAAGATCTCCGTAGTGGGCATCGAGGTGCCAAACAAGACGGTGACGCCGGTGCTGATCCGGGACGTGATCGAGTCCCGGGACTTCACGGAGCATAAGTCCGCCACCGCCTTTGCCCTGGGACGGGACATCGGCGGCCGCAACGTGATCGGAGACATCGAAAAGCTGCCTCACGTGCTGATCGCCGGTACCACCGGTTCCGGCAAGTCTGTGTGCACCAACTCCCTGATCGTCAGCCTCTTGTACAAGTCCACCCCGGACCAGGTCCGCTTCATCATGGTGGACCCCAAAATGGTGGAGCTGGCTCCCTACAACGGCATTCCCCATCTGCTGATCCCGGTGGTGACGGACCCCAAGAAGGCCGCCGGGGCGTTGCAGTGGGCAGTGTTTGAGATGATGAAGCGGTACAAGACCTTCTCGGAGCACGGTGTCAAGAAGCTGGAGGAGTTCAACCGCTTGGCCCGGACCCGGGAGGACCTGGAGACCATGCCCAGCGTGGTGGTGGTTATCGATGAGCTGGCCGATCTGATGCTGGTGGCTGCCAAGGAGGTGGAGGAGTCCATCTGCCGGGTGGCCCAGATGGGCCGCGCCGCCGGTGTTCACCTGGTCATCGCCACCCAGCGGCCCTCTGCCGACGTGATCACCGGCCTCATGAAGGCCAACATTCCCAGCCGCATCGCCTTCGCCGTGGCCTCTTCTTTGGAGTCCCGGATCATTTTGGATACCACCGGCGCGGAAAAGCTGGTGGGCAAGGGCGACATGCTGTATGCGCCTCTGGGCGCCGGGAAGCCCACCCGTGTCCAGGGCTGCTTCATCTCCCCGGAGGAGATCGAGCAGGTGGTGGAGTTCGTCAAGCAGTCCGGCGAGGCCCACTACGATGACGACGTCATCGCCAAGATCGAGGAGAGCATCCAGGAGAAGGACAGCAAGGGTGGCAGCCGCGGCACCTCTCCCACGGAGAACGCAGAGGATGCGGGCGACGAGCTGTTGCCCGCCGCTGTGGAGGTGGTCCTGGAGACGGGACAGGCCTCTGTGTCCATGCTGCAGCGGCGGCTGAAGCTGGGATATTCCCGGGCCGCCCGGCTGGTGGACCAGATGGAGGAGCGGGGCATCGTGGGTCCCTTCGAGGGCTCCAAGCCCCGGCAGCTTTTGATTACCCGGGAACAGTGGCAGGAGATGCAAATGGGCGGTGCTTCCGGCCCCGAGACAGCTCCCCCACAGGAGGAATCGGAGGTCTGATTCCTTTTCCGCTTGACAAATCCGCCCAAAGGCATATAATAATCACCATAAACGCGATGACAAAGCCAACTTCCTGAAACCGGCTTGAAGCGAGAGGGGTACGGTGCAAGCCCTCAGCCCACGCCAGGGAGCAGCCACTTTGGAGCAGCCCGCGAGGAGCGGGACGGGTCGTTCCCGTTACAGGATGACGTGAGATGCCTTTTCTGATGGAGGGGCAGATCAGGGTGGTACCGTGGAAGTTTTTTCGCCCCTGACAGTTGTCAGGGGCGTTTTTTTATCCATCTGAGGCATTCAGACTGATTCCGAAAATCAAGACCAAGGAGGTCATTTCCATGAAATTTTCCAGCAAGATCGAAGCCTGTGAACTCTCTCCCATCCGGAAATTCCATCCCTATGTGCTGGCGGCGGAGGCCAAGGGCCGCACGGTCCATCACCTGAATATCGGCCAGCCGGACATCCCAACGCCTCCGGCCTTTTTCGACGCAGTGCACAACTTCGGGGAAGATGTTCTGGCCTATGCGCCGTCCCCCGGCGTTGACGTGTTCCTGGACGCCGTCCGGGACTATTACATCGGCCTGGGTTTTCCCATTGAACGGGATGGTATCCTGGCGACTCACGGCGGCAGCGAAGCCCTGGAGATCGTCATGGCCTGTATCCTGGACGATGGGGATGAGATTCTGGTGCCGGAACCCTTCTATCCCAACTACTCCACCTTCATCAACGTGACCGGGGCCGCGATCCGGCCCATTCCCACATCTCCTGAGGAGGGTTACCGATATGCCACCCGGGAGCAGATCGAGCCACTCATCAATGAGCATACCCGGGCCATTCTGGTGACCAACCCCGGTAACCCCACCGGTGTGGTACTCAACCGTCAGGAGATGCGGCTGTTGGCGGACATTGCAAAGGAGCATGAACTCTTCCTCATCAGCGATGAGGTGTACCGGGAGATCGTCTACACCGGTGAGAAGCTCAGTTCCATGCTGGAGTTCGCAGATGCCGCGGAAAACGTGGTAGTGGTGGACTCCGTGTCCAAGCGATTCTCCTCCTGCGGTGCCCGGGTGGGAGCCCTGATCTCCCGCAACCAGGAGCTGATGGCCCAGGCCATGAAGATCTGCCAGGGCCGTCTGTGCGCCGCCACGCTGGACCAGGTGGGTGCCGCCGCCATGTACCGGGAACTGCCCGCGGCGTATTACACCTCCATTCGGGAGGAGTATCAACGCCGCCGGGATGCGGTGGTGGAGAGCCTGGCCAAAATTCCCGGCGTCCGGTTTAGCCATCCTGACGGGGCCTTCTATGTGATGGCGACGCTGCCGGTGGATGATGCGGAAAAGCTGCAGTATTTCCTGCTGGAGGAGTTTGAGGACCAGGGCGAGACGGTCATGTATACACCTGCGGAGTCCTTCTACGCCACCCCGGGCAAGGGCCGCAATGAGATCCGCATCGCCTACGTCACCAATCCCAATGACTTGCGCCGGGCGGTGGAGCTGTTGGGCCTGGGCATTGCCGCTTACAACAGCCGGAAGAGCTGATTACATGAAAATGACCGGCGTCCCCCTTGAAAAACGGGAACGCCGGTCTGTTTTTACGGATTCCACCGGCACTGGCCCAGATCCACGGTGCCGTCGGGGCGGAAGGGAATGCCCTCCGCCTCCAGCAGGGCCCGCTGGGTGCCTGGAGCCAGACGGTCGAAGGCGGATTTGGTGCCGCCGAACCGGTCCACTACCCGGTGGCAGGGAACGGTTCCATCGTGGCAGGAGGCCATGGCGTACCCCACGATCCGCCCGCCCCGGGGCATTCCCAGCAGCCGGGCGACCTGGCCGTAAGTGGCTACTTGCCCGGCGGGAATCTGGCGGACCAGGTCACAGATCTCCTGAAAGATGCCGCCTTTCACCGCTCCCGCACCTCGTACAGGTCCGTGCGCCTGGCGGAGAGGATGGGAAGCTGGGTCCGGACCGCCTTCAGCCGCTCCAGGTCCAGGTCGGCGTACAGCGTGGCCTCCTCCGCCCCGGCCCGGCACAGCACAGTGCCCCAGGGGTCCACGGCCAGAGAGTTGCCGTAGGCCACATAGGGGCCCCCCTCATCCCGGGCGGGGGAGACACCCACGGTAAAGCACTGGTTATCCACGGCTCTTTGTCGGAACAGCAGCTCCCAGTGGGCGGGGCCGGTGGTCATGTTGAAAGCCGCCGGGACAAAGATCACCTTTGCCCCCCGCAGGCACATGCACCGGGCCAGCTCCTCGAACCGCAGGTCAAAGCAGATGCAAAGGCCCATGGTACCGAATTTCGTTTCAAAGGTGGTAATGGCATTGCCCGGAGAAAGGGTATCGGATTCCTTGAACCGCTGACCGCCTTCCACGTCGATGTCGAACAGGTGGGCCTTGCGGTGCTTGGCCAGTTGGCTGCCGTCAGGACCGTAGACATAGCTGGTGTTGTAGACCTTCCCGTCTTCCAGCTCCGGGATCGAGCCGCCCACCACATACAGCCCCGTCTCCGCCGCTGTTTGGGAAAGCGCCTGCTGGGCCGGCCCGCCGGCTTCCTCGCCATAGGGGCGAAAGCAGCGGTTTTCGTAGGGACAGCAGAACATTTCCGGCAATATGGCAATATCCGCTCCCTGCTCCGCCGCCTGGCGGAGCTTTTGGCAGGCAGCCCGGAGATTGCCTGTCCGGTCCGCAGTCACCGCCATTTGAATCAGGGCCACACGCATGAAAATTCCCCCATTCCGCCGCTGTCAGCGGCTTAAATTGATCGTTCAGATGTACTCCCGGAGCACCAGTTCCGTGGTACCGCCGTCGGTGGAGCAGACCAGCCGCTTCACCTTTGGGTGATTGCTGTATTCCGCTTCCAGAAAGTCCCGCAGAGCGGTGCCACCATGACAGCCGTGGATCAGCCGCAGACGGTAGGTGCCGCCACCTGCCCGGCGCAGCAGGGCGTCCACTGTCACCTTGGCCTGATAGGTGTTTTTTCCGTGGAGGTCCACCGCGATGATACCTGGACCCAGGTTGTGCGTTCGCATCAGCGGTTCCTCCTTTCCGGTTCAGACCCGCATAAAAAGGCGGTCTTCGCAAGTTCATTGTAACACGGACACAGATGTGATACAATGCTGAAAAAAGCAAGGAGGCGCCAGCATCATGGCAGTTTACACCGAGACGAAAACCTATCACACCAAGGCCCACATGGGCATGATCGACGTAACGGAGGACTTCCAGCACGCGGTGACGGAGGCATGCTGTCGTCACAACATCTCCGCCGGAATCATCACTGGCTTCACTACCGGTGGCGTGGCGGGTTTGACCACGCTGGAGTTTGAGCCTGGTATCGTCCACCATGATCTGAAGGCGGCTCTGGACGTATTCTCTCCTTACCTGGATGAGCAGGGAAGAGTGATCCCCTATCAGCACCACAACACCTGGCATGATGACAACGGCTCTTCTCACATCAAGGCCGCGCTGCTGTCTCCCTTTATCACGGTGCCCTTTGTAAACGGCAAAATCACCGTAGGACCCTGGCAGAACCTGACATTGGTGGAGTGCGATACCCGGGACCGGGTGCGGGATATCGTGTTTCAGGTGATGGGAGAGTAAGCCACTTCACTGTTTTAGCCAAAGGGCCGCCCATGGTGGGCGGCCTCTCTTTTGGGCGCACGGTATTCCATTTTTTTGCATATTGACAGTCATTATCCGGAAAAATAGGTTGCAATTTGTGCAGAGTTATGGTATTCTACATCTACTGCCATGAGCAGCATCATCGCTTTAAAGGAGCGAACAACAAAGGAGGCCGCGGGAATGGACAACCGGCTGGAAAAGAAATACGGACTGCCCACCGCCGTGTGTATGGTGGTGGGCATCGTCATTGGCTCCGGCGTGTTTTTCAAGGCGGAGACCGTGCTCAACAAGACCGGAGGCAACATGCCTCTGGGCATCCTGGCCTGGGGCATCGTGGGCGCCATCATGATTATCTGTTCCTATGTCTTTGCCACCATGGCCACCCGGTATGAGAAGGTCAACGGCCTGGTGGACTATGCCGAGGCCACCATGGGCCGGCGCTACGCCTACAATATGGGCTGGTTCATGGCAGTGTTGTATACGCCTTGTCTGGTGTCGGTGCTGGCCTGGATCTGCGCCCGGTACTTCTGCGTGCTGATCGGATGGCAGGACCAGATCACCGGCGGCGCCTGTATGACCATCGCGTGCTTGTTCCTGTGCCTGGACTATGCCCTCAACGCCCTGTCTCCCCGGTTGGCGGGAAAGTTCCAGGTGTCCACCACCGTCATCAAGATGGTGCCCCTGGTTCTGATGGCCGTGGTGGGGACCGTACTGGGCCTTACCAATGGCCGCATGGCGGAAAACTTTGCCACTATGACCACTGCTACCATCTCCACCGGAGAGGGTCTCATGGCCTCCACTGTGGCGGTGGCCTTTGCCTACGAGGGATGGATCCTGGCCACCTCCATCAACGCCGAGCTGAAAGACGCCAAGCGGAACCTGCCCCGGGCCCTGATCCTGGGCTCCTTCATTGTGGTGGCTACTTATATCCTCTACTATATCGGCCTCAATGGCACCGTCACTACGGAGGAGCTGATGGCCAGCGGCGAGGCCGCCGCCAAGATGGCCTTCCAGCGGCTTCTGGGACCCGTGGGGGGTGTGGCTGTGTTTGCCCTGATCGTGGTGTCCTGCGCTGGAACACTGAACGGTCTGATGCTCTCCTGCTGCCGCGGCATGTATGCCCTGGCTGTCCGGGGAGAGGGGCCTCGGCCGGACCTGTTCCGCCAGGTGGACCCGGTGACCAATATGCCCACCAACTCCGCTATCGTCAGCTTGGGCCTGGACGCCTTCTGGCTGCTGTTCTTCTACGGCGCCAATTTGGGCGGCGGCTGGTTTGGTCCCTTCTGCTTTGATAGTTCCGAGCTGCCCATCATTACGCTGTACGCTATGTATGTGCCTATGTTCATTCAGTTCATGCGTAAGGCCACAGATCTCAGCCGTTTCCGCCGCTTTGTGATGCCCACTCTGGGCCTGTGCGGCTGTGCTTTTATGGTGTATGCGGCCTTCGCCGGTTACGGCATGACGGTATTCTTCTATCTGATTATTTACGTGCTGGTCATGGCGGTGGGTAATCTCTTCTACCACCGGCAGGCGGCAGAACTGTGAGTCGTGTGGAAGAAACCTGAAAAATTTGGCTGATTTGCCGCTTGACTTTTTGCACAAAATGGGGTATAGTGCCCCCAGTGACAAAAGGGAGTAGCTGGCACAGCAATGTGTATCCAACGGCGTCAGTACGGGTGAAAACCCCGCTTTTGGATGGAAACGGCGAGACTTTTGCATCAATGCGGTGGCATTGGCGCAAAAGCCTCGCTTTTTTGCGTCCCACCGGGAAAGAGGGAGCATATGGAAGAAAAAAAGGAGATCTGGCAGCGCAGCCGGGTGGAGCTGTTTCGGGATTTGAACAGCTCCGAGGAAGGCCTCAATGCCCAGGAGGCCGCCAAGCGCCTGGAGCAGTATGGCCCCAATGAGCTGCGTGACGAGAGTCGCAAGAGCACGTTCCGCATTTTCCTGGAACAGTATGCGGACTTTCTGGTGATCATCCTGATCCTGGCGGCGGCGGTGTCTGCTGTGCTGGGGGATGTGGAGAGCACCATCGTTATTTTGGTGGTCATCACCATGAACGCCATTCTGGGCACAGTCCAGACGGTGAAGGCCACGGCCTCGCTGGATAGCCTGAGGCAGATGTCGGCCCCCACTGCCAAGGTGCTGCGGGACGGTCATCTCATCCAGATTCCGGGCCGAGAAGTGGTGCCCGGTGACGTAGTGGTTTTGGAGGCCGGTGACGCTGTCTGCGCCGACGGTCGTCTGCTGGAGTGCGCCAGCCTCAAGTGCGCTGAAAGCGCCTTGACCGGCGAGAGTTTGCCGGTGGAGAAGGAGCTGGGGGAGATCGCCGGTGAGGTGCCTTTGGGCGACCGGAAGAACATGGTGTTCTCCGGCAGCTTTGTCACCTACGGTCGGGCCAAGTTCCTGGTGACCGGCACCGGCATGTCCACGGAAATGGGCAAGATCGCCACGCTGCTCAAGAGCACCGAGGAGAAAAAGACCCCCCTGCAGGTGAGCCTGGACCAGTTTGGCCGGAAGCTCTCCATCGGAATCCTCATTATCTGCGCTGTGATCTTTGCCGTCAGCGTCTTTCTGCGGCAGGAGGATGTGGTCAATGCCTTCGTCTTTGCCGTGGCCCTGGCGGTGGCCGCCATTCCCGAGGCCCTCAGCTCCATCGTCACCATCGTCCTCTCCTTCGGCACCCAGAAGATGGCCCGGGAGAATGCCATCATCCGCAAACTTCAGGCGGTGGAGGGCCTGGGCAGCGTGTCGGTGATCTGCTCCGATAAGACCGGCACTCTGACCCAGAACAAGATGACTGTGAAGGCTCTGTACACCGGCGGAAAGATCATCCCTGCGGAGCAGGCGGATTTCCACGACCCCGTCCAGGAGCCCCTGCTGCGGACGGCTCTGCTGTGCAGCGACGCCACTGTGGATGAAAACGGCGAGGTGGGGGACCCCACCGAAACGGCTCTGGTGCGGCTGGGGGAGGACTACGGCTTTGACGAGCTGGCCACCCGCAGCAAGTGGCCCCGGATCACGGAGATCCCCTTTGACTCCGACCGGAAGATGATGTCCACGGTCCACCAGCTCTCCGGCGGACTGCTGATGGTCACCAAGGGCGCCGTGGATGTGCTGCTGGATCGGTGCGTCATCTCCGATGAGGAGCGGGCCCAGGTGGAAGAGGCCAACCGGACCTTCTCCAGCCAGGGACTGCGGGTCCTGGCCTTCGCCTGCCGTACGGTGGACAGCCCCGCCGTCAGCCTGGAGGACGAAAACGAGTTGACCCTGCTGGGCCTGATCGCCATGATGGACCCGCCCCGGCCGGAGTCCAAGGCCGCCGTGGCGGAGTGCATTGCCGCCGGCATCCGTCCCATCATGATCACCGGCGATCACAAGGTCACTGCTGCCGCCATCGCCAAGGAGATCGGTATTCTGACCGAGGGCACCGAGGCGGTGGAGGGCGCCGTCATCGACAAGATGAGCGACGAAGAGCTGAAGGAGTTCGTGCCCAAGGTCAGCGTCTACGCCCGGGTGTCCCCGGAGCACAAGATCCGCATTGTCCGGGCCTGGCAGGAGCGGGGATGCCTGGTGGCCATGACAGGCGACGGTGTCAACGACGCCCCGGCACTGAAGCAGGCGGACATCGGCGTGGCCATGGGCGTCACCGGCACCGAGGTGGCCAAGGACGCCGCCGGCATGGTGCTGACGGATGACAACTTCGCCACCATTGTCCAGGCGGTGAAGAACGGCCGCAACGTCTACGCCAACATCAAGCGGTCCATCCAGTTCCTGCTCTCCGGCAATGCTGCCGCCATCATCACTGTGCTGTACGCCTCACTGCTGGCTCTGCCGGTGCCCTTTGCCGCGGTACACCTGTTGTTTATCAATCTGCTGACGGACTCCCTGCCCGCCATTGCCCTGGGACTGGAGCCCCATACCGACGCGGTGATGCGGCAAAAGCCCCGTCCTCGGAATGAAGGCATCCTGACCCGTGATTTCCTGATCAGCGTGGTGGTGGAGGGTGCTGTGATTGCCGCCGCTGTGATTGCCGCCTTCCATCTGGGACTTCGTGCCGGTGGTGCGGCCACCGGCAGCACCATGGCCTTTGCCACATTGTGCCTGAGCCGCTTGTTCCACGGCTTTGACTGCAAGTCCGCCCGCCCGGTGCTGTTTACCCGGCGGTTCTGGGACAACCGCTTCCTGCTGGGCGCTTTTGCCATTGGCGCCGTGCTGCTTGCGGCGGTCCTGCTGATCCCGCCGCTGGAGCCGCTGTTCCAGGTGGCTGCCCTGTCCGCTTCCATGGTGGGCGCCATTGTGGGACTGTCCCTGGGCAGCATGCTGGTGATCCAGTTGCTCAAGGCTCTGCTGCGCAGAAAGGACGCATAAATCACAAAAAACGCCGGCCGGAGAATTTTTTCTCTGGCCGGCACTGTATTTTTCCAGGGGCTTCCCTTTTTGGTGATTTTTGCGTATAATAGAGGCGGAAGAGGAGGCGGGGCCATGATCAACTCCACACTGTGCTACCTGGAGCGGGGGGATGAATACCTGATGCTCCACCGGGTGAAGAAGGCCCACGACCTCAATCATGACAAATGGATCGGCGTGGGCGGCAAGTTCCAGGAAGGGGAGAGTCCCGAGGACTGTATCCTCCGGGAGACCTGGGAGGAGACGGGACTGACGCTGACAGAGTATCGCTACCGGGGACTGGTGACCTTTGTGTCGGACCAGGCGCCCACGGAGTATATGCACTTGTTTACGGCCACTGGCTGGACTGGATCGCCTCACCCTTGCGATGAGGGGGAGTTGGCCTGGATTGAAAAGGCGGCATTGCTGCGGTTGCCCATGTGGGAAGGTGACAAGATCTTTTTGGACCTGCTGGACCGGGATGTGCCCTTTTTCTCCCTGAAGCTGCGCTATGAGGGGGACCGGCTGACCCAGGCGGTGCTGAACGGAAAGAAACTGTCCTGAAGACCGCTCCCGCAGGAGCGGCGCGGGCGGGAGGCAGACCAGAAAAACCAGGTACTGTTCCCGCAGCGAAAAAAGGAGGAGACACGATGAGCGGAAAGCTGCTGCTGTTTGGATTCGACACACTGCCCGCGGTGTTGGCGGTGGAGACCGCCGCCGGCCCGCTGGGGGCTGAGGTGGTTCCGGTGGCAAAGACGGACTACAATAAGACGTTGGCGGCGCTGGCAGGTCTGGATGAAGATCCCGCTGCTGTCCTGCCCTACACCGGCGGCCCGCTGGGAGAGCGGATGCTGGTGTTGTGCGGTCTGGAGGACCGGCTGGACGCCCTGCTGCCGGCACTGGCTGGGGCTGGGGCGGGGCCAGAGTGTCTGAAGGCGGTTCTGACGGCCCACAACCGGAGCTGGAATGCCTTGCGGCTCCATCAGGAGCTGCTGCGGGAGCACCAGGCCATGAACGGGCGGTGAGGATATGAGACTCCTGATCTCCGCCTGCCTGCTGG
>URXS01000065.1 GCA_900551885.1 uncultured Oscillibacter sp.
CCTACTTCGGCGGGCGGTCCTCTCCCGGCGGCATCGGATCCACCAACCACCAGGGCATCGACATCGCAGGAAGCTACGGCACGCCGGTCTATGCCTCGGACGGCGGCACGGTCACCTATGCCGGCTGGATGGGCGGTTACGGCTATCTGGTGGAGATCGACCACGGCAACGGCTATGTGACCCGGTATGGTCACAACAGCAGTCTGACGGTCTCTGTGGGCCAGCACGTCTACAAGGGCCAGCAGATCGCCCGCGTGGGCTCCACCGGCAACTCCACCGGCAACCACTGCCATTTCGAGGTCCGTTACAACGGCGTGGCCAAGAACCCACTGAACTATCTGCCGTAAGAAAAGAAAACTGCGATAAAGCGCCCGGCCTTTTGGCCGGGCGCTTTATTATTAATAGAGCAAGTTTACTGAGCCATGGGCTTTTTCGGAACATTGTCAGCATGCGCCCCCTCCACCCGACGGGAAATGTAGGGCTGTACTTCATCGAAAGGAATATCCAGAGCTGCCGACAGTTCGCCATAGAGCAGACGCTCCGCCTGCTTCATATACCGCTCATCCACCATTCCCAGCCGGCGGTTCTTGGACTGGGCTTCCTGTTGCTTGCAGTAAATGGACATCATCAGTCGCAGAAGGTCCTCACAGTTGATGCCCCGCAATAGCCCCTGATAGTGTTGAGCCAGGGCCTGAAGAGTGGGGGTGTACACCGCTTCTGCCTGAATGGAGGGGATCAGATCGATCAGTGCCTCTGCCTCCTGGGCGGAGATGATTGACCGCATGGGGACCTTGCTGTTTTCTACTGGGGTGTAGATGACGCCATCTTGATGGAGAGGCTTGAGCAGATAGTACAGTTTTCCCCGGCCCGCACCGGACATCTCCGGCCGGGTGATTTCTTCCACCCTGCATACGCCGGTGGTACCATAAACCACAAGTTCCCCGATCTGAAATATCATTGTTCCTCCTTGCTCCGACGAGCCGCCGCTTCCACAGAAGCGGCGGCCCAAAAACAGGCCCCGCTGAGCGGGGCATACTTCTTTTTTTATATTACCAATCTTACCATAATTTACTATCAAAATGTAAGCAAAATTTTTGACTTAATCTGGGAAAAATATAGGTAAAAGTCGGTAAAATTAAATTAAAAGTTGGCTATACGTTGCGCCCAAAGTGGACGTCCACTTTGGGCGCATGGGCAGCTAAAAAAGAGAGAGGGAGTAGACATGGCAAGAAAAAGCATTCACAAGAATTTGTCCTATGACACGGAACGCCGTCTCTACTACGCCGTTTTTCGGCGGGAGGGGCGGCGCTGTACCCAGACCTACCGCACCCTGGAAGAGGCCGAAGCGGCACTGGAAGAGCGAAAGCAGGAACGGCAGCATCTTCCAGGACGAAACTGTACCCTCAGAGAGTGGATGACCTTCTGGCTGGAGGAGGTGGCGGCGCGAGACCGGGCAGAGAGTACCCTTTACGCCTACCGCAATATGGCTCGCTGCCATTTGCTCCCGGCTTTGGGGGACGTGCCTCTGCGGGAATTGACGCCCTTTTTGATTCAGAATTATCTCTTTGAGCAGATGGAGGAGGGGCTCTCACCCAATACTGTTATCAAGCACTATGTGTTGTTGAACACGGCGCTGGGACTGGCGGTACGTTTGGAGGTACTGGACCGCAGCCCCATGGACCGGGTGACACCGCCCAAGCGGCAGGAGAGCCATTATCGATTTTATACGCCCGGCCAGCTTCAGACCCTCTTTTCTGCGGTGGAGGGCACCATGCTGGAATTGCCGGTCAAGCTGGCGTCCTATCTGGGCCTTCGGCGCAGCGAGATCTGCGGCCTGCGATGGGAGAATGTGGATCTGGAAGCGGGACTGCTTTCAGTCCGCGAGGTGCGCACGGAGGTGGGGGGCGCGGTGGTGCTGAAGGCGCCTAAGACACGCAGCTCCGTCCGGCGCCTGGGTATCGCCGGACTGCGGGATTTGCAGGATGTACTGCGGCGGGCACAGGAGCGGCGGCCTAACAACGACCCCAAGGCATGGGTGGTGCTGCGGGAGGATGGCCAGCCGCCAAAGCCGGATCAACTGACCCGGGATCTGCTGTGGGTGGTGCGGCGGCAGAGACTACCGCCCATCAGCCTCCACGGCCTGCGGCACAGCTTTGCCTCCGTGGCCAACAGTCAGGGAGTTCCCATGTTCGATATCTCCCGGACCTTGGGCCACAGTTCACTGGCCATCACCAGCAACATTTACACCCATCTCTTTGACAGCACAGAGACCGGCGCCCTTGCCGCGGTAGCCAAGGCCATTGAACAGGGATGAAGAATTTATATGGATTATCCAAGAAACTTCTGTAAAGTTTGGCCATATTGCGGGCTTTTCTCCCAGAGGAAAACATCGTAAACTAAATTCATCGGTATGCGCCGATGAATCAATAGGCCCGCGTATGCTCTCCATCTTCTAGCTGCGCGGGGACCTGAAAAGGAGGAAAAAAGAACCGTTGCGGCTTACGGTACGGCAGTGTGGAGACCTGTCGCAATGCACCGCCGTCCTTGCGGCGGGGTGCGAGGCAATGCGCGCGGAGGCGGCATGGCCAAAGCCGGAGAAAGATGGCAGGAGTATCTCTCGTCAACATCAAGAAGGTCTATCCCCCCTCCAGCGAGCAGAAGAAGTCCAAAAAGAGCAAGAAGGGCGAGCAAGCGGAGGAAAAGAAGGTCAACCTGCAGGTGACTGCGGAAGGCGTTGTTGCCGTCCAAGAGTTCAATCTGGAGGTGGCTGACAAGGAGTTCATCGTGTTGGTAGGCCCTTCCGGCTGCGGCAAGTCCACTACCCTGCGGATGGTGGCAGGCCTGGAGGAGATCACCAGCGGCGAACTGTACATCGACGGCAAGCTGATGAACGATGTGGCTCCCAAGGACCGGGATATCGCCATGGTGTTCCAGAACTACGCCCTCTATCCCCACATGACCGTGTATGAAAACATGGCCTTTCCCCTGAAACTGCGCAAGGTCCCCAAGGATGAGATCGACCGCCGTGTGAAAGAGGCGGCGGAGATCCTGGATATCACTCAGTATCTGGACCGCAAGCCCAAGGCCTTGTCTGGCGGCCAGCGCCAGCGTGTTGCCATCGGTCGTGCCATCGTCCGGGAGCCCAAGATCCTGCTGATGGACGAGCCCCTTTCCAATCTGGACGCCAAGCTGCGCAACCAGATGCGGGCGGAGATCATCAAACTGCGCCAGAAGATCAATACCACCTTCCTGTATGTGACCCATGACCAGACCGAGGCCATGACTCTGGGTGACCGGATCGTCATTATGAAGGACGGTTTTATCCAGCAGATCGGCACGCCCCAGGAGGTGTTCGACCATCCCGCCAATTTGTTCGTGGCCGGCTTTATCGGCACACCGCAGATGAACTTCTTTGATGCCAAGCTGAAGAAGGAGGGGGAGAAGTACCTGGTGTCCGTTGGCGGTTATCAGGTGGAGCTGTCTCCCGCCAAGTGCGCCAATCTGGTCAAGCAGGGCGTCACCGACCAGGACATCACTTTGGGTGTGCGCCCCAACCACATCGTCCTGCGGCAGGAGGGCTCCAGCATCCCCGCCAAGGTGGATGTGTTCGAGATGATGGGCAACGAGATCCACCTCCATGTCACCGCAGAGGGCAAGGATGTGGTCATCATCGTGCCTACCATGGATCTGACCGGCAATTATACCGAGGCGTTCAGCGCCGGCAAGGACTTGGCGTTTTCCTTCGGTGGCAATGCCTGCCATGTCTTTGACAAGGAAGGCAAGAACCTGGAGTTCTGATCCATACATCCATAACAGCCACAGCGCCGGTGATTTTCACCGGCGCTGTTTTTTATGCAGGTTCTTCGTGTTGACATCATGCGTTGTTGTAAGATAGAATATTTCCAATGCAGCAAAAAGAATATTTCCAATGCAGCAAAAATGGCTTGCAAATGTATGGATGTTTTTGAAGCCGCGGGCGGCAGCAGCGTCAAATCCAACTGCTTGCGTGCGGTCCCACAGTCCCGGTATTTCGCAGGGGTTTGATCGACCAGGCCGCCGACTGCCTTGCCCGGAGTACCACGTATATAAATACCCTCTGGAGTCTGCGGCCTGATTGCGAAGGGGACAGTGTTCGCTATTTTGGACAGGTTATGATATCTTTTAAAATATACCATTGTGGCAATACGAGGACGAAATATGAATGAGAACAAAATGACCCCGCAGCCGGGAACCCTGGAAGGCGCGTTATCTCTTGTGCGTTCCGGGGACACAATTGCTACCAGCATTTACGGAAGTGAGCCGACTGGATTTTTGAAGAACCTCCATACCATAGCGCCGCGCGTCCATGATGTGACGCTGTGGACGATGCTGACCATGGGCAGATATCCTGTTATGTACGATGTGTCATTAAAGGGG
Organism: uncultured Oscillibacter sp.; assembly: GCA_900551885.1. Classification (GTDB taxonomy): domain Bacteria; phylum Bacillota; class Clostridia; order Oscillospirales; family Oscillospiraceae; genus Oscillibacter. Next base: position 4,417 of record URXS01000065.1, read on the forward strand.
CACATCGACATCCTGACGTTTTTCTATAACCAGGATTGCAGAAAGGGCCATGAGAGCGGCAGATATGGTCTGGTGCCTATGAATCTTCACTCGGTGGGGATGAGTATTGTCGCGGCCAAGCGCCCCACGATCTTTGTGGCGGCAGTATCCCCTGTGGATGAAGCGGGAAATGTGTACCTCTCCTTTGATTTGCAGGCTTCCCGTGAATGCATGGACGCGGCCGATACGGTCATTTTTGAGATCAATCCCAATATTCCCCGTATCTACGGAGAAACCGCCATTCCCATACAGAGGGCGGATTATACATACGTTTACAGCAATCCGCTGCCTGAGGCTCCTGTCGTGACACCGACAGCGGAAGATACGGCGATCGCGGAAGCTGTGGCATCACTCGTTCAAGATGGGGATTGCATTCAGCTTGGAATCGGGGGAATTCCTAATGCAATCGGCCTGGCTTTGGCCGAAAAGCGGGACCTGGGAATCCATACGGAGATGATCACCGCTTCCATGGGACACTTGATCCGGGTGGGGGCAGTGACCAACGACAGGAAAACTGTGGACAGAGGGAAAACGGTGGGCGCATTCGCCTATGGAGATCTGGCACTTTACGAAACCCTCCGGGACAACGACCGTGTGGAGCTGCGGCGCGCATCTTACACCAATGACCCGGCGCAGATCGCAAAACAGGACAACATGGTCTCTGTAAATACAGCCCTTCAAATCGATCTGACCGGGCAGATCTGTTCGGAAAGCATCGGGTATCTTCAGTATTCGGGAACAGGCGGCGCCAGCGATTTTGCCTACGGAGCGTTTCACTCCAAAAACGGGAGAGGAATCATTGCCATCCACGCTACGACCAAAAATGGAACCGTGTCCAAAATCGTACCGCAACTGTCTCCGGGGGCGATTGTATCCATCTCCCGGAATCTGGCGGATTATGTGATCACCGAATATGGGGTAGCCAGACTGCGGGAGAGGAGCGTCCGGCAGCGCGTGGAAAATCTGATCGCCATTGCGGCACCGGAATTTCGCGGAGAGCTGAAAAGGCAAGCGGAACAGATGCTCCTCTGGTGATATGAGCGGGAAGTGTGGACCAGCATACAGCGATGACCAATGGCTTTGGTCCAGCGTGCTAAGAAATGGTTGGGGTGTAAAGGCATCTGCGTTTACCGCCACTGCGGTGAGTACGCCCCCTGAAACAACGCTTCCCGGTCCTTTTCTGTGACATATAAACGAGAGATTCTGAAAGCAATGGAGCAATATTCCTTGCAAGAACACCATGTACAATTTTTTCGCGGCAAAAAAGAATCCGGCAATCCATGGGAAAATGGATTGCCGGATTTTATCATATGATTATTCGAATTCAATGGTCGCGGGGGGCTTGGAGGTGATGTCATAGAGGACGCGGTTGATGTGAGGCACCTCGTTGACCACCCGGACGCTGACCCGGTCCAGTACCTCAAAGGGAATGCGGGTCCAGTCGGCGGTCATGAAGTCGCTGGTGGTCACGGACCGCAGGGCCAGGGCATAGTCGTAGGTGCGGCCGTCTCCCTGGACGCCCACGGAGCGCATATTGGTCAGTACGGCGAAGTACTGGCTCATGGTGCCCTCCAGCCCGGCCTTGGCGATCTCGTCCCGGAAGATGAAGTCGGCCAGACGCAGCATGTCCAGCTTCTCCTTGGTGATGTCTCCCAGGCAGCGGATGGCCAGACCCGGTCCCGGGAAGGGCTGGCGCATGACCAGATACTCCGGCAGCCCCAGTTCCCGGCCCAACTGGCGAACTTCGTCCTTGAACAGCATCCGCAGGGGCTCGATGATCTCTTTGAAGTCCACGTAGTCGGGAAGTCCGCCCACGTTGTGGTGGCTCTTGATGACGGCGGCATTTCCGGCACCGGACTCGATCACGTCGGGGTAGATGGTGCCCTGAACCAGGTAGTCCACTTTGCCGATCTTTTTGGCCTCCGCCTCAAAGACGCGGATAAACTCCTCGCCGATGATCTTGCGCTTGCGCTCCGGTTCGCTGACACCGGCCAGTTTGGAGAGGAAGAGCTCCTCAGCGTTGACCCGGACGAAATTGATATCCCATTTGCGGAAGGCACTCTCCACCTCATCGCCCTCGTTCAAACGCATGAGGCCGTGGTCCACAAAGACGCAGGTGAGCTGGTTACCGATGGCCTCGGCCACCAGCGCCGCCGCCACGGAGGAGTCCACGCCGCCGGACAGGGCCAGCAGCACCTTTCCGTCTCCCACTTTTTCCCGGATGGAGCGAATGGCGGTGGTCTTGTAATCGCCCATGGTCCAGTCGCCCTTGGCGCCGCAGACCTCATACAGGAAGTTGCGGATCATGTCGGTGCCGTGCTCGGTGTGGTTTACCTCCGGGTGGTACTGGACGCCGTAAAAGCCCCGGCCCTCGTCGCAGATGGCCACATTGGGGCAGGCGTCGGAGTGGGCCACCAGGGTGAAGCCCTCCGGCACCTTTTCCATATAGTCGCCGTGGCTCATCCAGGTGATGCCCTGGGCCGGCAGGCCCTTGAAGAGCTTGCAGGCGGTATCAAAGTAGGTCTCCGTCTTGCCGTACTCCCGGGCGGAGTCGGCAGTGGCGGCGGTGACCCGGCCACCCAGGTTGTGGGCAATGAGCTGACAGCCGTAGCAGATTCCCAGAATGGGCACGCCCAGAGTGAACAGGGCGGGGTCCGCCTGGGGAGACTTGGGATCGTATACGCTGTTGGGGCCACCGGTGAAGATGATGCCGATGGGGTCCATGGCCTTCAATTCCGCCGTGGCGGTGGTGTAGGGTTTTACTTCACAGTAAACGCCGCATTCCCGGACCCGGCGGGCGATCAACTGGTTATACTGACCGCCAAAGTCCAGAACGATAACTGTCTGATGGGACAAGGGGATTCCTCCTTTGATTGGTAGATTCTGATTTAAGAGACCTGACAGCCGCCCCACTCCACCACGGTGAAGCCGGTGCGGGCGAAAGCGGGCAGGGACTGGGCGGGCACCTCCACCGGAGCGTCCAGCGCCTTCCAGGCCATGAATACCCGGAGGATGCCGTCGGGCTCCGGACAGATGGACAGCCGGGCCCGGTCCGTGTAGGCCGGCCCCTGGAAAGAGATCAGATTGTAGGCGTTGGCTTCCATCCGGGGCAGCCAGTAGACGATGAATTCGTTGGCCTCTTTCCGGGTCAGCCCCAGAGCGGCCAAGGCCTCTTCCAAGAAGGCGGCGGTATCGGTACCGGGGACACAGAAACCCGATGAAAAGTCGAATTCCGAATGAGAGGCGCCTTCCCAGTAGAGGTAATTGTATGTCTGGCCAGCGGCATCGGTGAGGGTGCCGTCCGGGGCGGCGGTGACAGTCCAGCCGTCCTCATAGGCCGGATAGGCACAGGTCAGCGCACCATCACAGTCCAAAGTGACGGTGACCTCCGTCTCCGATTCCGGATAGAGGTAAATGACGGGCTTGGCCAGAAGCAGTCCGCCTTCGCTCTGTTCCGTATCCGCCCCAGAGCGCGGACGCAGATACATCAGCAGAAGTAAGGGAATAAGCACCAGCAGCAGGATCAGAGGGAGCAGAATCCGCCAATACTTTTTCATGACGTGCATCTCCTTTTATTTGCCTGCATGAAAGGACAAGGAAAGCGGAACTGTATCCCGGACCGCCGGGAAAACGAATACACCCGGCCTCGCCGGGCCGGGTGTGGAAGAGTCAATCCTCGTCCCGGAAGACGATGTGGCCCGGCTCAGCGGACTCGATAATGGCCAGGGACTTCAGGTTGACGCCGGCGGCCCGCAGGCGGTCGCCACCGCCCTGGAAACCCTTTTCAACGGCGCAGCCAATGCCCACCAGGGTGGCGCCGGCAGCTTTCACGATGTCGCACAGGCCCCGCATGGCCTCGCCGTTGGCCATGAAGTCGTCAATGATCAGCACCTTGTCGTCGGCGCTGAGCCAGTCCTTGGCCACCAGCAATGTAACCTTCTTTTTATAGGTATAGGAGAAAATGTCGCTCTGATAGAGACCGCCCTCAATGTTGTCGCTCTTGGCCTTCTTGGCAAAGAGCATGGGCTTGTGGAAACGCTGGGCCACGATGGCGGACAGGGCGATGCCGCTGGCTTCTGCGGTAAGAATCATGGTGACTTCGTCCATGTTGAAGTAGCGCCCGAATTCGTCAGCGATGTGACTCATCAGCTCTGTGTCGATACGGTGGTTCAGGAAACCATCCACCTTGATGATGTTGCCGGGCAGTACCCGACCCTCCTTGATGATGCGGTCCTTCAGTTCCTGCATACGTGTTTCCCCCTCGATTTCTCTCTATAAAGTATTGGGCGCTCGCCCAGGTTTTATGAACGTTGCGGTATAGGTCTTATTATCTCGAATCATGCCGACTTTTGCAACTGTTTTTCTCGCAAAAAAGGATTTTTTCGTGTCCTTTGCCAAAAAACAGTGGAAATTCCCGGTCCGTGCTGGGCACAGGGCAGGGATTTGACCGTTTTTGCAGGGACAAAAGCCCAAAAAACGGGAGGAACCCGCTTCGGGTTCCTCCCGTAATGCTTTCCACTTTCGGCTGTCTGGAACCCTGGCTGACTGCTAGGGCGTTAAGAACGTTATTTCCCCTCCAGAAGATCGGCGGCTCCGTCCAGCCAGGAGCCCTGGAAGGACTCGATGTCCCCAGCGTCGGTCAGGGCTGCCAGAGCCGGATCAATGGGCATCTCCGCCAGCACCGGCAGATTGTGGCGCTGGGCGGCCTCGGCGGTCTTGCCCTGGCCGAAGAGGTAGATCTTCCTGCCGCAATCCGGGCAGGCCACATAGCTCATGTTCTCCACCAGACCCAGGGTGGGGACCTCCATCATCTCCGCCATCTTCACGGCCTTCTCCACCACCATGCTGACCAGCTCCTGGGGAGAGGCCACGATGATCAGCCCGTCCAGCGGAATGGACTGGAAAACAGACAGGGACACGTCGCCGGTTCCCGGCGGCATATCCACAAACAGGTAGTCACAGTTCCACAGCACGTCGGTCCAGAACTGCTGTACCACGCCGGAGATGACGGGACCCCGCCAGATGACCGGGTCGGTCTCATTGGGCAGCAGCAGGTTGGTGGACATGATCTGGATGCCGGTGCGGGAGGTCATGGGATACAGCCCCGCCTGGCTGCCCACAACCTGGCCATGGACACCAAAGGCCTTGGGGATGGAGGGACCAGTGACATCGGCGTCCAGGATACCCACCTGGTAGCCCCGCCGCCGCATGGTGACAGCCAACTGGCTGGTGACCATGGATTTGCCGACGCCACCCTTGCCGGAAACGATGCCGAAGACCTTGCCGATGTGGGCCTCCGGATGGTGTTCCTTCAGCAGGGACTGGGGCGCCTGCCGCTCCGCGCAGCTCTCGCCGCAGGTGGAGCAATCGTGGGTGCACTCACTCATGATATGAAATCTCCTTTTTTCGCGCCTTGGCGCGGTTGTTTGTTCCTGTTTACCCCCGGTTTTCCCGGAGGCAGATACATCTTATACCCGTTCCGCCCCCGCCGTCAACCGTTGGACGGAAACTTCCCTGTCCCCGGCAAAAAAGTCCGCCTCCCGGCTGTGACAGGTAAAGAGGAGAATCTGCCGTTTTCGGGCCGCCTCCTTCAGATAGCGCAGGGCGGCGGCACAGCGGTCGTCGTCAAAGTTGGCCAGGGCGTCGTCCAGCACGATGGGCACGTTTTTCTCCGGCGGCAGTACCAAATCGCAGATCGCCAGCCGTACTGCCAGGTAGAGTTGGTCCAGGGCCCCGGCAGACAGCAGCACTGCCTCCCGATACACGCCCTGTCCCGCAGGCTCCGCTGCCAGACGGAAACTGCGGTCCAGCACCACACTGTCATACCGCCCGCCGGTGAGGCCGGAAAAGATTTCCGCCGCCCGGCGGCCCAGAGCCGGGGAAAACCGGTTTTGCAGAGTGGTGTTGGCTGCGTCCAGCGCTTCCGTGGCCATTTGCAGAGCGGCGTACTCGCCTTCCAGCTTCTCCTTTTCCTCCATCTGCTCCGCCCGCACGGAGGCCAACACCACCGGGTCTCCCACGGCGTGGAGGCGGCCGGTCAACTGATCGGCGGCGGAGCGGGCGGTGGCCAACTGCCCCCGGACCTGTTCCAACTGGGCAGTCACGGCTTCCCGGCTCCGCTCCGGCGGAGCG
>URXS01000066.1 GCA_900551885.1 uncultured Oscillibacter sp.
CCGCCGATGCGGAAGGAGGTGTGGCGGCTCATGGGCACGTCCCGCTCCACCGTCATATCCGGCAGGTAATCCCGGATCTTTTCGTCCAAACATTCATACCACTGCATAGTGATCTCCCTTATATCCGTTTTTTCTTCCCCAGCAGGGCCGCGCCGATGATCCCCGCCTGATTGCCCAGCTGGGCCTTGACGATGCGGGTCTTTTTCCCGGCGCTGCAGGGGATGGTCTCCCGCTCCACCAGCTGCTGCAGGGGGTGGAGCAGCTGCTCATCGGACTCGTTGCTGACGCCCCCGCCGATGGCCAGGGTATCCGGCTGGAAAATGTTCACCACGTTGGCGATGCCCGCCGCCAGATAGCCCACATACATGTCGCAGACCTGCTGGCCCACCGGGTCCCCCAGCCGGGCGGCCATAAACGCCGACTGGCCGGACACATGGCCGTCATGCTCCCGGATGACCCGGGCCAGGATGCTGTCGGGGTTGCCCAGCTGGGCCTGGGCGGTGAAGCGCTTCAGGGCGCTGGCAGAGGCGTACTGCTCCCAGCAGCCCCGGCGGCCGCAGTTGCAGGGCTCACCTCCCTGCTGAATGACCATGTGGCCCGCCTCGCTGGAGGCCAGCCCTCCCCGCAGCTTGCCGTCTAAAATGATGCCGGCCCCGATGCCGGTGCCCAATGTCACCACCACGAAGTCCCGGCAGCCCCGTCCGGCGCCGCCGAAAAACTCGCCCACGGCGGCACAGTCGGCGTCGTTGCCCAGATACACGGGAACATCCAGCCGCTGCCGGAACAGCTTCGCCAGAGGTACGTTCTCCATGGGAATATTGGTGGTGAACAGCACATTACCGCCATCCACAGCACCAGGCAGGCCGATGCCAACGGACTCCAGGGCTTCCACTCCAACTCCGCCCTCTTTTGCGGCCTGGAGAACCAACTCTGTCAGATCCGTGGCAAAATCCTCCGCCCCGGTAAAGCCGCTGAGGGGTCGCCGGGCCGCCGCCAGCAGATGGCCTTCCTGGTCCACCAGGCCGGCTTTCAGGTTGGTGCCACCCACGTCGATGCCAACGAACATGTCTTCTTCCTCCGTTCAGTTCTTGGTCTTGCCCTCGGCCCGCAGGTCCACCCGCTGGGCCAGCTCCTGGGCGGCATTGTAGCCATACCGCCGGTGACGGTTGTTCATGGCGGCCACCTCCACGATGCTGGCCAGATTCCGACCCGGCCGCACGGGGATGGTGACACAGGGTACCTTCACATCCAGGATATCCACATAGTGGTCTTCGATGCCCAGACGGTCGTAAAATTTCGTGTTGTCCCACTGCTCGAACTGGACCACCAGATCGATCTGGGACTCGGTGCGGATGGCGCTCATGCCGAAGAGCTGGCGCACATCGATGACGCCGATGCCCCGCAGCTCGATATAATGGCGGATAACCTCCGGCGCTGTGCCGATCAACTGGTCGGAGATCCGGCGGATCTCCACCGCATCATCCGCCACCAGCCGGTGGCCTCGCATGATCAGCTCGATAGCGGACTCACTCTTGCCAATGCCGGAGTCACCGGTGATCATGACACCCTCGCCGGAGATGTCCAGCAGCACACCGTGGCGGGTGACGCAGGGGGCCAAAACCCGGTTCAGATACTCAATGGTACGGCTGGTAAACTCCACGGTGGTCTCCTCCGTCCGCAGCAGCGTCCGGCCGTGTTCCCGGGCACTTTCCAAGCACTCCGGGAAGCAGTCCAGTCCCCTAGAAATCACCAGTGCCGGGATGTCGTAAAGGAACAGATCGTCAAAGCACTTACGGCGCCGCTGCTCGGTCAGCCCCTTTAGATAGGTGATCTCCGCCTTGCCAATCACCTGAAGGCGACGGGGGTCGAAATAATCATAAAAGTCATGGAACTGAAGCCCGGGGCGGTTCACATCCGTAATGGTCAACAGCATCGAGTCGAAATCAGCGCCTCTGTTCAGCACCTCCAGATTGAATTGGGCCACAAAATCCGCCATCTTCAGTCCGCGTTCCTGCATAACCTTTTCCATTCCCTTTCCGGCCGCCGGAGAATCCCCGGCACGCCTTCATTGCCGCTCCGCCAAGGAGCGGTGCGCTATTAAATGTATTATATCTTACTTTGCCCGGTTTCGCAACACCCTCCCCCTCCACCCCAGCGCGGAGGATGAGCAGAAAAAACCTCTGAATTTTTTGAAATTTTTGCTTGCATTTCAGAAAGTTTTCTGGTAGAATACCACCTGTGCCTTGAAAGGGTATGGAAGTACGCAACAGCAAGGAGGTGCAACGGATGGCTAAGTGCGAGTTCTGCGACAAGGGCGTTACCTTTGGCATCAAGGTCTCCCACTCTCATCGGCGTTCCAACCGTACATGGAAGCCCAACGTGAAGCGTGTGAAGGCGATCGTCAACGGTTCCCCGCGCCATGTGTATGTTTGTACCCGGTGTATGCGTTCCGGTAAGGTCACCAGAGCGGTCTGACTTGGACAAACAAAATCCCGGACTTCGGTCCGGGATTTCTTTTTGCAAAGGAAGCCCCATGGAGCATTTCTGCCCCTGCCGCAACACCGCCTGCCGCTGCCAACCTGCCAATCACGATCAGAGCTGCACGCCGTGCATTGAGAAGGATCTGTGTCAGCACGAAATCCCAAGCTACTTTTTCGACCTGGTCATCCGGCCCGGTGAGCAGGTGCAGAACTGCTCTATAGACGCCTTCACCCGCCGTGTGATGGACCATGGACAGTCATAAGCGCATAAAAAAGAAGAGCGGAATATTCTCCGCTCTTCTTTTTTGTTCTTCCCGTTCTCACATCCAGGCGGTCTCCAAAAGTTCGTCCTTCTTGGCCCGGGTCATCAGCTCCCGCACCACGTCCTGGACCTGTTTGCCATGATAGAGCACTTCGTAGGCACAGCGGCAAATGGGCATCTCCACGCCCTCCCGCTGGCTGAGCTGGTGGACGCTCTCAGCGGCGTAGTAGCCCTCCACCACGGCGCCTACCTCCTCCATGGCCTCCTGGGGCGTCTTGCCCTGGCCGATCAGGATGCCGGCCCGGTAATTCCGGGAGTGCATGGAGGTACAGGTGACGATCAGATCTCCCATGCCAGCCAAGCCTCCGAAGGTCAGCCGGGTGCCCCCCAGCTTCTCTCCCAGGCGGGTGATCTCTGCCATAGCACGGGTCATCAGCAAGGCCTTGGTGTTATCCTGATAGCCCAGTCCTGTGGTGACACCGCAGGAGAGGGCAATGACATTTTTCAGTGCGGCCGCCAGCTCTACGCCAATGATATCATAGCTGGTGTAAATGCGGAAATAATCGTTCATGAAAGCGTCCTGGACAAACCGGGCCGCGTCCCGATCCGGGCAGGCCGACACACAGCCGGTGGGCATCCGAATCCCCACTTCCTCTGCGTGGGAAGGGCCGGAAAGGGCAACCACTTTACAGATATTTCCGATCTCCTCCAGAAGCACCTGGCTCATGCGCAGGTTGGTATCCCGCTCGATGCCCTTGGACACGGACACCAGCACCGTTTTTTCCGTCAGGTAGGGCGCGATCTTCCGCCCCGTCTCACGAACGGCAAAGGAAGGGGCTGCGCTGACCACCAGATCTGCGCCACGCAGGCACTCCAGGTCGCCGGTGATGGTCAGCTTCTCCGGCAGAGTCACCCCTTTCAGCAGGGGATTCTCCCGCTTTTCCGTCATTTCCGCCGCTTTGGCGGGGTTGTGGGACCAGAGAGTCACGTCATGCCCGTTGTCACACAGCACGATGCTCAGAGCGGTGCCCCAGCCGCCGCTGCCAACCACTACCGCTTTCATGGGGTTTCCTCCTTTTTATGATGGAAGCTGAACTTGTTCTCATTACCGTGGATCAAACGCCGGATGTTGGCCCGGTGCTGCCAGACCACCAGGCCGCCCGTCAGGAACGCCAGCACCACAATCACCGGGTAGGGGTAGCAGTACCAGGAGATAAAGGGAAAACTGGCCCCGGCCCACACGGAACCTAGGGACACGTACTTCGTCAGGATGGCCAGAATCAGGAATCCGCCCCAGACCACCACCGCAATGCGCCAGTCGATCATGATGGCGATAGTGCCGCCGGAGAGGATGCCCTTGCCACCCTTGAAGTGGAACATACAGGGGAACATATGGCCCAACAGGCAGAACAGGGCGGCCCAGTACTCCGCGAAAACAGACCAGAACTGGGTCGTCGCCGCGGCAGAAAGGTAGATGGTGTACCCTGTAAAAAACAGATACTTGGCAACCAGGATCGCCACTACCGCTTTCAGTACGTCGGTCAAAATCACCACTAGAGTCAAAAAGCCACCGAAGGTACGGTAAAAATTAGTCAGCCCCGCGTTACCGCTGCCGTGATTGCGCACATCATCCCGGAGAATATACTTGGAGACGATGACAGCACCGTTGAAACAGCCGCAGAAATAGGCGATCACCGCCGTAATGGCGATCAGCAGCGGAAGCGGAATCCCGTTGGAAAACAAGCTCAGCATCTCATCATACCTCCTTATCACCCTTTTGGCGGATGGACAGGATCACCGGGGTCCCCTCCAGGCCGAAGGTGTTACGGATGCAATTTTCCAGGTACCGCTGATAGGAAAAATGAAACAGCCGGGCATCGTTGCAGAACACCACGAAGTGGGGCGGCTTCACGCCCACCTGGGTCATATAGTAGATCTTCAGCCGGCGGCCCTTGTCGGTGGGCGGCTGGACCCGGGTCTGGGCGTCCGCCAGGACGTTGTTCAGCATACCGGTGGTGATCCGGGTGGCGGCCTGGTTGGACACATAGTCGATCAGCTCAAAGAGCCTGTCCACCCGCTGGCCGGTCTTGGCAGAGATGAAGAGGATGGGGGCGTACGTCATGAAGGCCAGGTCCTGGCGGACCTTCTCCCGCATCCGGTCCATGGTCTTGTCGTCCTTTTCCACCAGGTCCCACTTGTTCACCACAATGATGCTGGCCTTGCCGGCCTCATGGGCCAGGCCCGCCACCTTGGTGTCCTGCTCGGTGACGCCCTCGGTGGCGTCGATCATGATGAGGCACACGTCGCTGCGCTCAATGGCCATGGTGGCCCGAAGGACACTGTACTTTTCAATGTCCTCCTCCACCTTGGACCGGCGGCGGATGCCGGCAGTGTCGATGAAGACGAACTTGCCCTTGTCGTTTTCAAACCGGGAGTCGATGGCGTCCCGGGTGGTGCCGGCCACGTCGGAGACGATGACCCGCTGCTCCCCCAGAATCTTGTTGACCAGAGAGGACTTGCCGGCGTTGGGCTTGCCGATGACGGCCACCTTGATGGCGTCGTCCTCCTCTTCCTCCTCATCCTCCGGCGGGAAGTATTGGACGCAGGCGTCCAGCAGGTCGCCGGTGCCGTGGCCGTGGACGGCGGAGACGGCGATGGGATCTCCCAGGCCCAGGTTATAGAACTCATAAAAGTCCGGGTCCGGGGCGCCGGTGGAGTCCATCTTGTTGACCGCCAGCACAATGGGCTTGCCGCTGCGCAGCAGCATATTGGCCACCTCGTGGTCAGAGGCGGTGAGACCGGTCTTGATATCCGTCAGAAAGATGATAACGGTGGCGTTTTCAATGGCGATCTGGGCCTGGTCCCGCATGAAGGACAGGATCTGGTCGTCGGTCCGGGGCTCGATGCCGCCGGTATCGATCAGGGTGAAGGACCGGCCGTTCCAGTCCGTCTCCCCGTAGATCCGGTCCCGGGTAACGCCCGGCGTATCCTCCACAATGGAGAGCCTCCGTCCGATCAGCTTGTTGAACAGCATGGATTTGCCCACGTTGGGGCGGCCCACAATGGCGACGATCGGTTTCACAGGCGCTCACTTCCTTTCTCTTTACACACAACAATATTATAAGCGAAACCACTCATGATACGCAACCAAAAAAAGAGGAGGGAATCATCTTCCCTCCTCGCACACAGCGTTCCTTATTTCGCGACGACGGACTTCACGGCCTTGACTTGGCGGCCGTTGTAAGTACCGCACTCCTGGCACATTCTGTGAGGCAGGTGCAGCGCACCGCATTTCGGGCACTTGACAAGGCCGGGAACCGCCAGCTTCCAGTGAGAGCTGCGGCGCTTGTCGCGTCTTGCCTTGGATACTTTTCCCTTAGGTACTGCCATTGTGACACCTCCTTGATCTTCAAAGGCCCGGAGTTTTACCGTCCTTAGTATTCCTTATTTGTTCTCCAAAAGCTTGGCCAGAACTGCCAGCCGGGGGTCAATCTCCTTTTTGCAGGAGCAGGGGCCCAGATTCAAATCTGCGCCGCACCGGGGGCAAAGTCCCTTGCAATCTTCCGAACACAAAGTTTTCGTGTCCATTCCGAGGAGGAAAGCCGTTCGGGCCAGATCCTCCGCGTCCACCTGTCCGTTTTCCAGCAGGACAATCTCGTCGTTGTCCTCGTTCTGGAGCTCCTCCGCCAAAAGGCAGCGGAAGGGGATCTCCTTTTCCTGGTCAAAGGCCTTGCCGCACCGGTCGCACACGGCGTCCAGCGTGCTGCGGGCTGTCAATTCCAGCTCCAGCATACCGGCGGTGTTGCGTACCGTCCCCTCTACCGCCACAGGACGGGAAATGGGATGGCGTCCGGCCAGCTCCACATCGGACAGATCCAGTTGAAACCGGAAGTCCAGGTGTTTTCCAGGCTCGTGCAGAATAGGTCTTACATCCAACAGCATAGGCTACCTCGCAATGACACGAGTAGTATTATAAGGGATTGGCCACTCGTTGTCAAACAAATTTTTCAAAAATTTTGTCTTTCTTTCCATGAACCCCGTTGGAAGCGTTTCAGAACTCCTCCTCTTCCGCTTCCTTCTCCCGTCTGCGCATAAAATCGGTGACATCAATGCCCATGATCACATTGCGGAAGCCCTTGGACAATTTCTGGTAAGAGGCAATCCGGTAGGGGTCCTTGGGTCTGCGGACGCCCCAGGTATCCCGCATCACCTTGGCAAAGGCTGTACACAGCGGCTCCTCCAGTCCCACCAGCATGGGGGACAGATACGTGACGATCATCTGCTTTTCATTGACCTGGACCGCGGAGCGGTTCCAGAATTTCTGACGGCGCCAACCATTTTCCAGCTCGTCTATGAGCGCTTCCGCCAAAGGCACCATTCCCGCCTCCCCGGCCGAGCGGACCGCCTCCAGATACATCGGGGCGAAACGGTCTGTATACTCCTGGAAGGCCTTGGAATACGTCCGGCGGTCAAACCGCTTCAAATAATCTGTCTCCCGGATGGCCGCGGCCAACTGTTCAGGACTCATTCTCCCCCCTCCTTCCGCTCATCCTTATCGGGGTCTGCTGGAGACTCCTCCAGAGGTGGAACCTCCGGGGACTCCTTGGACTGTTCTTCGGACTGTTCTTCCTCCTCAAACTCGTCAGACCAGGTCTCCGGGTCGTCGATGTGGGCCTTGCCATACTGATAGGCACGCCACTCCCGCAGAAACATCAGCACCGCTGACCCTGCGAACACCAGGCCCCCGACCACATTGACCCATGGCCGGTCTGCATCCCCTTTCCACAGGCCGCCGAACAGCTTATAGGCCAGGTACAATAGATACATCCCCGCCATGACCCAGATATAGTTCACCCGGCCTGTGGGCTTTTTTCCCTGTTTTTCACTCATAGTCGCAGTTTCTCCTAACTTCCAGAAAAAATTCTTTGCCCCGCTACCTTTACATTCGCCGCCCGCCCGGGTATGATGGAAAGAGAATCTCAACACCGGGAGGCCCACCATGCGGGAGATCACCATTGGAAAAAACGACGCCGGGCAACGGCTGGACCGCTTTGTGTCCAAAAGCCTGCCCCTGCTGCCCTCCGCCCTGCTGCAAAAGTACATCCGCCTCAAGCGGATCAAGCTCAACGGGAAGGGAGCCAAGCGGGACACACGACTGGCTGCCGGCGATACGTTACAATTATATATCAATGACGAGTTTTTTGACAAGCCCTCCGAAGAAAACATCTTTCTCACTCTGTTTCGCCCCCAGTTGGACATCGTCTACGAGGATGAGAACCTGCTGCTGGTGAACAAGCGGCCCGGCGTGGTGGTCCATGCCGATGAGACGGAGAAGGTCAACACCCTCATCAACCACATCCAGGCATACCTTTATCAGAAAAAAGAGTGGAATCCCAAATGGGAAAACGCCTTCGCTCCGGCCCTGTGCAACCGGATCGACCGGAACACCGGCGGCATGGTCATCGCCGCCAAGAACGCCGAGACGCTGCGCATCCTCAATGAGAAGATCCGCGCCCACGAAGTGGACAAGTCCTACCTGTGCATCACGGTTGGACGGCCCTCCCCGGCGAAGGGGAAAATCGAGGGGTTCCTCCTCAAGGATGAGGCGAAAAAGCAGGTCTCCTTCCACACCCGGCCTATTCCCGGCGGAAAAACCGCCGTGACACTGTATCAAACCCTGGAGACCCGGGGAGAACTGTCTTTGGTGGAATGCCGCCTGCTGACCGGTCGCACCCACCAGATCCGCGTCTCCATGGCCCATCTGGGCTGCCCTCTGCTTGGGGACGGCAAATACGGTCGGGGCGATGTGAACCGCCGCTACGGGGAGACCCGCCAGGCGCTGTATTCCTATAAGCTCACTTTCTCCTTCCCTACGGACGCGGGGATTTTGGAGTACCTGCGGGGCCACACCTTCACGGTGGAAGAGGTGCCCTTCCGGGACCGCTATTTCCCCCGTGAAAAATCTTCGTAAAAAGCCGGGGAAATCCGCCAATTTACTTGACTTTTCCTGCTCTTTCCGATATTATTCTTTATTGCTGAATTTCGACGAGAAAGGTTCCCCCTCAACAGAGAAAAGAGGCTGATCGTTCCATAAAATATAAATGATGAAATGGGGGAGGATACATGTCCAAAGAGTTGATTCGCCTGCGGGATGTCTGCATGGCCTTCGACGACGAGCTGGTTCTCGATCACTTAAATCTCTATTTTAACGACAAAGAATTCCTCACACTGCTAGGGCCCAGCGGGTGCGGCAAAACCACCACGCTGCGGATTATTGGCGGCTTCGTGACACCTACGTCCGGAGACGTCCTCTTTGACGGTGTGAGGATTAATGACGTTCCGCCCTATAAACGCCAGATCAACACCGTTTTCCAGAAGTATGCCCTGTTCCCCCACCTGAACGTGTTTGAGAACGTGGCCTTCGGCCTGCGGCTGAAGAAGATTCCGGATCCGGCAGACCCCTCCGGCAAGCACATGATCAAGCTCAGCGAGGAGGAGATCCGCACCGCCGTCATGGAGATGCTGGAGATCGTCAGCCTGAAGGGCTTTGAGCACCGCAAGCCCGACGCCCTCTCCGGCGGCCAGCAACAGCGGGTGGCCATCGCCCGGGCCCTGGTGAACCGGCCCAAGGTGCTGTTGCTGGATGAGCCCCTGGGGGCCCTGGACCTGAAGCTGCGCAAGGATATGCAGATCGAGCTCAAGCGCATCCAGCAGCAGGTGGGCATCACCTTTATCTATGTCACCCACGATCAGGAGGAGGCCCTGACCATGTCCGACACCATCGTGGTCATGGACAAGGGCTGCATCCAGCAGATCGGCACCCCTGAGGACATCTATAACGAGCCGAAGAACGCCTTTGTGGCGGACTTCATCGGCGAGTCCAACATCATTGACGGCATCATGGTCCGGGACAAAGTGGTGAAGATGTACGGCCGGGAGTTCGCCTGTCTGGACGGCGGCTTTGGAGAGAACGAGCCCGTGGACGTGGTCATCCGCCCCGAGGACATCGACATCGTTCCCGTGGAGCAGGGCCAACTGGTGGGCACCGTCACCTCCGTTACCTTCAAGGGAATGCAGTACGATATCATTGTGGATTTCCGGGGCTTCAAGTGGCTGATCCAGACCACGGACCACTCCCCCGTGGGCGCCCGGATCGGCGTGAAGATCGACCCCGATGGCTTCCACATTATGAAAAAGAGCCAATATTCCGGTATGTTCGGCGACTACAGCTCGTACAGTGAAGAATACGACGAGCTCTCCGATGCGGAGGCTCTGGACCAGGAGGAGGAGCCGGAGGCCGAGCGCCGGGAGGACGGCTATGCGGAATAAGTACGTGGCCTACCCCTACGTGGGGTGGATGGCCCTGTTTGTGGTGGCACCTTTGGTGCTGGTGGTGGTCTATGCCGTCACCACCCGGGACGGCGGCTTTACCCTGGACAACTTCGCCTCCATGCTCCAGTACGCCCCTGTGTTCGGCCGGTCCTTTCTGCTGGCCCTGATCGCCACGCTCATCTGTATCCTGCTGGGCTACCCCATGGCCTACTATCTGGCCCGGGAGCGGGGCTGGCTGCGGCGCATGTCCACCATGCTGATCATGCTGCCCATGTGGATGAACTTCCTGCTGCGGACCTATTCCTGGGT
>URXS01000067.1 GCA_900551885.1 uncultured Oscillibacter sp.
CTGTTGCTTCTGGAAATAGAAAAAGCCGCCACTTCAAAAATTGAAAGTGACGGCCTTTTCTTATCCCGGAATGAAATTCCCCGGAAACGCAAAAAGCGCCCAGTAGAAAATACTGAGCGCTTGGCGATTAGATTTATTCTCTTTTGTTCAAATTAGGTCAAATTCAGACAAACCGTTTTCACGAAAAAGGTCTCTTGGAGATGTATAAATAAACATCCCCTTGGCATCCCAAAATCGCGTCTCGGTTGTCCTATTTTTTAACCCATAAGCCCTCTTTTTGGGGTGGTTGTCCACCATTTAACCCATAGAAAACGGGTTAAAAGAGGCTTCGTTCTGTCAAATTGCGTCAAACCATTTGAAAAGGAAAAACCCCGGAAACCGCGTAGTTCCGGGGTTTTTGACCACTTTTGATAAAGTTTAGCGCTTGCTGAACTGCGGAGCGCGACGGGCAGCCTTGAGGCCGTACTTCTTGCGCTCCTTCATGCGAGGATCGCGGGTCAGGAAGCCGGCCTTCTTCAGGATGGGCCGGTAGTCCTCGCTGGCCAGCAGCAGGGCACGGGCGATGCCGTGACGCAGAGCGCCAGCCTGGCCGGAGACGCCGCCGCCGGTGACGGTGGCCACGATATCCATCTTGCCGGTGTTGCCAGTGGCTTCCAGGGGCTGACGGACTACCATCTTCAGGGTGTCCAGACCAAAGTACTCGTCAATGTCCCGGCCGTTGATGGTGATGGAGCCGGTGCCGTTGGGGAACAGGTGAACCCGGGCCACGGAGGACTTCCGACGGCCGGTACCGTACAGGTAAGGCTTCTTAGACTGATACATTCTCGATACTCCTCCTTACTCCACGTCCATGGCGACGGGCTTCTGGGCCTGCTGCTCGTAGTTGGCGTCGGCGTAGATGTGCAGGCGCTTCAGGGAATCCTTGGCAACGGTGTTCTTGGGCAGCATGCCGCGGACAGCCACGCGCATGGCCAGTTCAGGCTTCTCCTGCATCAGGATGCGGTAGGGAGTCTCCTTCAGGCCGCCCACCCAGCCGGAGTGAGTGCGATAGAGCTTCTGCTCGCCCTTCTTGCCGGTGAGGACAGCCTGGGCGGCATTGATGATGATGACATTGTCGCCGCAGTCGGCGTGGGGGGTGTAAGTGGGCTTCAGCTTGCCGCGCAGCAGATCGGCGGCCCGGACGGCGGTCTTGCCCAGGGGCTTGCCGGCAGCGTCCAGAATGTACCACTTACGCTCAATGTTGGCCTTGTTTGCCATAAAAGTGGACATGGTGTTTCCTCCGTATGATATATTTGTATTTGCTTTACAAATCAAGTGCTCCGGGTTAAAATCGGAGCAAGATTATTTATAACACTGGAAAAAGTACTTGTCAACACAAAATTGATTTACTCCGATAAAAGCTCTCGATTTCTCGGTTTTTCTCTTGATATCTCTCAAATGCTGGCATTCTATTTTTCCTTTCTGAATAGGAAAAAATACCGGACAGTCCAGAGACCGTCCGGCACCGCGAGAAAACAGATATGTAGCGTTACAGCACCCACTGCACCAGAAGCAGCAGGGCGAAGCCCGGCAGGCCCAGGATGCCGATGACCAGGGCGTTCCAGAGGTTCAGCCCCAGGGCGATGCCGGTGACCCCTGCTGTCAGTCCCACCACCCAAAGGGCCAGAAACCCCAGAAGCGTGTTGACCAACAGCTTCAGCGCCAGCCGGAGGGGGGCGCTGAACACCCGGATCAGGGCGATCAGAAAGAACCCCGCCAGGATGGCGGCGATGATTTTTTGGTTCAGGTCCATGTGGCCTCCCCCTCCAGCCCTGCGGCCACAGCCGCATTGGGACTGCGCTCTTTGATGGCCCGGATAAGATAGTTGCACCGGGCCTTCACGGCGCTGATCTGATAAATGCAGGATTCCACCAGCTCCGGGTCCAGAGCCTGATCAAACTGGCGATACGCATTGGCCAGGTCCGCCTGGGCTGCCAGCAATTCTTCCTTCAGAGTCAGCAGTTCAGGGTCCGGCCGGGTCTTTCCGGAAAAAAGTACGGTTTTCATGGCAGTGTCCCTCCTACTTTTATGTATGGAAAGTTTGGACAAATATGCCAGATTTCATACGACAGGAGGGAACAGTATGCAGACCCAACAGGAACACTTCATGAAAGAGGCCCTGGCCCTGGCTCATCAGGCCGCTCTGGCCGGGGAGGTGCCGGTGGGCTGCGTCATCGTTCGGAATGGGGAGATCATAGGCCGGGGCCGCAACCGGCGGGAGGAGAAACGCTCTACCGCCTCCCATGCGGAGATGGAGGCCATTGCCCAGGCCAACGCGGCTCTGGGCACCTGGCGGCTGGAGGACTGCGAGTTGTATGTGACGCTGGAGCCCTGCCCCATGTGTGCCGGGGCCATTCTGAATGCCCGGATCGCGCGGGTGTGGTACGGCGCCCGGGACGAGGTCTTCGGCGCCTGCGGCGGGGTCACCAACCTTTTTATGGAGGACTTCCCCAACCGGCCGGCCCTGGTGGGCGGCGTCCTGGGAGAGGCGTGCCGGGCAGAGCTGGCGGCCTTTTTCGCCGGATTGCGTCAGGCACAGAAAAAACCTGACCCTGACGGGATTTAAAACTTTTGTAACAATTGCCGCTGGTTTGTTTAACAACTCTCCGGTATCGTAATACTTGCAAGAGACAAAACTTCTTTTCATCCAATCTTCCAAAAAATAAGGAACAGGGCCAGCCGGAAGGCTGGCCCTGTTCCTGCCTTTGGAAAAGTTGTAAAAGAACTGTGAACCCCGCCGGAATGGGTGTTTCCGGCGGGGTTTTTGTGGTATATTGTCACTGATTGTTCCCGCCAGATGGCAGGTTGGCCAGACGCTGCAGCAAAAAGCCCGTCAGCGTCAGGGCGGCGCCTCCGTTGAAGAGAATGGAACTGAGGCTTCCACCGTCCGCCAGGGAGGCCAGGCACAGCACCACCGCCGGTACGGCGTACAGCACGAAGCGGCGGGTCCGGCCCACGCCATAGGCAAAGGCGGACAGCCGGTACAGGGCCAGGATCACCAGCACCAGGGCCAGCAGCTCTACCCAGTAGGCCGCCAGGACCGGGTTGGCGGAGTCCTGCCGGTACACCAGCACCAGCCGCACTACCAAACACACCACCGATGCCAGCAACAGGATGCCGTTGAAGGGCCGGGGCTCCCGGTCGGGCCGCTGCCGGCAGACGGGAATGGCGGGGAACAGGCACACTGCCGCTGCCAGCGTCAGAGCCCCCAGAAGCAACTGCTCCCGCTGAGAGACGGTGGCGCTTTGCGCCATACCGGGCAGGGCCTGCACACCCATGCCGGCGGCAAGGTCCGCCAGGCCGGAGACTGCCATCAAAAATATGCCGGCGACCGCCAGGGTCAGAAGACCGGCCTCTCCTGTGGAGAAGCCCGCCGGGAAGAGGGGCGTGCCCTCTTTTTCCTCCGGCAACTTTTTGCGCAGCACAATACAAGCCACAATGGCCAGCAGCGCCAGAGCCGCTGTCAGGACACCGAATGGCGTGCCGGGAACGGGCAGACCGGTGTCCGGCTCAAAGCCGGTGCGCCATTGCAGCAGCCGCAGGATGAACGCGGCGCAGCCGCCGCCCAGGGCCAGGGCCGGGAATACAGCATATCGTTTCATAGGAACGGGTCCCCTTGTCTGTTAAAATTTCAAAGGACAGTATACCACGGGAAAAAAGATTTGTCCATGCTGGTCTCATGTTCTCCCGTCCAGGCGCATACAGTGAAGGGACAGGCCCGGCTTTGAGACGAAAGAGGAGGAAGTACATGAAGCGCGCATCTCAGTTCCGCCAGACCGCCGCGGTGTCCGCGGTGCTGCTGGCACTGTTGTTTTTGTTGCCCCTGGTGGTGATCGCCCCTTTTCGGGACACGCTGTTTTCTGCCCGGGACACAGTGGACGAGAGTGAAAGGGAGCCCTTTGTCCCCGGAGATCTGGACAGCCGCACCACCCTGCGGGTGCTGGATGGGGACACGGTGACGGAGATGGACCTGGGGACGTATCTGGTGGGGGTGGTCCGGGCGGAGATGCCCGCCTCTTTTGAGCTGGAGGCCCTGAAGGCCCAGGCAGTGGCTGCCCGGACGTATACCTTATATAAAATTCAAACTGGTGGCAACCATGGTGAGGAGGCCGATATTTGCACGGATTCCACCTGCTGCCAGGCCTACATCGCCGAAGACCGGGCCCGGGAGAACTGGGGGGATGCCGCCGACGCAAACGAGGCAAAAATCGAAACGGCGGTCCATGATACCGACGGAGAGACGATCCTCTATGGCGGGGTGCCCATTCTGGCAGTGTTTCACTCCTCCTCGGCAGGTCAGACCCGCTCCGCCGGGGAGGTTTGGGTCAATGACCTGCCCTATCTCCAGTCGGTCAGTTCTCCGGAGCCGGGGGACGCCATCCCCAACTACTACAGCCGGGCGGAATTTACCGCCGAGGAGTTCCGGGAAAAGGTAATGGCGGCCCTCCCAGAGGCGGACTTGACAGGAGAGATGGATACCTGGCTCCGCAATGCCGTTACGGATACAGCCGGCAGTGTGGAGACTATAGAGGTGGGGGGCGTTACGGTGAAGGGCAGCACCCTGCGCAGTATCCTGGGGCTCCGGTCCGCCTGCTTTGAGTGGGAGGTCCAGGAGGGAAAACTGGTGTTTTTCGTCACCGGCTTCGGCCACGGGGTGGGCATGAGCCAGTACGGCGCCAATGAAATGGCGGCGGAAGGGGCGGATTACAAGGAGATCCTGACCCATTACTACACCGGCGTGACAGTAGAGCCCTATGTCCCTGGCGGAATGGGGTGAGGCTTTACAAGAGACCGCAAAATATGCTAAAATGTCTTATTCAAAAGGCCTGCATAAACGGAGAAAGGAGGGCATGTCCATGAGACGGAAGCTGCTGGCGGCACTGGCCTGCGTGGTGCTGTTGGTTCAGTTGACAGTACCGGTAATGGCCGCCGGGACGGTGTACTTTACCGCTGTGAATAAAAATGTTCTGGAGCTGTCGGATGCCACCATGCCCTTCTGGTCCGGCGGATATTTGTATGTGCCCTCTACCATTTTTTCCGGCGTCAACCGGGATCTGGGCGTGGGCGTGGCGACCATCAGCGGTGAGGAGGGCCCCGCCCTTTTGCTGTATGGCGGTGACGCGGAATTCCAGACCCTCAGTTTTGATCTTAGCAAGGACTACGCCGTGGACAAGGATGGGAATATGTATTTTCAGAAGGCCATCCAGCGGGGCGGTGTGACATTTCTGCCGATTTCCCTGGTGGCCCGATGCTTTGGCCTGCTCTACACGGTTATCGAGGTGCCCAGAGGGTATCTGGTGTGGGTACGGACCAAGGACGTGGACCTGTCGGAACGGATCTTCGCCGATGCTGCCAGTTATCAGATGGAGAGCCGCTACAGCCAGTATCTGAAGGATCAGGAATCCGGTAGTCAACCCAGCGGCGGTGAAGACACCACCACGGAAAGCCCGGATGCGCAGAGCACGTCCGGCCAACAGGTATATCTGTGCATCAAGGCGTCGGAGGCCTCTGTGGTCACGGCGCTGCTGGATGTTCTGGATCAGTATGACCGCCAGGTTACCTTTTACTGTACAGTGGACTTTCTGCAACAGCAGGGAGATCTCCTGCGCCGAATGACGGCCTCCGGGTACACCATCGGTATCGTGGCGGACGCCGCGGAAGGGGACCGGACTGTGGCGGAGCAGCTTGCGGTGGGCAATGCCGCCCTGGAGGTCGCTACCTGCGGCAAGACCCGGCTGGCCCGGCTGGAGAATGTCTCTGATCAGACTGCCGCCGACGTGGAGACCATGGGATACTGCTGCCTGTGGCCGGATCTGGACCGCTCAGCCTATTTGCTGGCGGACAGTTCCTCGGCCAATGTGCTGCTGGATCGGGTGGCGGACCGGGCCAGGGATGTGTCCGTGTGGCTGGGGGATGGCGTCACGGCCACCGGGCTGCGGGCCTTTTTGGCGGGCCTCCAGAGTTCTGGGGACCGGTGCATGGCCTTGACAGAGACCACCTGAACCGGGAATTTACAGAATATTCAACACCACCTGGTGAAATGGGTTATAATGAGAAAAATGAACTGTAAGAAACTGGAGGGATCACCATGGGCCGTAACATTCTGGTGGTGGAAGACGACCGCAATATCTGCGATCTGATCCACATGTACCTGGTGAAAGAAGGCTTCGATGTCCGGATCGCCGGGGACGGCGGAAAGGCCATTGAGGAGTTTAAAAAGCAGACACCGGACCTGATCCTGCTGGACATCATGCTGCCGGTAATGGACGGCTGGGCCGTCTGTGCCAAGATCCGGGAGACCAGCAAGGTGCCTATCATCATGTTGACCGCCAAGAGTGAGGTCTTTGACCGTATTCAGGGTCTGGAGATGGGTGCCGACGATTACATTGTCAAGCCCTTCGAGATGAAAGAGTTGATCGCTCGCATCAACGCCGTGTTGCGGCGGACGGAAATCCCCAATGATACCACCAAGCGGCTGACATTTGACAAGCTGGTGATCGACCTGGATTCATACGAGTTGATTGTGGATGGCAAGAAGATCGATACGCCGCCCAAGGAACTGGAACTGCTTTACCATCTGGCCTCCACCCCCAACCGGGTCTATACCCGCAACCAGCTATTGGATGAGGTGTGGGGCTTTGATTACTTTGGCGACAGCCGGACTGTGGATGTCCACATCAAGCGCCTGCGGGAGAAAGTGGAGGGTGTCAGCGACCAGTGGGCGCTGAAGACTGTCTGGGGTGTGGGATATAAATTTGAGGTTACCGGCAGCCGCCCGGCGGAGAAGGCGGAAGGATGAAAACGCTGAAAAAGCGATTCCGGGGGTTGTACTGGCGGCAGTTGTTCGTCACCGCCGGCATGGTGATGCTGACACTGCTCCTGCTGGGCGCCTCTTTCTTCTCCCTCAGTTACAACTATGCCCGCAGCCAGAAGAGCGAGGAGCTGGGTGAAAAGGCCCAGATGGTGGCCCAAATTGCTGCCGGCTATCTGCGCACCGGTCAGGAGGACGACCTGCGCCAGTTGGCCACCTTTGCCGCCACCGTTTCGGAGGTGGACTTCCTGATCTGTGACACCGAGGGGCATGTGGGATTGTCCACGGATCCGGCTATGGAGGGCCTGGTGGTCACTGTGCCGGAGGAGATGACCCGGGAGGTGCTGGAGAACCAGATCTCCGCCCACCGCAGCGACCTGGGCGGCTTTTATGAGGCCAAGCGGTTTGTGGTGGGTGTCCCCATCTACACCGATGACGGTGACGAGCCGGCGGGCATCGCCTTCGCTGTTTCCACCAGTGAGTCCCTGGACTCCATGTGGCAGGGCTTCATCGGATTGTTCTTCATGACGGCCTTTGTGGTGCTGATGATCTCCTTCATGGCCTCCTCGGTCACGGCTATGCGGCAGGTGCAGCCCATCCGGGAGATGGCCCAGGCCACCCGCCGCTATGCTGAGGGCGACTTTGACGTGCGGATGCGGGACTACGGACGGGACGACGAGGTAGGCGAGCTGGCGGCCTCCTTCAACAATATGGCGGAGACGCTGCAGCAGACAGAGCGCCAGCGTCGGGAGTTCATCGCAAACATCTCTCACGAGCTGAAGACCCCCATGACCACCATTGCCGGTTATACAGACGGTATATTGGATGGCACCATCCCCCCGGAGAACGAGCGGCAGTATCTTCAGATTATCTCCGACGAAAGCCGCCGCCTCAGCCGCCTGGTGCGGCGGATGCTGGATGTCAGTCAGCTTCAGGCCATGGACCCTCTGCGCAACGGCAGCCGCTTCGACATCTGCGAGAGCATGCGTCGAGTACTGATCTCCCTGGAGAAGAAGATCACCGACCGCCAGTTGGATGTGGACGCGGATATTCCCGACGAGCCGATCCTGGTACTGGGGGACAAGGATTTGATCACCCAAGTGATCTACAATCTGCTGGATAACGCTGCCAAATTTGCCACGCCCGGCACCAAGCTGTACCTGGGTGTGACCCCGCTGGACGGCAAGGCCCGGGTAACGGTACGAAATCTGGGGGAGACCATTTCTCCCGAGGAACTGCCGCTGCTGTTCGAGCGGTTCCACAAGAGCGACAAGTCCCGCAGCGAGGATAAGGACGGCGTGGGCCTGGGGCTCTATATTGTGAAGACCATTCTGGAACAGCACAAGGAAAAGATCAATGTGACCAGCGAGAACGGGGTGACGACCTTCTCCTTCTCCCTGGCCATGGAATGAGGGACGCATGGACGAACACACGCAGACCTCCCGGGAAGAGTGCCTTCCCGGCGAGGTGGTGGAATGCTATATTCAGCCGGACCCCCGGGAGGTGGTGGAGCGGTACAGCCGCCCCCTTCCGGGGCGCCGTGTTGCGCCCCCACAGACCCACCGGCGGAGCCGGAAGGGCCTGTGGGTATTTCTGCTGTGCCTGGTAGTGACGGTGGGGGCAACCATTGGTGCCCTGCTGTGGAACAACGCCCGGGAAAAGGCCCGGGACGACCGGTTCTACTACGATTATGACGAGCGGGACAGTTCTGTGGCCATGGAGGAGATCACCATCCCCACCTATCCCACCGGACAGGGCGTGGAGCTGACGGTGGAACCCGCCGGTGGCCGGGAGCTGACCGCTCAGGAGATCTACCAGCAGGTCAACCCCTCTGTGGTGACTGTACTGGCCCAGTTGGGGGATGGCGTTTCCGTGGGCACCGGGGTCATCTTTACGGAGGACGGTTATATTCTCACCAACTACCATGTGGTGGAGGGCGGCCGGGATTGCGGGATCACCCTGGATAACAACCGCAGCTATGAGGCCAAGTACGTGGCCGGGGACATGGAAAATGACCTGGCAATTCTGAAAGTGGATTTGACCGGCCTGACCCCTGCCATCTTTGGGGACTCCGATGCCCTGACAGTGGGAGATAAGGTCTACGCCATCGGTAACCCCCTGGGCGTGGAGCTGCGGGGCACTTTGACCGACGGTATCGTCTCCGCCATTAACCGGGATGTACGGGTGGATGACCGGACCATGACGCTGATCCAGACCAACGCCGCCCTGAACTCCGGAAACTCCGGCGGCCCCCTGATCAATACCTATGGCCAGGTGATAGGCATCAACACCATCAAAATGAGCTCCACTTACTCCAATGTGGAAGGCTTGGGCTTCGCCATTCCCTCTTCCACTATCCGGTATCTGGTCAATGACCTGCTGACTTACGGAGAGGTGCTGCCGGAGCCAGAGCTGGGCGTTTCCGTATTGCAGGTGGGTGTCCAACTGGAGGGCGACCTGTGGGGGATCGAGGTCATTGAGGTGAATCCCGGCTCCGCCGCTGACGAGGCGGGGATTCAGGTGGGAGATTTCATCGTCTCCGCCGCTGGGACCGATGTATCCTCCAGCCAGGATTTGCTGAAGGTCCGCCGCCAGTTCCGGGTGGGAGATGAGATGCCTCTTACCCTCTGGCGGGACGGGGAGCGCCTGGAAGTGACCCTGGTTTTGCAGGCCAAGGAAGAGGCTGTGGAGCCGGTCTCCTGACCGGGCGGAACAGATGTCGAAAAATATGTGGAGAAAAGCGTCCTGACGAAAATCGTCAGGACGCTTTTTTGCGCTTGGGCCACAGCAGGCTGGCACCGGATAACAGCAGATATACACCGAAGGGCTTCCGCAGCAGCTCCGGGTCCACCGCCGTGGCGATCCAGGCACCGGCTACCGCCGCCACCACCGCCCAGGGAATTGCGGAGCGGAGGACGGGCTTGTCCAGACAGCCGTTCCTGGCGTGGCACACCAGGGCGGTAGCGGCGGTGGGCAGGAAGAACAGCAGGTTGATGGCCTGGGCAGTCCGCTGGTCCACATCCAGCAGCAGCGTCATCACCAGCAGCAAAATGGTGCCACCGCCCACGCCCCAGGCAGAGAGAATGCCCGCCCCCAGACCGCAGGCCAGGGGCACCAGCCACTCTGTCACAGCAGATACCTCCCTCCGGCATAGAAGAGAAAGGCGGCAAAAAGCCACTTCAGCCATACCGTGGGCACTTTTCCATAAA
>URXS01000068.1 GCA_900551885.1 uncultured Oscillibacter sp.
TGCCGATCAGGTACAGGTCCTCGCCCTCGATCTTGTACATCATGGCGTCCATGTCGGTCTGGGACATGACGCCCTCCACCACGTTGCCGTGAATCATGAAGGGGGGAATGCAGTAGGTGAACCCCTTGCCGATCATGAAGTCCCGGCCATAGGCCAGCACCGCCTCATGGAGCCGGGCGATGTCGCCCAGCAGGTAGTAGAAGCCGTTGCCGGAGACCCGTCCGGCGGCGTCCAGGTCGATGCCGTTGAAGGATTCCATGATCTCCGTGTGATAGGGGATGGGGAAGTCGGGCACCTTGGGCTCACCAAAGCGCTGCACCTCCACGTTGCAGGAATCGTCCGGGCCGATGGGCACGGAGGGGTCGATCATCTGGGGAATCTGAAGCATGTCCTTGTGGAGGGCCGCCTCCAGCTCGGTCTCCTGCTTCTCCAGCTCCGCCAGGCGATCCGCCTGCTGCTTCACCTGGGCCTTGACAGCCTCGGCCTCCGCCAGCTTGCTGGGGTCCTTCTTGGCCTGGCCCATCAGCATGCCGATCTGCTTGCTGAGGGTATTGCGGTTGGAGCGGAGCTGGTCCGCCTCCGCAATGGCGGCGCGGCGCTTGGCGTCCAGGTCGATAACCTCGTCCACCAGGGGCAGCTTGGCATCCTGGAATTTCTTTTTGATGTTTTCCTTGACGGCATCGGGGTTTTCCCGGATAAATCGGATATCCAGCATGGTTCTCTCTCCTCAAATAAAATGTGGGTGCATAAAATGTTTCACGTGAAACGTTGATAACAAAAAAAGGATTTCGCCGCTTTCAGGTCAGTTGGTCTGCGCTTCCACGGCCTCCCGAAGCTGGGCAAAGCGCCGGGCAGGGGAGGTGACGTCCTTTTCGGGGGATTCCTCCGGCAGGACGGTGTCGTAGCCGGCGGAGACCATCTCCTCAATGGTTTTCCGGCAGGCCTCCAGATCGCCGGCGGCGTATTGTTGTTGCAGGGTGTACAGTTCCAGCAGAGCCTGGGACTCCGTCTCGGCCGCATCCAGCTTATCCTGGGTTTCCTGCCCGGCGTCCTCCAGGTCCGCAATGTCTTCCTGTGCCTGGGACAGCTCTTCCTGGAGCTCGATGATCTTCTCCTGGGTGGCCTGGACTTCCTGCATGGCAGTGACGGAGTGCTGGAGCTCGCCCAGGGCCTCCGTGTTGCTGCGCTGGTGCATGAAGAAGGACAGCGCCATCAGCAAAAACGCCACGATGAAGAGGATCATGATATACACCACGACGGGCTTTTTCCCGGTGGGCGTTGTGTCCTGGCCCTGAGAGGAGACAGGATCACCTGACCCGTCGCTTCGTTTTTCCAATTTCATAGTGTTTGTTCCTTTCAGGGCCTGGACTCCGGGCCCTTGAGCCGCAGGAGCGCCAAAGCCTCCAGCAGGTCGTTCAGGTCGTCCATCCCGTAATATTCCAACTCAATGCGGCCCTTTTTTCGTCCTGTGACGATCCGGACGCCCCGGCCCAGCCGGGAGCTCAAGTCCTTCTGGGCCTCCGCAGTGTAGTCTGGACCGCTGGGCGCCGCCTTCACGGGCTTCTTTTCCGCAGACAGTCGCTTGGCCAGAGCCTCCGTCTGTCGGACCGACAGTCCGCCGGACACCACCGCCTCTGCGGCCCGCTGTTGCAGAGCGGGGGAGAGGGGCACCAGAGCCCGGGCATGACCGGCGGAGAGTTTGCCCTCCTCCACCAGCTTCGCCACCGGGGCGGTCAGTGACAACAATCGCAGGGCATTGGCCACAGCGCTGCGGGACTTGCCCACCTGGGCGGCGGCCTCCTCCTGGGTCATGTGATAGTTCTCGATCAGAGTCTGGAAACCGGCGGCTTCCTCCATGGGATTCAGGTCCTCCCGCTGAAGGTTTTCGATCATGGCCAGCTCGGCGGCCTTGCGGTCGTCAGCCTCCACCACGACTACCGGCACCTCCCGCAGTCCCGCCAGGCGGGCGGCCCGCCAACGGCGCTCGCCGGCGATGATCTGGTAATAGCCGGAGGCCAGCTTCCGGACCGTCAGGGGCTGAATGATGCCGTGGAGCCGGATGGAATCCGCCAGCTCCGCCAGAGCGGCCTCATCAAAGGCCTTCCGGGGCTGGGAGGAACAGCTCTCCACCTGGGAGATGTCCACATACAGACTGCCTGCGGCTTCGGGCTTCAGCGCCTCGTCACCCAGCAGGGCGCCGAGGCCGCGGCCCAGGCCGGAGGGTTTCTTGGATGCCATACGCACCCTCCTTTCTGGAAATCAGGCGCCTTGCCGCTTTAAAAATTCAGCGGCAAAAGCGGTATAAGCCTCCGCTCCCCGAGAGGAGCGGTCGTAGGCGGTAATGGGTTTTCCGTGGCTGGGGGCCTCGCTGAGGCGGACATTCCGGGGAATCACCGTGGCGTAGACCTTGCCGGGGAAGTAATGCTTCACTTCCTCCGCCACCTGTAACGCCAGATTGGTGCGGCCGTCAAACATGGTCAGCAGCACACCCTCCAGCTCCAGCTTGGGGTTCAGGGACCGCCGCACAATGCGGACGGTGTTCATCAGGTCGCTGAGTCCCTCCAGGGCGTAGTATTCCCCCTGAACCGGCACCAAAATCGTGTCTGCGGCACAGAGGGCGTTGAGGGTCAGCAGCTCCAGAGAGGGCGGACAGTCAATAAAAATAAAGTCATAGTCTGCCGCAAGCTGTTCCAAGGCATCCCGCAGCAGGAATTCCCGCCGCTCCATGCCGATCAGCTCGATACCGGCGCCGGCCAGCGCCTTGTTGGAGGGCAACACATCCCCGAAACGGGTGTGAGCCACCGCCTCCCGGGCTTCCGACTCGCCGATCAGCACCTGGTAGATGCCCTTGGAGACGGTCTTGTCCACACCCATACCGGAAGTGGAGTTGGCCTGGGGGTCAAAGTCGCAGAGCAAAACTTTTTTCCCGGCCTCCATCAGGGTGGCGGCCAGGTTGACGCAGGTGGTGGTTTTGCCGACACCGCCCTTTTGATTGACAATTGCAACGGTTTTTGCCAAAGGGACACCTACTTTCTCAGATCCTTGGGTTCAATCACCCATTATATCAAGGAGGGTCGGCACTTGCAAGGGCAAATCCAAAAAAGCCGGAAAAGGGAAGGCGTGTTTCACGTGAAACAGGTCCCTGAGAAAGCAAAAAAATCCCCCGGATGTTTCACGTGAAACATCCGGGGGATTTTTCAGCTTAACAGCAGGCCCGTACGAGGCGGCAGGGTCAATGTCAGCAGGCCGTCTCCGGCGGGATATACCTGGCCGGTCAGCAGATCCTGGGGCGGTGCCCAGTGCCAGGGGAGGGTCAGGGTGCGGACCTCCTGGCCGGCGTTGGTCACCAGCACCGTCCGCTCCGACTCCGTCTCACGGGCAAAAGCCAGCAGAGGGCCGGAGGCACACAGCCACCGGAACCGGCCCCGGGACAGGGAGGGACGACTGCGCCGCAGATAGCCCAGCAGGGAGAACCACTGCCGCAGCTCCAGAGGCTGATTGCCCCAGGGAAAGGTGCCCCGGTTGAAAGGATCCTCAAAACCCTCCATGCCGGCCTCGTCGCCATAGTAGATCATGGGCGCGCCGGGAAAGGCAAACAGCACCAGCGCCGCCAGCCGGGTCAGGGCCTCGCCCCGGGCCCGCTCGGTGGGGGAGAGGCGGTAGGCGGCCCGCTCCTCCTTGGTCTCCGGCACGTGGTCGGCGCCCAGCACCGTCAGGATACGGGGCGTATCGTGGGTGCCGAGGAAATTCAGCGCCGAGTAAAAAGCGGCGGGAGGGTAATTCTCCCGGATGGTCTCCATGGCCTCCTGGAAGTCGGCGGCGTTGCCGCCCCGCAGGTAGGCCAGCAGAGCGGTCCGAAAGGGGTAGTTCATGACGCCGTGGAGCTCCCGGCCCAGCAGGTAGCGCCGCCGCTGGGAGTAGGCGATCTTGTTGCTGGCGTCCTCCCACACCTCGCCCAGCAGGAAGCTGTCGGCGTTGGTTTCCTCCATGGCGTTCCGGATCTTCTCAATGAACCAGTCGGGAAGTTCGTCGGCCACATCCAGCCGCCAGCCGTCCACGCCGCAGCGCAGCCACCGGCGGATGATGGAGTCGGGATTGTCAATGATGTAATCCACATAGCCGGGGCAGTCCTCCCGGACTGCCGGCAGGGTGCGGATGCCCCACCAGGCGTCATAGTCGTCCGGCCAGGGGTGGAAGGTGTACCAGCCAAAGTAGGGGGATTCCTGACTTTGGGCCGCTCCCAGAGAGGGGTAAAAACCGTCGGCATTGAAGTAGAGGCTCTGGGATCCGGTGTGGTTGAACACGCCATCCAAAATCACCCGCATTCCCAGCTCATGAGCCTGTTCGCACAGGGTCCGCAGGTCCTCCTCCGTGCCCAGCATGGGATCCACCTTGGTATAATCAGCGGTGTTATAGCGGTGGTTGGAGGCGGACTCGAAAATGGGGTTCAGGTACAGCGTACTGACACCCAGTTCCGCCAAATAGGGCAATTTGGAGGCAATGCCCCGCAGACTGCCGCCAAAGAAGTCCCGGTTGCGGACCTCGCCGTCCGGGTCCGGCCGCCACTCCGGTGTCTCCAACCAGCTCTGATGGACCCAGCGGCTGCCCACAAGTCCCGCGGGGTCGGCTTTGTCCGTAGGCAGGCGGCAAAAACGATCTGGGAATATCTGGTAAATTACGCCGCTGCCAAACCAGCCGGGGGTGCGGCTTTCCTGGTACACCGTCAGTTGCCAGGGGTCGATCTGACCATCGCTGCGGTAGCCGGTTTTGTCCAGATCGCAGCCGGTGCCGTCGTCCCGCCAGAAGCGGAAGTGGTACCAGACCAGATCCGGCTCCGCCGGGGCCCGCATGGACAGGGAGAAGCGAATGCGCTCGCCGTCCACCCCATCCTGCAGCAGTTCCCGCTCCTCCCATTGGTCGGAGAACTCCCGGTGCATGACAAGCGCACAGTGGGTAAAGGCCTCCGACGCCAGAGGGCGGCAGTGAAAGGTGATAGCGGTTCCGCAAGCGGCGGCCCCGAAGGGCGACTTACACAGGCCGCAGCGGGGGTCAAAGACAAAGGGTTCGCTCATGCGAGACGATCCTCCTTATTGCAGCAGTTGATTTTCGCCGATGATGGCGGTGCCGATCTCGTCGGCGGTGAAGTAGGCGTTGAGAATCTCCACGGCGGTGGAGGCCAGATTGGCGCCGGCAGAGCCCTTCTCGATGACGATGGCCAGCGCGATCTCCGGGTCGTCGTAGGGGGCGAAGCACACAAAGACGCCGTTGTTGGTGGTGTTGGCGGAGATCTGGGCGGTACCGGTCTTGGCGCCGGCATCCACCACGCAGGAGCGGAAGTAGCCGGCCAGGGAGCCGGTGGTGGTCAGCTCATGCATACCCTCCTTTACCGCGGCCAGGGTGCTGTCGCTGATATCGATGGTGTTGAGGGGCTCTCCGCCGCCTACCGCCAGCACTTGGGAGTTGTCATAGGACTTGACGGCTTTGAGCAGATGCACCTCGTTGTGGGTTCCGCCGTTGACCAGCGTGGCGATGTAGTTGGCCAGTTGCAGGGGGGTGAACAGGTTGTCGGACTGGCCGATACCGGCGGTGATGGTGTCGCCGCCGTACCAGGTGCCGCCGTTGGCCTCCCGCTCCGCGGGACCCGCCAGGACGCCGGGGTTGTCGCCGATCTCGATGCCGGTGCTCTGTCCCAGCCCGAAGGCCAGGGCGTACTCGTTCATGGTCTCAATGCCCAGCCGGTAGGCCATCTCATAGAAAAAGACGTTGCAGGAGACCTTGATGGCCTCCACCACGTTCACAAGGCCGTGCCCGCTGCGGTTCCAGCACTTCCAGGACCAGGTACCGGTTCCGGCCACGGTATCGGGATAGACCCAGTAGCCGGGGTCCCGGACAGTCTCCGTCAGGGTGACGGCCCCCTCCTCCAGGGCGGCCACCGCCATCAGGGGCTTGAAGGTGGAGCCAGGGGCGTACCGGCCCTGGGTAGCCCGGTTGTAGAGGGGAGCGGTGGGGTCGTTGTTCAGCTCCGTGGCGTTCTGCAGGTAGGTGGACAGATCGTAGGTGGGATAGGAGGCCAGGGCCAGCACACCGGCGGTATCCACGTCCAACACCGCCACGCCGGCACCCCGGATGGTCTCCTTGCCCTTCCGGGCATCGTCGGCATTCATCTGGGAGACGGTTTTCGCCAGAGCGTCCTCCACCGCCGCCTGGAAGTCCAGGTCAATGGTCAGCTCCACAGTGTTGCCGGGCTCCGGCGCTTTTTGGTAGTATTCGCCGGTGATTTTGCCGTCGGAATTGGTGGAGACGATACGGACGCCATCCCTGCCCCGCAGGTACTCCTCGAAGGCAGCCTCCACGCCGGAGCGGCCGATCTTGTCGTCCAGGTTGTAGCCCTGTTCGGTCAGGGCTTCGGTGTCATCCTCCGCCTGGATCACGGAGGTATATCCCAGGATATGGGCGCCATAGGTGGTCTGATACTCCCGGACGCTGGAGGAGCTGACCTTGGCGCCGGAGAAATTGCCGTCGCTGAGCAGGGAGATAAAGGCGGTGTCCACGTCCTCGCTCATCACGTAGGAGGGGATTTTAGGCATCAGGGACCGGAGCTCCAGCTCATACCGGACGCCCAGCACCAGGCGGGCCTGATTCAAAGAAAAGACGGCGGGCAGCTTGAAGTCCTCCCGCATGAGCTCCACCAGCTTGTGGGCGGAGATGCCGATGTCCGTCAGCAAGTTCTCCGTCAGGGCGGAAGAAGGCAGCTTCTCCACCAGCGCGGAGGCCTTCTGGTCGTCCGTCAGGGTGGCGTCCGCCAGGATGTCGTCGGCGGGGTTGGTGGTGTTTCCCTCTTCA
Source organism: uncultured Oscillibacter sp. (assembly GCA_900551885.1). Taxonomy (GTDB): domain Bacteria; phylum Bacillota; class Clostridia; order Oscillospirales; family Oscillospiraceae; genus Oscillibacter. The sequence goes on from URXS01000068.1 coordinate 6,844, forward strand.
TCCTCCACCTCCAGCAGGGCCGGATGGTCCAGCAGATAGACCCCCAGCGGCTCCGTTACCGCGTCCAGGCTCAGCAGGTAGGTGAGGAAGCGGCCCCGTTGCAGGTCACTCAAACTGTCCAGCGTGTAGGAAAAGGGCGCCGTCCCGGTGATGGGCAGGTTGTCCTCCCAGTCCACCCCCTGCTCCCGGCACAGCTCCACCAGACGCAGAATGGCCTCATTGATGTCCTCGCCCTCTTTCAGCAGATCGGGATTGAAGGTCAGGCTGTAAGTAGAGCGGTTGGACACCAGCACCTGACCGTTCCGGTCCGTGATGATGCCCCGGGAGGCCTCCACGGTCTCCGGCTGGGTAATGGTGCGGATGGACTGGGCCAGATAGTCCTCGTGGTCGTTGACCTGGGTGTCGTACAGCACGCCCAGATACAGCGCCAATACCACCAGGACAAAGCCGCCCAGCAGATACAGCCGCAGATGGGGAAATTCTTTCAGGTCCATGAGAACTCCTTTGGGAAACAGTGGTTGGAATCAGTCATAGATATGGACGCGGCGGTGGACCGCGGAAAACAGGGGCACCACCACCAGCAGGAAGGGGGCGGTGACCAGAAATTCCTGTATCATCAGCCACAGTCCGGCGCCCCAGGCGGACTTGCCCCCGGCCCAAAGCACCAGACAGCGCAGCAGATCCGTCAGCAAAAAGGCGGCGGCAGAGGACACCAGGGCGCACAGGAGGCCCGCCTTCAGAAGGCTCTTGGAAATCAGCGCGCCGCTGAGCCCCGCCAGGGGGAACATCAGCGTGTACAGGCAGGGGATGGAGCCTGGCAGCAGCAGGTCGCACACCACCCCCAGCCCCAGGCCGAAGATGGTGCTGGGGACCGGGTTTTCATAGGTGCCCAGCACCGCCGCCACAGCCGGATACAGAAAGGGGATCACGCCCCAGAAGCTCAGCCGCTGCAGCACGAAGCCCTGGAGCAGCAGCAGCAGGACAGTGGCCCCGGCATACAGGGACCACTTGAAAATACTCTCGTTTCGGGCCAGCACGGCGCCACCTCCTCTCTGAGGGAACTGGGGGGAAAGTCAGGGGACAATGTCGAAGGATTTGATGATGAACACCTGGTTGAGGCTGTCAAAGTCCACCTTGGGCACCAGCACCGCGTAGGAGGTGGCACCGGAATCGTCCACCTGGACCTCCTCCACGGTGCCGATCACCAGGCCGGAGGGCAGGTACTCGCCCAGGCCCGAGGTTTCCACCAGGTCGCCGGCCAGCAGCTGGCAGTCGGCGGGCAGGTAGTTCAGCCGCAGGCGTCCCTCCCGCATCAGGGCGAAGTCACCCTCCGCCACGCCCAGGTCCTTGGTGCGGAACACTTGGGCGCCGATGGAGGTGTCCGTGTCCACGATGGTCAGTACCTTGCACCAGTTGTACCCGGCCTTGTCCACCAGGCCCACCAGGGCGCCGGTGGAATCCATGACGCAGTCGCCAACCTCCACGCCGCTGGCGGTGCCCTTGTTCAACGTCAGGGAGGAGGTCCAGTTGGAGACCTCGTGCTCGATCACGTAGGCGGACTCCATGTCGCTGGTCAGATCCCGGTGGGCTTGCTGCAGATTCAGAAGATCCCGGTAGTTGCGGTTTTCCTCCTCCAGCTTCTCCGACCGGCGGACGGCATCCTCCATCTCGGCGATCTGCTTTTTCAGTTCTGCGTTCTCTTCTTCCAAGGCCGTGTAGTCCTCATAGTACTTCTGCTTGTCGGCGATCCAGTTGGTCACCGAGGTGTAGGCGGCCTGGAAGGGGGAGGCGATGATCCCCGCCAGATTGGTCAGGGGCGCGGAATTGCTGGAGAAAAAGGACATGCAGGCCAGGGCCACGGCGATGACCGCCGCGGCGAAGAGGACCCACAGCCCGTGTTCTTTCAGAAAGTTTTTCAAAAGGGACCCCTCCCAACCTCAAAATATCGAAACGATCACGCCAGGAATGTCACGCCGAAGCGGCCCAGCATCCGGCTCAGCCGCAGCACCGGCAGACCCATCACGTTGAAATAGTCGCCGCGGATCCCTTCCACCAGCAGCGCGCCCTTTTCCTGGATGCCGTAGGCCCCGGCCTTGTCCATGGGCTCGCCGGTGCGGATATAGGCCAGGATCTCCTCCCGGGACACCGGGCGGAAATAGACCTCCGTGGTCTCGCTCTCCGTCAAAAAGCGGTCTCCCTGCCGGACGGTGACGCCGGTGCACACCGTGTGGTGTCGGCCTTGGAGTGCCGTCAGCATGGCCAGGGCCTCCGCCTCGTCGGCGGGCTTGCCCAGGCGACGCCCGTCCAGAAACACCATGGTGTCGGCGGTAATGACGATCTCGTCCTCTGCCGCGTCCACGGCCTGGGACTTCTCCCGGGAAATGTATTCCACCGTCTCCTGGGGGGACAGGCCCTCCGGGCAGAATTCCTCCACGACGGGCACCCGGATTGTAAAATCCGTCAGGCCGATGCGCCGGAGCAGCTCCTGCCTCCGGGGAGAGCCGGAGGCCAGTACGATCTTCGCCATGGCGGGCCTCACTTTCCCGTGGAGCCGAAGCCGCCCCGGTCCGGTCCCTCCAGATGGTCCACCCGGACGAAGCGCAGGGGGGGCTGGTTCCGCACGATGCGGAACTGGCAGATGCGGGCGTTTTTCTCAATGGTCACGTCCCGGGTGGCGTAGGCGGGCATCCGCCACTGGTCCCCGTCGCCCCGGTAGGTGTAGTCCACCACGCCCATGGAGTTGGTCTGTAAAAGGCCGTAATTTTTAAAGGTGGAGCTGCGGGGAACGATGTGGGCCTCGTAGCCCTCCGGCAGGGCGATGGCCACCCCCAGGGGGATCAGCCGGAACTCCCCGGCCTTCATGGTCACGTCCTCGGCAGCGTGGAGGTCGATCCAGTCGGACTTGCCGTCCACGTAGCACAGCTCGTCAATATCGTCCACAAAGTATTTTACCTTGATCTCTTCCATATGAAACTCCAAATGTAAATACGATTCGTAGAATAAAAGAAAAATATTACTAAAAGGAGCGGATTTTCCCGCTCCGGAGGCGGATTTTACTCCACGCCCCGCTCGTACAGCCCCCGGGTAAAGGCGCCCTCCGGCGCGGCGCCGGTGAGGTAGTCCCGGAACACCCGGACGCATTCCGCCGGCGTCTCGGTGGTAAACCGCAGCCGGGCGAAGGCCAGTCCCAGCTTCCGCCAGTCGGCCCGGTCC
>URXS01000069.1 GCA_900551885.1 uncultured Oscillibacter sp.
GCCGCCGTGTCCGCCGCTGTGGCGGAGGACCTGGGCACCGACATCACCGGTATCCGCATCCTGTCCATCAAGCCGCTCTGAATTCGGAGCGAGGAAAAAGAATAGGGAGGTTTTCCATGAAGAAGTATCGTGTAACCGTCAACGGTGTCCCCTATGAGGTGGAACTGGAAGAACTGACCGGCGCTGCCCCCGCGCCCGCCCCGGCAGCGGCTCCTGCTGGAGGAGAGCAGGTGAGCGCCCCCATGCCCGGCACCATCCTATCCGTAAACATTGCGGTGGGCGACAGCGTCAAGCGGGGCCAGGTGCTGATGATCTTGGAGGCCATGAAGATGGAAAATGAGATCATGTGCCCCCGGGACGGCCGCGTGACCGCCATCCAGACCTCCAAGGGTGCCGCGGTGGAGTCCGGTACGCCCCTGTGCACCATCCAGTGACGGGGTGACGGCCTATGGACGCTATCCTGAATTTTATCACAAGCACCGGCTTTTATCAATTCACCCAGGGCGGTAACTGGAAATGCCTCATCATGATCGTTATTGCCTGTATTTTGCTGTACCTGGGCATTGTGAAAAAGTTCGAGCCGCTGCTACTAGTCCCCATTGCCTTCGGTATGCTGGTGACCAACCTGCCCGGGGCGGAAATGTATCATGAGATCCTCTTCGCCGGAGGTCACATCCACTGGGACCTGTTCGGCGGTGCTGAGATCACCCAGGCCTTCCTGGACGGTCTGGCGGCCGAAGGGGTTTCGGAGGCGGTACTGGCCACTGTGGCGGTGGGCGAGACCATCTCCGTGGGACTCATTGACGTGCTGTATCTGGGTGTGAAGTTGGGCATCTACCCCTGCCTGATCTTCATGGGCGTGGGTGCCATGACGGACTTCGGCCCCCTGATCGCCAACCCCAAGAGCCTGCTGCTGGGTGCAGCCGCCCAGCTTGGCATCTTCATGACCTACGTGGGCTGCCGTCTGATTGGCTTCACTGGACAGGAGGCCAGCTCCATCGGCATCATCGGCGGTGCCGACGGCCCCACCGCCATCTTCGTCACCGTCATGCTGGCCCCGGCGCTGCTGGGTCCCATCGCCGTGTCGGCCTACTCCTACATGGCCCTAGTACCGGTAATCCAACCGCCTATCATGAAGCTGTTGACCACCGAGGAAGAGCGTAAAATCGTCATGAAGCCCCTGCGGGAGGTCTCCAAGAAGGAGAAGATCGTATTCCCCATCGTGGTAACGGTTTTCGTGGCTCTACTGGTGCCCTCCGCGGCACCGTTGATCGCCTGCCTGATGCTGGGGAACCTCTTCCGGGAATGCGGCGTCACTGACCGGCTCAGCAAGACGGTGCAGAATGAGCTTGTCAATATTGTCACCATCTTCCTGGGGGTCTCTGTGGGCGCCACTGCCACTGGTACCACTTTCCTCAGCCCCCGGACCCTGGCCATCCTGGCCATGGGCATTGTGGCCTTTGGCTTCGGCACTGCCGGCGGCGTGTTGCTGGCCAAGTTCATGAATCTCTTTCTCAAGGAGAAGATCAACCCCCTCATCGGCTCCGCCGGCGTGTCTGCCGTGCCCATGGCAGCCCGGGTATCTCAGAAGGTGGGCCAGGAGGCCAACCCCGGCAACTTCCTGCTGATGCACGCCATGGGGCCCAACGTGGCCGGCGTCATCGGCTCTGCTATCGCTGCGGGTGTGTTGATCTCCCTCTTCGGCTGATTCTTTTTCTTGATAGGAAAAAGAGCCAAAAAGAACGTTATCTCGCCAACGGGTCCGGTGATCATCCAGGCCGCAGCGACGGCAACCGGTCCCGGCGGGCAAGTGGAGGCTTTCTATGGAATTTCTATCCAATAAACCCCTGTATATCACGGACACCATCCTCCGGGACGCCCATCAGTCCCAGGCGGCCACCCGAATGCGGTTGGAGGACATGCTGCCCGCCTGCGAGGTGCTGGACTCCATCGGCTACTGGTCTCTGGAGTGCTGGGGCGGCGCCACCTTCGACTCCTGCATGCGATTCCTGAATGAGGACCCCTGGGAGCGGCTGCGGGCACTGCGCAAGGCCCTGCCCCACACCAAGCTGCAAATGCTGTTCCGGGGGCAGAATATCCTGGGCTACAAGCACTACGCCGACGATGTGGTGGACGCCTTCTGCGCCAAAAGTATAGAAAACGGCATTGACATCATCCGCATTTTCGACGCCCTCAACGACGTGCGAAACCTGGAGCAGGCCATCAAGTCCACCAAGAAGTACGGTGGCATGGTGGAGGCTACACTCAGCTACACCATCTCCCCCATTCACAATGAAGAATACTTCGTGAAGCTGGCCAAGGAACTGGAGCAGATGGGGGCCGATGTGATCTGCGTCAAGGACATGGCCAACCTGCTGCTGCCTATGGCGGCCTATTCTCTGGTCAAGCGGTTGAAGGAGACGGTATCTGTCCCCATCCACCTGCACACCCACAACACCACCGGCACTGGCGACATGGTGTATCTTATGGCGGCCATGGCAGGGGTGGATATCGTGGACACCGCCCTCAGTCCCCTGGCCAACGGCACTTCTCAGCCCGCCACGGAGTCCCTGGTGGCGACCCTTCAGGGCACTGTCCGGGACACGGGGCTGGACCTGAGCAAGATGAGCCAGGCCGCCGCCCACTTCCGCAAGGTGGCCCAGAAGCTCAAGGACGAGGGCTCCCTGGACCCGAAGGTGCTGAATGTGGACACCAACACCCTGCTCTACCAGGTGCCTGGCGGCATGCTGAGCAACCTGATCTCCCAGCTCAAACAGGCCGGGAAGGAAGACCAGTATTACGAAGTCCTGGCGGAGATTCCCCGGGTCCGGGAGGACTTCGGATATCCTCCGCTGGTGACCCCCTCCAGCCAGATCGTGGGCACCCAGGCGGTGATGAACATCATCACCGGAGAGCGGTACAAGACGTTTACCAAGGAGTCCAAGGCCATGCTGCGGGGTGAGTACGGCAAGCTGCCCGGCACCGTCAACGAAGAAGTCCGGGCCAAGGCCGGCATCAAGCCGGAGGACGTGATTACCTGCCGCCCGGCGGACCTGCTGGAGCCGGAATTACCCAAGTACCGGGAGGAGTTCCGTGGTCTCGCCAAGAGCGACGAAGACGTCCTCTCCCTGGCCCTGTTCCCCCAGGTGGCGCCCAAGTTCCTCCAATGGCGGGACGGCCCCCATGAGGCCCCGACAGTCTCCAAGCCCGAACCGCCGAAAGCCGCATCCCAGGCCGCTCCCCCTAAGCCCGCCGACCCAAACGCCGTGCGGGAGCTGTTTGTGGAGTACAAATTCTGAGCCAAAAAGGACGGTATCTTTCGATACCGTCCTTTTTTTGCCCGCTGGTGCTACCAGCGGTAAAACTCCTGAGTGCCCAGTTCCATCACGTCCAGCGGCAGCTCTACCTCCGCCAGAATCTGCCCCGCTTCGTCCCGGGCCGTCACCGTACAGAGAAGGTCCTGGCTAGAAAGCGTATAGGCGAACATGTCCGACTCCTCCCAGTACCACAGATCCACCGCATCCAGCAGGTCGATCTCTTCGTCCGGGTTAATGTCCTGCCCATGAGAGAAGCGGTCATAGTCATGGTCCGGGGAGAGATAGGAAAAGGAAAACACCCCGTCCTCCAAGCGCTTCCCCTCCAGGGTAAGGGTCCGCTTCTTCGTCTCCACCTCCATGGTGGCGGAAACCGCACCCCGGAGCCCATCAGCGGCGGCATAAAGCTGATCGCCCCAAACCCGGCAGATGCCGCCCCGCCCGATCTGCTCCGGCCATACATCTCTTTCTACCTTCAACCCACTTTGCTCCCAGCTGGAAGTCACATAGTCCCCCTGGGGAGACCGGGCAATGACCAATGTGTACCACCGGCCGAACCACTGGTCGTCGCTGCGGTGCCGCTGTGTCTGCGTACAGACCTGCTCCAGATCCTCCAGCATATATGTCCGCTCCAAACGGTCCAGCTTCTGTCCCACGGTATAGGGCGGGAAGCCCAGCAGCACGTAGGCCGCCGCCCCCAGCAGGACGCACAGCAGGAGGTTGCGCAGCACCTTCTGCTTCCGGTTCCACCGTCTCATGGCGTCTCCTCCCACTCCACCCGCAGCGTCCAGCAATTGTCCCCATAGGGATAGGTGATCTCCGCCCACTCCGGTGGATGACCCAGCAGCAGTTTCAAGGTGCAGTGGTGCCGGGTCCAGCCATAGTCCAACGCTGTATATCGCCAACTGTCTTGCTCCGGCATCCTCACGTCCCAATCAGAAAGCGTCCCCCGGCTATCCGCCAGCTCCAGGCAGCTAAGAAAGCCCTCTGGAATGGCTGCCGGACTGTCCATCTTCGCCCACAGCTCCACCACCGTCCGGTACTGGCCGTCCTCCACTGTGATCTCTCCGGGAGCCGCCCACACCTCCCCGTGAGGCAGGGCTGTCCGGCAGGCGGCGGCCGGTGGATCCTCCCACTCGCGCTCGCCCTGGAACCGCTCGTATACCATTACCGCCCCGTCCAGGAACCAGGCGGCAGAGACTACCGTCACCGCCAGCACAATCAGCACAGCGCGGCTGACCCGCCACAGCCACCCAAGCCAGGGCTTATGTACTTTGTCCAGAGCACGGCCCACTTCCTCCGCATCGCCCATGGCCGCCAGGGCCCGCTGCCGGGCCAAGTCCCTGGGATAGTCCAGCCGCTCCAGGTCCCGGACGTGGTCCTCGTAGTGGGCCGTCAGTTCCTTTTCAATGGCCGCCCGGTCCGGCCTGAACCGCACCTGGTCCGTCACCTGACGACACCATTTCTGAAACCCATTTCCCATGACCGTCTCACGCCGGAGCGGTACCGCAGACCACGGCGTTGACCTTCTCCGTGAAGGTGTTCCACTCGGCCTTCTTCTCCTCCAGCACCTTCAGGCCCTTCTTGGTAATGCGGTAATACTTCCGCACCCTGCCACTCTCCGCCTCCTTTTCCCGGACCGTCACCAGCCGGTCCGCCTCCAGGCCGTGGAGGATGGGGTACAGCGTCCCTTCCTTCAGCTCAAAGGTCCGGTCGCTGCGGCGGGAGAGTTCCGTGATCATCTGGTATCCGTACATCTCCTCCCGGCTCAGCAATGACAGCACCAGCAGCGTGGTGCTTCCCGCCATCAGGCTCTTGTCGATCTTCATGGTATCTCCTCCAGTCCACTTTTTCCCAGTTCTTTTTCCCAGAGTACAGTTCCATCCTGTCCATAGGCTTTCAATGTATAGGAAAGCTGTTGGGGCCAGCGGTTGCGGAAGGTCCCTGTGGGGGCCGGCGACCCCACAGACTCCACCGGCAGGGAGAACACCCCTGGTGAAATGGCCTCCCCGGCGGCGGTGTATACCCCGTCCACAGTCCCGTCCAGATCGCCGTCCACCCGGATTTCCGCCTCCATGCGGACGGCGTCTCCTGTGTCTCCCAGAATCAGCAGCCGGTCCTCTCCCCCGGCGCTCAGGCAGAGGATGCCCTCTGTTGGAACATACATCTGCGCATAGCCCGCAGTCTGCCAGAAGGGTCCCAAACGGTAGACGGTCACCTCCAGAAAACAGGCCCCGCAGCGGAGGTACATCTGTTTGAATTCCCCTCTCTGCTCCACATAGAGGATCTCCGGGTTAGAGAGCAGATTTTCCCGGGCGATCTGACGGGCCAGCATGGGCCGGCTCCAGGCGGGAAAGCCCAGCATGGCCCAGACCGTCCCCGCCAGCAGGCAGGACAGCAGGAAATTTCGCAGGATGCGGACCTTGCGGTTGGTCAGCTTTCTTACCCGTCTCATGACGATCCCTCCCACGTGATCCGAAATCTCCAGTCATTGTCCCCATAGGGGAAGGACAGCTCTGCCCACTCCACGGGCTCGTATGCGGTCATGGTCAGATTCAGATACCACCCGTCCAGATCCCGGCTGTCCTCCAGGCGGTAACTATCCGCGTCATCAGAGATGGGAATGGCGTTGGAGGACTGGGCAATGGAAAACCAGTTGTCTGTCTCTTCATAGGGAAAGGGGTTGTATTTGATATTGGAAAACAGGACCCCGCCGCTGCCCGTCAGCACCAGGTCATCCAGGACGTCCTCCGGCAGTCCGTACCACAGGCGCTCCGGCTCCAGACGCAGCAGGCACTCGCCCCGGAAAACCCCGTCGTTGTCCTGCCACCATTGGCCCTCCAGCAGTGAGAGCGTGTAGCCGGGAAGCTGCACGGGCTGCGCCTGAAGCGTTCCCATTAGGTGCCAGACGGTGACGCCCTCCTGTTCATTGAGGGACAGATAGCTGTCCACGATGGCCTGGTATCCCCCCGGGTCCTCCGGCGGAAAGAGGGTGTTTTTTATCATGTGGAAGAAGGAACCAGTCCCAGGCAGGGACAACAGGCACGCAATCACCGTCAAAACCAGCACTGCCCGGCTCACGATCCACATCCATCCCAACCAGGGCTTGTGGACCCGGTCCAGGGCACGGCCCACTTCCGCCGCATCCCCCATGGCTGCCAGGGCCCGCTGCTGCGCCAGCTTCCAGTCGTAGCCCACCCGCTCCAGGTCCCGCACATGGTCCTCGTAGTGGGCCGCCAACTCCTTTGCGATGGCCTTTCGGTCCGGCTTGAACCGTACCTGGTCCGCCACCGTATCGCACCATCTCAAAAATCCATGTTCCACGGGCATTTCACCTCCACTGCCCCGGAAACGCCGCGACACCACCCACCTCACAGGCGGGTGCCGATTTTCCGCCGTGCCTCACGACGCGGATTCCTTCAAATCGTTGTAGAGCTCTTTCTCCCAGGTATCCAGAAGTGTGCCGCTCTCGTCGTAAAAGGACACGGTGAAGTCCGCCGCCCGGTTGGCGCCGCCGTTGGTCTTGGCTGTCCAGGAAAACTCATGAAGCGCGCTTCTCTCTGCGGTCGCCTGGAGCCGGAAATCATCCTCGTCATATTTGAGCGGGATCTCAAAGCGGCAGAGCCCGTTCTGGTCGGGCACTGCCTCCATTTCGTAGGTCTCGTCCCAGTCGTAGTGCCCCTCCTCGCTGCTGCCGTCCGAGTCTGTACTCTTCACGTTAACCTCTGTCTGAAGTCGTAAAGACGCCTTCGCCCGGGCAGCATCGGTCCGCTCTGTCCAGAAATACACCCTATAGGCAGGTTTGTACCCGTACATGTCCGGCACCAACAGTGCCCCGCCGTCCTCCGGCTCCGTAAAGTAGAAGTCACCCAGAGACCAGCTCAAAGTTCCGGAATCACACCTGGTGAGAGCCAGGCGTCCGTCCTCCCATTGGAGGATCCCGTCTCCGCTCGCTCCATCAGAACAGTACAGTACCTCCGGAGCCGACAGGCCGTACTGCGCAGCCTTCCACCGGACGGCGATCTCCAGTGTGGGCGCCGGGAAGTCCAGAATCACCCAGGTGAGAAACAGCGCAATCACTAACGCCGCCAGATTTCGGACCACCCGCTGCCGCCGGGTCAGCCGGGGCACCCAGCCCGGCAGTTTCAGGGAAAATTTCATGGCGTCCCCTCCTCTCCTCCCGGCAGGTCCACATGGAGGGTCCAGCCAGTCAACTGGTAGGTAATCTCAATCCACGCCGGATCGTTTTCAATGCCGTCTACCTGAAGCCAGAAGGCGTGGTGGATATGTCCGTCGGATGAATTGGAGATAGTCACGTAGGGCGCACGACAGTATTGGTACTGTATGCCGTTGCTGTCCACTGCCTCCAGGCAGTCATTGTAGAAAATAGGGCCCTTCAGCCAGAACTGCCAGGTGACGGAGGTCATGGACAAAAGCAGGGTATCCTTTCCCTCCCGGGGGGCCGCCCCCTCGGTGTATCGAACTTCCTCCGTGTGAAGGGTGTAGGGGCCCATCTTCACATCCGGCGGGCAGGCCAGCGCCCGGCCATCGTCCTCCGAAAGGCTGCCCAAAGTGGTCGTGGGCCGCAGCCACGCCTCCACATCCGGCACGCCGCCGATCAGGACCGCACACGCCAGCAGCAGGCAGGCCATCGTGAGCAGAGCGCGGCTGACCTTCCACAGCCAGCCCAGCCAGGGCTTATGTACCCGGTCCAGCCCCCGGCCTACCTCCTCCGGGTCTCCCATGGCCAGAAGAGCCCGCTGCTTCGCCAGCTTCAGTGGATAATCCAGCCGCTCTAGGTCCCGCACATGGTCCTCGTAGTGGGCGGTCAGTTCTGCGGCGATGGCGGCCCGGTCCGGTTTGAACCGCACCCGCTCCAACACAGTAGCCCGCCAGTTTAAAAAATCATCCACGCGCCTTACCTCCCGAAACCATGTGTGCTTTGCAGATTTTATGGAACACGCGCATACATCCGCTCCTCCACAAGCTGGCCATCGGAACCATAAAGGCGCAGGACTGCGGAACAGCCGGGGAATCCACCTCTGAACAGTTGGTTCTCCTGCTGGGCCAGCAGGCTTTCCTCTTCCGGCACAGTCTTTCGCATCAGGGAAAAGGTAAAGCAGTTGGCGCCCTCCCGCTGTCCGCTGATCACATAGGTCTCCACAGCCGTGCCGTCCAGCAGGCGTGCATCTACCTGCAACTCCGCAGATTGTATATTTTCCAGCAGGCCAGCGAGGGTGTATACCGGATATCTGTACATCCCCTCCTGACGGCCAATGCTGTCGCAGGACAGGATAAATTGTTCGCCCGTTTGGCCCTGGTCCGTACTGGTCAGGCAAAAGCCGAGAGGGGTCCACTGGTAGTAGGCAATCAAAATGCGATCTCCTGTCCAGGCATAGAGGGCGCTATCCCTCCGGCACAGCGGCTGTGAAGTGCCCAAGGTGATGAGATACTGGCGCTCTGCCCGGCGGAGCAGTCCCGCCTGGGTCCAACAGGGGAAGTCCAGCATCCAAGCAGTCAAAAATAACGCCAGAGTGACTACTGTAAGGTTGCGGAGGATTTTTCCTTTCCGATTGAGGCGTGGAATTCTCATATCCCATCCCTCCATTCCAACCGAAAGCAAAAGCCCTCTCCACTCTCACAGGTCAGCTCCATCCACTGGGGCGGGGCATCCCAATACAAAATGGTCACCCAATAGGATTCGTAAAATGGGGTTTGATCCTGGAGATTGACCCGTATGTAGCCATCCCAGAAGGCGCGGCGCTCTTCGACCGTATAATCAAAGTATTCCGAGGAGCTGGTGTACTGCCCCGCCCGATCATCCGTGGCTGATAATTGCAGAAGGGCCGGTCCGGGGCCATCGTCCCAAAAGCGCCCGTCCTCCACCGTGATCAAAACAGAGGCCGCATAATAAGGGCCATCATCCTCATGGCACCAGAGCGCCGCATAAGGAATGGAAATATCATACCCGCATCGGTTCACACTGCCGCCTGCCGTAACAGCCTCCCGGGTCCAGGAAGGCGCGGGGTCGAACTGAAAACCATACGGCTCATATTCCTCTGTTTTCTCCAGCGGTTGAAGATCGTCTGCCACGTTGCGCCAGTAACCGGTGCCATAGACCAGCAACAGCGCCAAGCAAAGTACTACGGCTATCCGGCTGGCCATCCACAGCCAGCCCAGCCAAGGCTTATGCACCCGGTTCAATCTCCGACCGATCTCCTCCGGGTCCCCCATAGCCAAAAGCGCTCGCTGCTGTGCCAACTCGATTGGATAATCCAGGCGCTCCAAATCCCGGACATGATCATCGTAGTGAGCCGTCAGCTCCTTGGCTATGGACTCCCGGTCCGGCCAAAAACGTACCTGAGCCGTCACCTTGTCTCTCCAATCGGAAAAACGCTCCACGGTCCTCACCTCCCGAAAAATAATACCTCGGGCATCTATGTTTATCATACATAGATGGCCGATGTTTGTCAAGGACTCTGTATAGAATGGTATCGTATTTTCAATGTTTCACTGTTAAAAAACGAATCCATCCTAAGGTCATCAGATCTCCCCGTTTCTTGCGGCGCCCAGAGGTTTCACTGGGAGAGGGAAGAAATGTGCTATTCGGGCAGGCACACTTCCACGAAGCACAAAAAAGGACACACTCAAAAGAGTGTGTCCTCTGTGTTGGCGCTACCTATCTTTCCGGGCCGTCGCCAGCCA
>URXS01000070.1 GCA_900551885.1 uncultured Oscillibacter sp.
TCGTGGCCGCCGCCCAGGCCGGTGCCTCTCTGGCGGCCCACGGCGTCGATCTCGTCGATGAACACGATGGCCGGGGAGGTCTTCTTGGCCTGCTCAAACAGGTCCCGCACCCGGCTGGCGCCAACGCCCACGTACAGCTCCACGAAGTCGGAGCCGGAGATGGACAAAAAGCCCACGCCGGCCTCTCCCGCCACAGCCTTGGCCAGCAGCGTCTTGCCGGTGCCCGGAGGGCCCACCAGCAGCACGCCCTTGGGAATGCGGGCGCCCAGAGCGATAAACCGCTTGGGGTCCCGCAGGAATTCCACGATCTCCTGGAGCTCCTCCTTCTCCTCGTCAGCGCCGGCCACGTCCTCAAAGGTCACCTTTTTGTCCTTGTCCGTCAGCGTCCGGGTCCGGGCGGAGCCGAATTTGGCCATTTTGTCCGGTCCCATGCCCCCCTGGGACCGCATCATCATAAAGTACCAGAAAGCTGCCAGGACCACCGCCACCAGCACATAGGGCAGCAGCAGCGCCAGCCAATTGGTGGTCTGGGGCTCCGGATAGTCGTAAGAGGTGATGACGCCCTTGGCGTACTGCTCCTGAACCAGATCATTCAGATCATCATAAAACAATTGGAAGTCGTAGAGCTGATAGCGCACCACATCGGAGCCGTTGAACTCCCCCCGCAGCTTCATGGTCAGGACATAGTCGGAGCTGATATCCACCTGCTCCACCTTTTCCTGCAAAAACAACTGGCGCACCTGAGAGTAGTCCAGTTGCTGACTGCCCATATCCGCCTGCCACAGCCAACTGACACACAGTAAAATCACCAGCGCCAGCAGGGCGAAGCTGAGATTGGGCCGCTTGTATTGTTTCGTCACAAAAAAATCCCCCTTTCCCGGCGGACGGCGTCGGCCGGATTTCCCGCCGGGGTGCCTCTGGTCTCCGGCAGATCAGTGGTTGGAATAGACCTCCGGCTTCAGAACACCGATGTAGGGCACGTTCCTGTACTGCTGGCAATAATCCAGGCCGTAGCCCACCACGAACTCATCCGGCACCGTGAAGCCCGCCAGGTCCGCTGTAATGGCCTTGGTACGGCGGGCAGGCTTATCCAGCAGCGTCACGATGGTGATGGAGGCGGCGCCCTTGGTCAGGAAGTAGTCCTTCAAAAACGCAAGCGTATTGCCGGAGTCCAGAATATCCTCCACAATGATCAGGTGCCGGCCGGTGATGTCCTGCTGGAGGTCGTGGGTGATCTGTACCCGGCCGGAGGACACGGTGGCGTTCTGATAGGAGCTGACGGCGATGAATTCCACGTCGCTCTTGATCTGACAGGCCCGGACCAGATCCGCCATGAACACGAAGGATCCCTTCAGCACCCCCAGGAACAGTGGGTTGCGGTCGTGGAACTGCTCATACAGGATCTCACCCAGTTCAGCGATGCGGGCCTTGATCTGTTCCTCCGTCACCAGGACCTTCAGGATGTCGTTCTCCATCTCACTTTTCATGGTCGCTCTCCTCTGTTATCTTCAAAATTTGAATAAACCGGCAGGGGCCCTCCCCCTCCGGTGCGAAGGCGATATCCACACCCAGCCGCCACACGGCGGCGAGACGGTCTCCCACATAAATGGCCGGCAGCCGGTCCCGTTCCGAGAGGGAAATGCGCCGGTCCAGGCACAGCCGCTTGACGCTGCGGCTACCGCCGTGAGTCTCCGGCAGAGTCAACCGCTCCCCCGGGTCACAGGGGGCCACAGCCACCGCCTCCCACTCCGGGCCCGGCCGCAGAGCCAGGCCCTCGCCCATCTGATGGTCCAACAGCGTCACAGCGTAGTCACCCCAGTGAAGAGGGCAGTCCCTCACCAGCTCCGCCCTGGAAAGGGGCGATGGCAGCGTCTCCAGCACAAGGCGGGAGGCCGCCAGACGGGCCGTCACCCCATGGGGCAGGCTGACACGGGCATCGTTCCCGTGGCCATTCCACAGGCGGTACAGTGCCTCCAGGTGCACGGCACCGATGTCCTTCCGGCCTACGCCCAGCAGATCAAACATGCCCAGCAGCACCTGGGCCCGCAGGAACCCCGGAACCTCAGCCAGATCGCCCAGCCGGATGGTCACCCGCCCCGGCTGGACGGAGACAGTGCGCAGATACCGCTCCGTCAGATCGGACAGGCCCTCCTCCATCTCCCGCAGGCGGGAGGCAGTTTGGGCCATGTGCTCCGCGGCTCTGGAATTGACTTCCCGCAGCAGGGGCATCACCCGCAGCCGCAGCAGATTCCGGGCAGCCACCTCCGGGTCGGCGTTGGTCTCGTCCTCCATGTGGGAAATGTCATGGGCGGCGGCGTAATCCGCCAGCTCTGCCCGCGTCAGATGCAAAAAGGGGCGCAGGATCTTCCCCCGCTGTTGCGGGATACCGGCCAGCCCCCTGACGCCGGTGCCCCGGATCAGGTTCAGCAGCAGCGTCTCAGCGTTGTCGTCGGCGTTGTGGGCGGTGAGAATCCAGGCGCCGCCCCGCCTCTGCGCCTCTGTTTCCAAAAAGGCATAGCGCAGCTTCCGGGCGGCCTCCTCCACGGAGAGCCCCTCTGTTTCCACCAGCTTTTCCACGTCTCCGCGGCCCACGGCCAGGGGAACGTTCCAGGCGGCACAGGCATCCCGGACGAAGGCCTCATCCCGGTCCGCCGTGGGCCGCAGTTGGTGATTGAAATGGGCGGCAGCCACCGGTACGCCCCGCGCCTGGCCCCAGGCTGCCACAAAGTGCAGCAGACACATGGAGTCCAATCCGCCGGAGACGGCGCACAGCACAGTCCCGCCCGGCATCACGGTGCTCTCCAGAATCTCAGCCGCGCCCCGCAGCTCACTCCTCGTCGTCATATCTCGTATCTAAGGTAGAAAACGTCGTGTACTCCGGCATCCACCGCAGTTCCACCTTACCGGTCTCGCCGTGGCGGTTTTTGGCCACGATGCACTCGGCAATGTTATGTTTTTCCGAATCTTCATTATAATAGTCGTCCCGGTACAAAAACAGAACGATATCCGCATCCTGCTCGATGGCGCCGGATTCCCGCAGGTCCGACAGCATGGGCCGCTTGTCATCCCGCTTCTCGTTGGCACGGGAGAGCTGGCTCAGGCAGATCACCGGCACATTCAGCTCCTTGGCCATGATCTTCAACATCCGGGAGATATCGGAAACCACCTGCTGGCGGTTCTCCCCGCTGTAGCCGCGGCCACCTGCGGAGGTCATCAACTGCAAATAGTCGATGACCACCAGGGCCAGATCGTCCAGCCGCCGGCACTTGGCGTTCATGTCCGCCACCGACAGCAGCGGATTGTCGTCGATCCGGATATCCACCCGGTTGAGCACCGTGGCGGCACCGGCGATCTTTTCCCAGTCGGTCTCCCACAGGGCGCCGGTCCGCAGGCGGTTGTTCTCCACCAGGGCCTCGGCGCTCAGAAGCCGCATGGCCAACTGCTCCCGGGACATCTCCAGGGAGAACACCGCCACCGTACGATGGGTGCTCTTGGCCACGTTCAGCGCCATGTTCAGCGCCATGGAGGTCTTGCCCATACCCGGGCGGGCGGCCAGCAAAATCAGGTCGGACTTGTTCAGGCCCGTGATCTTCTGGTCCACGGCGGACATGCCGGTGGAAAGGCCCGGCAGCCGGGAATCACTCTCGCTCATCTCTCCCAGGCGGTCCAACACCTCCGGCAGGACCTGCCGCAAGGGCACCATGTCCTGGGCACTCTGCCCCCGGCGGACAGCGTAGACCTTCTGCTCCGCCGCCTCCAGGATCTCACCGGCGCCGCCCACGCCCTCCTGCACCATGGCGGTGATCTCCGCCGCCGCCTGTGCAACACCCCGCAGCAGCGCCTTGTCCCGGACAATGGCGGCATACTCCATGACGTTGGCGCTGGTGGGCGTGATCTCCATCAGTTGGGCCAGATACGCACGGGTGGTCTGGGGGTCATAGGTGCCCCGGCGCTGCATCTCCTCGCAGACGGTGATGCCGTCGATGGGCTTGGCGTAGGTGAACATGGAGTAGATGGTCTCAAAGATCTCCCGGTTCTGGCGCAGGTAGAAGTCCTCCGGCCGCAGCTTGTCCATGACGTCCTTGACGCAGCCTGCGTCGATCAGCATGGAGCCCAGCACAGCCTGCTCTCCCTCCAGAGAGTGGGGCATCTGCCGCAGCAGCAGATCTTCATTTGCCATAGGTGTTCACCTCCGCTTGACAATCTTATCGACCCCCATTACCACTTGGGAGGCGGGGGAGCATCCCGCAGGTCCCAGTCCTTTTTGGGACGGACGCACCACTTGATCAACAGCCCGGCCCCAACGCCCAAAAGCGTCCCACCGGGAGCCGCCAGTCCGCCGTACCCGGTGGAAAAGACGACTGCCGCCCAGATGGCGCCTGCCAGGACCAGTATCGCGCCGCAGATGAGATAGCCCCGCCGCCGCTCCCGAGACCGGGGTTCCATATCGCCGGTTTTTGCGGCAGTGCAGCCAGGACACCATTGCTCGCTCATGGTCCTCCCCCTTTTTGATAAGGAATGCCTGCTTATTTCTCCTCAAACACCGACACGTACACCGTGCCGGACACCTCGAAGCCCAGCCGGGCCTTCACCTGATAGCTGCCGAAGGACTTGATGGGCTCATCCAGCACCAGCTTCTGCTTGGGGATGTCGATGCCGTACTGGGCCTTCAGTCCGTCGGAGATCTCCTTGGTGGTGACGGCGCCGAAGAGGCGGCCGTTGGCGCCGGCCTTGGCGGTCAGCTTCACCATGCACTCCTTGAGCTTCTCGGCGGTGGCCTCCGCCTCCGCCTTCTGCCGTGCCTCCTCAGCCTTGCGGGCCTTCTCCTTCAGATTCATGGTATTGATGGCATCCGCCGTGGCCGCGATGGCGATCTTCCGGGGAAGAAGGAAATTGCGGGCATAGCCCTCGGACACCTCGATCATCTGGCCCTTTTTTCCCTGGCCCTTCACATCCTGTTGTAAAATCACTTTCATAATACGATCTCCTTACTGTGGTCCTTGCAGATCACTTCTCAAAATACGCGTCGATGGCCTCCGTCAGTCTTTCCCGGGCGGTGAGGACATCGCAGTTTTCCACCTTGCCGCCGGCGGTGGTGGAATTGCCGCCACCGCCCAAAGCCTCCAAGATCACCTGGACATTGATCTCACCCAGAGACCGGGCGGACATCTGCACATTGGGGCCGTTTTTGAACAGCACGAAGGAGGCCTTGACCCCCTTGAGGCCCAGCAGCTCATCGGCAGCCCGGGCCGCCGCGATCCGGTCCACCCCATCCTGGGGGATGACAGCGATGGCAAAGCTGTCCCGGTACATCTCCGCCCGGCGGATGATATCATAGCGGGAAACCATCTCGCACAGGTCGTTCTGGAACAGGCGCTGGACATCGGTGGTGTCCGCACCGGCCCGCCGCAGGAAGGCCGCCGCCTCGAAGGTGCGGCCACCGGTGCGGAGGGTGAAATGCTTGGTGTCCAGCACAATGCCGGCCAGCAGGCACTCCGCCTCCTCCCGCAGTAGGTCCGATGCCTCCACCAGATACTGCAGCAGCTCCGTCACCAGCTCTGAGGCGGAGGAGGCGTAGGGCTCGTGGAAGCTGAAGGCGGCGTTTTCAATGTAACTGGCAGCCCGGCGGTGGTGGTCGATGACTGCCACCCGGTTGCAGGACTCCAGCAATTGCGGACTCTCCACCATATCGGGGCGGTTGGTATCCACCACCAACAACAGCGCCCCGGGCTGCATCTTCAAAAAGGCCTCGGCGCCGGTAACAAACACATCCTCGTACTCCGGCAGGGAACGCAGCTTTTGCAGCACCGGCTGGGCGGCGTTACGCTCCAGATCGATGACCACCTGAGCTTTCTTGCCCCGCTTCCGGGCAATGCAGCAAAGGCCCGCCGCGGCGCCCACGGTATCCATGTCGGCAAAGCTGTGACCCATAATATAGATCTGAGTGGCATCGGCCACCAGCTCGCTGAGGGCGTTGGCCATGACCCGGGACTTGACCTTGGTGCGCTTCTCCGTGGCCTTGCTGCGGCCGCCATAGAACTCGAAATCCACCTTTCCCCGGACCACCGCCTGGTCGCCGCCCCGGCTGAGGGCCATCTCCAGGGACAGATTGGCGTTTTTATAGAGTTCCTCCATGCTGTCGGCACTGCGGCCGATGCCGATGGAGAGCGTGGGATGGACGCCCTCGCCCACCTTGATGTCCCGGATGGCATCCAGAATGGAGAATTTCTCCTCCACAAAGTGCTCATAGTGCTGTTCCTCGAACAGGAACAGATAGCGGTCCCGCTCGGTCTTCAGCAGCAGCCCCTGTCCGGCGGCGGCCCAGTTGTTCAGCTTCTCGTCGATCTGGGCGAGAATGGCGCTGCGGGCGGTGTCGGCGCAGGACTTCATCAGATCCTCGTAGTTGTCCAGCATCAAAATCGCCGCCACTGGGCGGGTTGCCATATACTTTTCCTGAAGGATATCCGCGTCAGTGGTATCCACCCAGTAGGTGGTAGCCACCAGATTCTGCTCCTCTCCCCGGCCCTTGGCCCGGACCAGGCTGCCGTAGACCCGGAAGCGGCGGCTGTTCATCAGCACCCGCTCCGGACACTCCTGCTTCCCCTCCAACAACCACTGGGCAGAAAACGCTGGCACCGCATCCTCCACCTTCATCTCAAAGAGGTGCTCCCGGACACCGGCCAACTGCTGGAAATTCTCGTTGCTCCAGATCACCTCGCCGGTATCCGGCCGGAAGACCATGATGGGCAGCGGAGAGTTGATGAGGGTGGATTTGCTGGCGGTATCCACACTGCCGGTCAGGTTGTCGATATACTGCAAAATGCCTTGACGGCGCCGTTTGCCGCTGCGGGTAAAGTACACGTACAGTCCGCCAATGGCGCAAAGCTGTATCAGGCCCAACAGCACGTCCACCCAGGCAGTGGCAATGGCGAAAACCACCATGCACAGGAAGTAGAGTTTCAAATTGGGCTCCAGCAGGCGGGAGAGTTTTTTGTTTGTCATAAGAAGTTCTCCTTTGCCGGGAAAGCATACTTAATAGATATATTAGTATAGCAGTTTTCCCAAAAAGGTGCAACTGTAAAAACCGCCTCCCGCTCTCTTGCGCAAGGGGCGGAAAAGCCCCGGAGAGCCATGCCCTCCGGGGGAAACTCAGCAATTTTCGGCTGTGAGAATGGGGCTGTCAGGATAGTAGCTGTCCTTCTTGGGCCGCTTGTGCTCCAAAACGGCGTCAAACAGCACAGACAGCGCCTTTCGGGTCTGGTAGGACAGGTTCTGATCAATGGTAAAATCCAGCACACCCTCCTGCAGCAGGGCCCGGATCTCCGGGCTGTTGTCGTGGGCCAGCAGCCGGATCCGGCCAGCCAGTCCCGCCCGGCGCAAAGCTTCGGCACAGGCGAGGACACTGCGGTTAGCCATATAAATACACCGCAGATGCGGCTCCTCAGCCAGTGCGTCAGACACTGCGGAGAGTGTCTCATCATAAGTCTCGTGGGTGGCTGCAATCCGAACACCGCTTTTGGGAAACCCCAGCTCATTCAGGCGGTCCAGGAACCCGTCTGCCCGGCCCTTGTGGCCGGCGTACTCCGGCCCGGCATACACCAGCAGCACCCGGTCGCCAGGCTGCAGGAATTTGGAGGCGATCTCCCCGGCCACCCGGCCGGCCCGGTGGGCATCTTCTCCCACAAAGCACAGCCGCTCCGCGCCGGCGATATCAGAGTTGAAGGTCACCACCGGGATCCGCCGGTGAGACAGCTCCGTCAGCTTGCGGCGGATGGCAGGGCAATCCGAAGCGCACAGGGCGATGCCCTGGACGCCCTCCGTCTCCAGCTCCTCCAGATGCCGCAGGCACTCCGCCGTCCGCCCCTGGGAATAGGTCCGCACCGTGACGGAGAGGTTATAGTCCCGCCGCTCCTCCCGGAATCTGGTGATGCCGGCGGCAATGGCCTCCCCCACGTAGCCCTCCCACACCGGCTGCACCACCGCGAAGTGGCGGCTGGTGCCACTGAGGGCCAGGGCACTGGCCATGCGGTTGGGGTGGTAGTCCAGTTCCTCCATGACCTGAAGAACCCGCTCCCGTACCTCCGGTTTCACATAGGGGCGGTTATGGAGTACCCGGTCCACCGTTCCGATGGAAACCCCGGCCTGCTCCGCAATGATTTTAATGGTGGCCCGCATCCGGCCTCGTCCTCCCTCCAGCGCCAAAAACACACGCGAAAAAATGATGTATACAAATCCGGTTTTCCGTGCTATAATACTGCAAAGCATTTTGCAAGGCGCCGTCTTTCCGCCGCTCAAAAGGCTGGCGGATCCTTGCGCCATCTGACAGCATATCAAATTTCGCGTCGAGAAGCAACCGCTTTTCCGCACTTTTTCTTTTGTATTTCACTGGGACGGAGCGCGATTCCGTGTCAGTCAAATAAAACCTCCATATGGAACGACCACATGACGTGACCGAACCCCTGGCGGCGAAACGGGGCCGCGCAGGCAACGGGCGTCTCTTCTTTGCGTGCGCCTTTTTGGCCCACACGAGGAAACGTGCCTCGCCATGTCCGCGTACCAGGGAGGATTTCTACATATTTTGTATTTTAAAGGAGTATTATCGATTTATGGCAGAAAAACTGAAAATTATCCCTCTGGGCGGTCTGGATGAAATCGGCAAGAACATGACCGTCTACGAGTACGGCGGCGAGATCATCGTGGTGGACTGCGGCATGGCCTTCCCCGGGGACGACATGTACGGCATCGACTGCATCATTCCCGATGTCAGCTACCTGATCAAGAACCGGGCTCGAATCCGCGGGTTGTTCATCACCCACGGCCACGAGGACCATGTGGGCGCCATTCCCTACGTGCTCAAGCAGATCAACATGCCCATCTACTGCACCCGTTTCACGGCAGGCCTCATCAAGCTGAAGCTGGAGGAGCACGGCCTGGTCAAGAGCACCAAGCTCATCACTGTGGAGCCCGGCAAAACCGTCCGGGCCGGCAAGTTCAATGTGGAATTCATCCATGTGAACCACTCCATCGCCGACTCCGTGGCCTTCGCCATCCACACCAAGATGGGCACCGTGGTCCACACCGGCGACTTCAAGATCGACTCCACCCCCATTGACGGGGAGGTCATCGACCTGGCCCGCCTGGGTGAGCTGGGCAAGGAGGGCGTGCTGTGCCTGTGCGCCGATTCCACCAATGTGGAGCGGCCCGGCTTCACCCCATCGGAAAAGACCGTGGGCGCCACCTTCCAGCGACAGTTCCAGAACTGCGAGGAGCGGATCATTGTCACCACCTTCGCCTCTAACGTCCACCGCATCCAGCAGGTGCTGGACGCGGCCGCCGCCTGTGGCCGAAAGGTGGCCGTCACAGGCCGGTCCATGGAAAACATGATGAAGGTCTCCACAGAGCTGGGCTACATGAAGGTGCCCAAGAACACCCTGGTGGACATCAACAAGATCAAGGGTCTGCCCAAGAACAAACAGGTCATCGTCACCACCGGCTCCCAGGGCGAGGAGATGAGTGCCCTGTACCGCATGGCCTTCTCCACCCACAAGCAGGTGGAGATCGGCGCCGGGGACAAGGTCATCATCTCCGCCTCCGCCATTCCCGGCAATGAAGTCACCATCAGCCGGGTCATCAATGAGCTGTTCCGCAAGGGCGTGAAAGTCATCTATGACCGGGCCGACATGCTCCACGTCTCCGGCCACGCCTGCCAGGAGGAGCTGAAGATCATCCACGCCCTGACCAAGCCCCGGTTCTTCATCCCCCTCCACGGCGAGCAGCGGATGCTGCAGATCCACTCCCAGCTGGCCCAGGACATGGGCATGGACCGCAACCACATCGCCATCGCCGACAACGGCGCCGTCATCGAGATCACCGCCAAGACCATTAAGGTGAACGGCTCCGTCCCCTCCGGCGAGGTGTACGTGGACGGCTCCGGCGTGGGCGACGTGGGCGCCGTGGTCATGCGGGACCGCAAGCGCCTGGCGGAGGACGGCATGGTGGTGGTGGTGCTGCCGGT
>URXS01000071.1 GCA_900551885.1 uncultured Oscillibacter sp.
GGCGCAGCGTCAGGTCCCGGGCGTCCTCCGCCGCCAGGATGCCCGGCGGCAGCAGGGGCCGCCAGGGGTCGGGACAGTGCCAAATGATCCCCTCCATCGCAACACACCTCTCCGGCATAGTGTCTGCCTCCAAAGGCGTTTCCATGCGAAAAATTTTGCTCGTCATTTTCTCCCCGGCGTGTTATACTGTTTTGTGAATGTTCAACGGGAGGTGATGGCCATGAATTTCTGGGGCCATCTGCGAACGATCAGCCGCCACCGGGCGCTGGTGCGGAAGTACTGCTTCCGTCTGGGGCTGTACTGGCAGGGACTGACCCATGACCTGTCCAAATTCTCTCCGGTGGAGTTCTGGGCCGGGGTGAAGTATTTCCAGGGGGACCACAGCCCCAACGACGCCCAGCGCCGGGCCTATGGCTACAGCGCCGCCTGGCTCCACCACAAGGGCCGCAACCGCCACCACTTTGAGTACTGGACCGACTACGGTCTCAAGGGCGAGGGCATTGTGGGTGTGGAGATGCCGAAGCGATATGTGGCGGAGATGTTCTGTGACCGGCTGGCCGCCAGCCGGGTCTACCGGGGCAAGGACTTTGACCCCGGCGACCCCTACAAGTTCTTTCAGAGGTCCATGCAAAAGCGCATCCTGATCGCTCCGGAGACGGCGGCGCTGCTGGAAACCATGCTGGTGAAACTTCGGGATGAGGGGGAGGACGCTGCCTTTGACTACATCCGAAAAGAGGTCCTGGGGAAGCCGTAAGGGTGGGACCGGGCTTCCCGGAGGAATCCGCCCCCATTTTCTTTTCGAGGCATCGAAAAGAAAACGGCTGCGGCCGGTGAAAAGAAAAGATGCTTGTGACAAAAAGGAGGACCATTTGGTCCTCCTTTTCCTCTATACGAGGGTCGTGCGAATCGGCGCTCCCATGTGGGGAAATTTTTCTGCCAAGTGCGTCTTACCCTCTTCCACACTTGACGCTGCCTCCCCGAATCCCATGGTGCGGGAGGCAGACCGGCTGCGTGGACGCATCTGACCTTCTTCTATTTTCATGCGTTCCGCTTTACACGCAGATAGCACACCCGATATCCGCTTCAGTGGATATGTCCCCCCACAAAGGCCAGTACCCGCAGCAGCGGCCCGGGCAGACCGGGACAGTGCTCCGCCAGAAAGACACGCGCCTGCTCCACCGTCAGCCCGTCGCCCCACAGCAGCACGTTAGCCCCGGAGGCCTCCTGACCAATGGCTGTCTTTCCCGCAGCCACTACGCCGACGGCCACCTCCGCGCCCGAGGCCACCACACCGCCGGCATATACGCCCACGGCACTGACACCCAGGGCCACAAGCCCCAGAGCCGCCACGCCAAAAGCGATTGCGCCCATGGCCACGGCTCCAAAGGCCAGCAGTCCCGCCGCCAGGAGCCCCAGGCTGACCACGCCCACGCTTAAAAGGCCCACGGCCACCACCCCCACGGCGGCGTTGCCGATGGCGATAACGCCCCGGGCCACATGGTCCCAGGAGAGCCTTTGATGCCGGGCAAAGCCGAACCGGATGGAGATCAGCGGCAGGCCGAAAATCCGCAGCTTGCTGTCATAGGCGTAGACGGTCCCCCGGATGTACCGGGTCAGGTCGTCCACCTTCCGCTCCAGCCGCTCCGCCTGAGTGGGGTCCTCCCCTTCCGGTGTCTCCGGCGCCTCCAGGTAATCCTTTACCAGATAGTCCACGCTGACGCCGAACAGCTCCGAGAGGGCCACCAGTTTGGAAAGTTCCGGCATGGCGGCGCCGCCTTCCCACTTGCTGACCGACTGCCGGGTGACCCCCAGCCGGTCCGCCAGATGCTCCTGGCTGAGGCCCTGCCTGCGGCGGAGCTGCGTCAGTTTTTCTGAAAATTCCATATCAGGCACTCGCTTTCTCGTTTGATGGCCCCATCCTAAACCACCCGCCGCGCTCCATGCAAGAACGCGGCGGGTGGAAGTTCGTCAACCTCAGGTTGCAGGCCTTGCGTCCCAAGGAATTTCAGTCTTACCAGATGCCCAGCAGATGCTGCACGCCAAGGCTCACGGCGGCAATGGCGATCCAGCAGCAAAGGCCCATGAAGATGGGCTTGGCACCGGACTTGACCAGCTTGACGATGTCGGTATTCAATCCGATGGCTGCCATGGCCATGACGATGAAGAACTTGCTGGCGTTTTTCAGGAAGCCGGTGACCGCCGCCGGAATGGGCAGCACCGTGGTGATGATGGAGGCCAGCAGGAACAGCAGCACGAACCAGGGGAAGATCTTCTTCAGATCCACCTGGGCGCCGGACTGCTTGCCCTCCCGCCGGGTCCGCAGCAGGGCCAGCACCAGCGTGATGGGGATGATGGCCAGGGTCCGGGTCATCTTGACGATAGCGGCGGTGTCCAACGTGTTGGCGCCGGGGTGCATGCCGTCCCAGGCAGCGGCAGCGGCCGTGACGGAGGAGGTGTCATTGACGGCGGTGCCGGCGAACAGGCCGAAGCCGTCGTTGGAAAGGCCCAGCACCCCACCCAGGGTGGGGAAAATCAGGGCCGCGATGACGTTGAACAGGAAGATGACGGAGATGGACTGGGCAATTTCCTCGTCATCGGCGCCAATGACCGGAGCCGTGGCGGCGATGGCGCTGCCGCCGCAGATGGAGGAGCCCACGCCGATCAGGGTGGAGATGTTGGCGTCCATGTGCATGGCCTTATACAGGGCGAAGGACACGATCAGGGACGTGGCGATGGTGGAGACGATGATGGGCAGGGACTGCCCGCCCACCTGTAGTACGCTGCCCAGGTTCATGCCGAAGCCCAGCAACACCACCGCCAGTTGCAAAATCTTCTTGGATGTGTAGGTAATGCCGCTCTTGGCTTTGCCCTGGTCCTTCCAAAAGAGGGCGATCACCATACCGATCAGGATGGCGAACACCGGGCCGCCGATGACCTCAAACCGCTGGCCCAGCAGCCAGGCGGGAACGGCGATCACCAGGCAGATCAAAAGGCCCAGGCCGTTTTTCTTGACAAATTCCATAAAGTCCTCCCAAAATCAAAAGAAATTCAAAAACACACACTGGCTTCGTATCATATCATGCCGTAAAGAATTTGTCAAAGAAAATCGGGGCGGCAAATTGCCGCCCCGGTCCGGGTCTCTGTTTCAGTTCAGCGGAATCTCGGTATCGCCCCACAGCAGATGGTCCGCCTGGGCCAGGTCCACGGGAGCCGGGAAGCTGCCGGAGCAGACCTGCAGGCCGTCTTCCTGGCCCTGGAAGCCGATGAAGGTTCCCATCTCCGTGCCATCCTTCAGGACGAGCGTCATCTGCGGCGCGACCAGGATCGCCGTTTCCATCGGCGTTTCGCTGCCGTCCTCGTCCAGAACCGTGACGGCGGGAGGCTCCTCTGCGGCCGCCTGCTCCGCCTCCCGGGCCGCCCGGGCGGTAGCCTCGTCGATACAGTAGCTCCAGCGGAGCCCCAGGGGCGAGAGCTCCAGGCTCTCCAGGGTGACGGGGCCCCATTTGGTCTGGGCCGTCACGCCGGCCACGTCCAGGGTCGTGACGCAGTCCTCTCCCATGTCCTCCGAAATGGGGAAGGCGAAGTCCCCGGTGAAGATGGGGGTGAAGATGCTCTTATCGGCGATCTCCCACTTCCAAAGGCCCGGGATGCGGAGCGTCAGCCCCGCCAGGTCCCCGTTGGCGGTCACGTTCACCACCAGGGAGATCTTGTTGTCAGTGGGGTCGTCGTCCTCCAGGCAGGTGGCATTCAGTGAGTAGGAGATGTCCTCCGTCTCACGGCCCTCCGGCGTCTCCAGCCGGGCCCGCACCTCCGGCTCCCCGCCGCCGGAGAGCCAGTATTGCTCGTCCTCCCCCAGCGTGGGCAGAACGGTCCCCGCCGGGGCTTCCACCTCCAGCATCAGGTATAGCGCCCCCTGGCCGCCGAAGGCCGCCAGAGGCGTCATGGTGGCGCCGTTGCTGGTGACGGCGGCGGGCAGGGTCTCGCTGAGGGACTCCACCACCGCCTGCTGGCCCTGGTCCAGGGGGCCGAAGTATTCCTCCCACAGGGGCATCGTCACTGCCGCCGCGGTGCCCACCAGCAGCACCGCTGCCAGGGCTGCGGCCACACCCCGTTTCAGCCAGGGGCTCCGGTGCCTCCGGGGCGCCTGCTCCGCCATCAATGCGTCGGTCAGGGCCGATTTGCCGTTCTCCGTGAAGCGCAGGCGCTCCAGCTCACTCCGATAGACATTCTGTTCCATAGCTGCCTCCCAGCATCGTTCTCAGTTTGGCCTTGCCCCGGTAGAGATAGGTGCTGACCTGTCCGGGGCTGCACCCCATCAGCGCCGCGATCTCCTCCACGGCATATTCCTCGTAATAGCGCAGGTAGATGGCCCGGCGGTACTTCTCCGGCAGGGATTGCACCGCCTCCAGCACCGGGCTCTCCCCCGGCTCCGACAGGTACACGGCGGCATTGGCCGCAGCCTCCAGAGGTGCCCGGCGGCGGTGCCAGGCGGACTTGTGAAGGTCCTTGCAGCAGTTGACCGTCACCCGCAGCACCCAGGCCCGCTCCAGCCGCTCCTCATCAAAACGGCGGGGGCTGGTCAGCAGCTTCAGCAGCACCGTCTGGCAGATGTCCTGGGCATCGTGGACACTGCCGGTCCAGGTATACGCCACCCGCAGGACCGTGTCCGCCCAGCGGTCCACCGCCGCCTCCGCCTGTTCTCTTGTGTATGTGATGGCTTCCGTTGATATCCACTCCTCTCGCGGCGCCGTTCACCGATAAAACGATGCGGAGAGCGCCGATCTGACAGTGGGGCAAAAAAAGCCGCCGGGAAATTTCCCCGGCGGCATACTTAACAGTTTCTGCGTTCAGCCCTCCTGGGCGATCTTACGGCCCATGAGGACGCCCATGATGGAGGCCATCATCAGCCCGCGGGTCCAGCCGGAGCTGTCGCCCAGGCAGTGGAGCCCCTGGAGGCTGGTGTTGAAGTCAGTGTCCATCTTCACCCGGTTGGAGTAGAACTTCAGCTCGGGAGAGTACAGCAGCGTCTCCTGGGCGGCGAAGCCCGGCACCACGTAGTCCATGGCCTGGATGAAGTTGATGATGTTGGTCATGGCCCGGTAGGGCATGGCGGCGGTGATGTCGCCGGCCACGGCGTCGGGCAGGGTGGGCCGGATGTTGGACTGGGCCAGCTCCTTCTGCCAGGTGCGCTTACCGTCCAGAATGTCCCCGAACCGCTGGACCAGGATCTGGCCGTTGGCCAGCATGTTGGTCAGCTCGCCCACCTTCTGGGCATAGGCGATGGGCTGGTTAAAGGGGATGGAGAAGTTGTGGGAGCAGAGGATGGAGAGGTTGGTGTTGTCGCTCTTGAGGTCCTTGTAGGAGTGGCCGTTGACCACCGCCAGGTCGTTGTCGTAGTTCTCCTGGCTGACGAAGCCGCCGGGATTCTGGCAGAAGGTGCGGACCTTGTTCTTGAAGGGCTTGGGATAGCCTACCAGCTTGGACTCGTACAGCACCCGGTTCACGGTCTCCATGATCTCGTTGCGGACCTCCACCCGGACGCCGATGTCCACGGTGCCGGGAGCGTGGGCGATGCCGTGCTCAGCACACAGCTTCTCCAGCCAGTCAGCGCCACGGCGGCCGGTGGCCACCACGGTGTGTCTGGCGAAGATCTCCAGATCGGTCTTGCCGTTGGAGATCTCCACACCCTTGCACACGTCGTTTTCCAGGATGATGTTGCTGCACTCGTAGCCGAAGTACATCTCCACGCCGTTGTCCTGGAGGAAGCGCTCGATGGCTAAGTAAATGGCCTGGGCCTTCTCGGTGCCCATGTGGCGGATGGGGCAGTCCACCAGCTTCAGTCCCGCCTGGATGGCCCGCTTGCGGATCTCCTTCCGCTCCTCCTCATGCTCCAGGCCCTCGATGTGGGTGTCGGCGCCGAAGTCCAGGTAGATCTGGTCGGCGTAGTGGATGGTCTCCTGGGCCAGCTCGGGTCCGATCAGGGTGGGCAGGTCGCCGCCCACCTCATAGCTGAGGGACAGCTTGCCGTCGGAGAAGGCCCCGGCACCGGAGAAGCCGGTGGTGATGTGGCAGTAGGGCTTGCAGTTCATGCACTTGCGGGTCTTGTCCTTGGGGCAGTGGCGCTTTTCCACCGGCTGTCCCTTCTCCACCATGACGATCTTCTGGCGGCTGCCCTTTTTGATCATCTCCAGGGCGGTGAAGATGCCGGCGGGACCGGCACCGACAATGACAACATCTGCGTTCATAGGGGCGTCTCCTTTTTTCTTGTTTTCCTGTTTGTTCCTGTTATTTCGCCGACAGGTCCGCCTGGCGCCGCAGCAGCGACCAGGCCGGCACCGGCCGGGACAGTTTCATATGAAAGACAGAGCCTGGGGTCCGGGGCTCTTCTAGGGGCATGCCTTCGGCGTCGGTCATCTCCGGCACCGTCAGGGCGAAGGGCCGCGTATCCGGCCCCACCACCTCCACTGTATCCCCGGCGCGGAACTTGTTCCGCAGGGACAGCGTGGCATTCCCCTCTCCGTCGCAGTCAGTGACAAGTGCAATCACTTGCCAGTTTCGCACGTACCGGGAGGTCTCGTAATACTGGCCGGGCTGGCCGTAGTAGAAGCCGGTGGAGTAGGGCCGGTGGCTCACATGCTCCACCTCGTCCCGCCAGACCGGGTCCGTCGGCTCCCCTGCCGCGGCGGCGTCCAGGCAGTGGCGGTAGGCGCCCGTGACAATGGCGGCATAGTAGGCGGACTTGGCCCGGCCCTCGATTTTCAGGCTGGTGAGTCCCGCGTCGATCAGATCGTCCAGATGGTCGATCATGCACATGTCCCGGGAATTTAAGATGTAGCTGCCCTGGCCGTCCTCCTCGATGGGGAAATACTCGCCGGGGCGCTTTTCCTCCATCAGGGCATAATGGTAGCGGCAGGGCTGGGCGCAGGCTCCACGGCTGGAGTCCCGGCCGGTCATATAGTTGCTGAGCAGGCACCGTCCCGAATAGCTGACGCACATGGCGCCGTGGATGAAGGCCTCGATCTCCAGCGCCTGGGGGGTCTTGTCCCGGATGGTCCGGATCTCCTCCAGGCTCAGCTCCCGGGCCAGAATGACCCGCTCCGCGCCCAGGTCGTACCAGGCACGGGCGGTCTCGTAGTTACAGATACTGGCCTGGGTGGAGATGTGGCGGGCGCACCGGGGGGCGTACTTCCCCGCCAGGGTGAAGGCCCCCAGGTCCGCCACGATCAGGGCATCCACCCCCACGTCGTTCAGCAGCTCCAGATGGGCCGGAAGCTGCTGGACCTCGTTGTTGCGGGGCATGGTGTTGATGGTGCAGTGGACCCGGACGCCCCGGCTGTGGGCCAGGGCCACGGCCGCCCGCAGTTCCTCATCGGAGAAATTCCCGGCGAAGGCCCGCATGCCGTAGCTCTGCCCCGCCAGATACACCGCGTCGGCGCCATAGCGGACAGCCATCTCCAGCCGCTCCATATCGCCCGCCGGGGCCAGCAGCTCCGGCTTTCGTCTCTTATCCGCCATACTGATCGCTTGCCAGGAAGGCGTTGTGCTCGGCCAGGGTGGTGGAGAAATGGTGCCTGCCGTCGGTACCCAGGGCATAGTAATAGTAGTTGGTCTCGGCAGGATTCAGCGCCGCGTCGATGGCAGCCAGGCCCGGGTTGGAAATGGGCGTGGGGGGCAGTCCCTTGTTCTTGTAGAGGTTATAGGGAGAATCCACCGCCTTGTCCTCGTTGGTGATGGCCCCCTGGTGGTCCGGCAGGGCGTACAGCAGCGACGCGTCGATCTGCAGCAGGCCGGCAGTCTCATAGGAGGTGTTTTCCAGCCGGTTGTAGATGACAGAGGCGATGTTGGCCTGGTCGGTGCCGTCGGTCTCCTCCTCGATCAGGGAGGCGATGGTGATGATCTGCTGGAGAGTGTAGCCGGACTCCTCCACCTCGGCCATCCGCTCCTCGTCCACGCGGCTGACAAAGTTGCCCAGCATCCGGTTCAGGGCGTCCTTGGCGTTATGACCCACGTAGAACTCATAGGTGTCCGGGAACAGGTACCCCTCCAGACGGGAGAGATCCTCACTGTCGTTGTCGATGAAGTCGTAGTCGAAATTGGCGGTCTGAGCGGCCTCGGTCAAGGCCTCCTCGGTGTTGACGCCCTTCTCCGCCAGCAGCGCGATGGTCTGCCGGACGGTATAGCCCTCGGGAATGGTGACGGTGACCGTGTCGGCGTTCAGGTTGCCGGAGGAGCTGTGCATCCCCACGATCAGGGCCCGGTAGTCCATGTCGGTGTTCAGATCATAGGTGCCGATGCCGATCTTCTCCTCGGCATTGGAGAAGGTGGCGAACAGCCGGAAGAACCACTTGTACTTGATGAGGCCGGCCTCCTGGAGCTTGTCTGCCACGTCGCCCATGGTGTCGTCGGCGGTGATCTCCACGGTGGTCTCCATATACTCCTTGTTGAAGGCGCACAGATCACAGGCCAGCAGCCAACCGATTCCCGCCAGCAGGGCGGAGATCAGCAGCACCAGCAGAATATAGACAAAGGGGTTGATATGGCGGCGCCGCTTCCGGGTGCGCAGGGGGCGCTTGGCGCTCTCCTGGCTCCGGCGGACCTGACTGGCGTCCCAGTTGGCGGTGTCGCCCTTGTTGAAATCAGACATGTTGAACCTCCATTCTCTCCGTTCCGGCAAGCCGGAACGGCCAGAAATCCCGGTGTTTTTTTCTCCGCCGGGGAAATTTTGTGATGGCCAGGCTCACTTGTGGCCTCCGGCGCATAGAATGTCTCAAAGCGAGGTGACA
Organism: uncultured Oscillibacter sp.; assembly: GCA_900551885.1. Taxonomy (GTDB): domain Bacteria; phylum Bacillota; class Clostridia; order Oscillospirales; family Oscillospiraceae; genus Oscillibacter. The sequence goes on from URXS01000071.1 coordinate 8,784, forward strand.
GATATGTGCAACGGAAACAACAACTCCTGCCTGTGGATCATCCTCATTCTCATCGTGATTTGCTGCTGCTGCGGTGGTTCCTGGGGCGGAAACAACTGCTGCTGCAGCAACAACTGCGGGTGCGGCTGCAACGACAACTGCAACACCTGCTGCTGAGGCAAGAGACGGTGAAGACGGGGCGTCCGCGCCCCGTTTTCCCCCACCTCCGGCGGGACAGGCCTCAGACCAGCTTTCGGGCCAGCTCCCAAATCTCCCGGTGGATATCCTCCGCCGGGCGGACGCGGCCCTCCCGGTCGCAATGGATCACGGTCCAGCCCAGGGTCCGGGCGATGGCGCGGGCGTTTTCCCGGCAGGCGCGCAGGTATGCCTCGTCCTGCTCGTGGATGTCGGCGTGGGTGCCGGTTTTCTGCTGCCTTTGACGCAGCATGGCCTCGGAAAGTTCCGTGGGCAGGTCCAGGTACACCACCAGGTCCGGCTCCGGCAGGCCCATGCGGCCATACTCCAGATCAAACAGCCATCTCAGGTACGCCTCCCGCTCCCCTTCCGGCAGCTTGGAGGCCTGATGAACGGCGTTGGAGGTGGTGTAGCGGTTGGCCAGAATCAGTTCTCCCGCCTCGTAGGCGGTGCCCCAGTCCTCCTTATAGGAGGCGAAGCGGTCCACGGCGTACAGTACCGACGCGGCGTAGGCGTTCACGTCCCCGGGATGCTTTCCAAGGGCGCCCTCCAGATACAGCCTGGCGGGCTCGGCGAAGGGATTGCCGTACCGGGGGAAGTCGATCTCCCGGAAGGACACGCCCTCCCGCTCCAGGTGCTGGGCCAGCAGATGGGCCTGGGTGGCCTTTCCGGAGCCGTCGGTACCCTCCAGCACGATCAGTTTTCCCTTCATTTCCGTCCCCTCTCCTGCCGCACATGGACCAGAAACAGCGGCAGCTTCATCATCCGTCCAATCCGCCGGGGCTCCTTGCACAGGCGGTAGAACCACTCCAGTCCGTGGTCGGACCAGAATTTCGGCGCCCGGGCCACCACGCCGGCGAACACGTCCAGGCTGCCGCCCAGGCCGCACAGCAGTGACGCTCCGGTGGCCGTGCCGTTGGCGGCCATCCACTTCTCCTGCTTGGGCGCGCCCAGGCAGACAAACACGCAGTCGGCCCCGCTGCGGCGGATCTCCTCCACCACCGGGCCGTCCTCCTGAAAATAGCCGTCGTGGGTACCGGCGA
>URXS01000072.1 GCA_900551885.1 uncultured Oscillibacter sp.
GTGCGGACGGAAACCGTTTCCTGCCTCGAAACAGCGCTTCCCGGGCAGAGGTGGCTGTGATGCTGTGCAATTACCTGACTCAGAAGTAAAAAGAACATTGGGCCGTGTATGGATCGGGTTGCCAAAATACAAATCATGCGATACATTTGAGGTACACTTTGCGGCAGGAGGCGTGTGTAATGGAATATCGGAAACTTGGCCGGACGGGCCTGCTGGTCAGCGAGATTGGCATGGGCTGTGAGGGCTTTGTGGGCAAGCCCTATTCGGAAGTGGAAAAGATGGTAGATGCCATGGAGGCAGGCGGGGTCAACTGTATCGACCTCTATACGCCTAATCCGGAGTTTCGCTCCAATCTGGGCCATGCCCTGCGGGGGCGGCGGGAAAAATTTATCCTTCAGGCTCACCTGTGCACCATTTGGAAGGATGGCCAGTACAAGCGTACCCGGGATTTGGCAGAGGTGCGGGAAGGATTTGACGACCAGCTCCATCGGCTGGAGACAGACCATGTGGAGATTGGCATGATCCACTATGTAGACTCTATGGCAGACTGGGAAGCCGTGCGGGATAAGGGTGTGCTGGACTACGCCCGGGAACTGAAAGCACAAGGCGTTATCCGCTGCATCGGTTTGAGCAGTCACAACCCGGAGGTAGCTCTGGAAGCGGTACACAGCGGAGCCATTGAGGTACTCATGTTCAGTGTCAATCCCTGCTATGACCTCCAGCCCGCTGGAGAGGATGTAGAGCAGCTCTGGAATGAGAAGAACTACGAACAGCCTTTGGTGAACATGGACCCTCAGCGGCAGGAGCTGTATGAAACCTGCCAGCGGCTGGGGGTGGGTATCACGGTGATGAAAGCCTTCGGCGGAGGCGATCTGCTCAGCGCGGAGCTGTCCCCGGCAGGAAAGGCTCTGACCCTCTATCAGTGTCTCCACTATGCTTTGTCGCGGCCTGGTGTGGCCTCCGTTATGTCCGGCGCCCGGACACTGGAGGAGCTGAATACCAGCATCGGCTATGAAAGCGCCCCGGCGGAGGAACGGGACTATGCTGCCGCTTTTGCTGCTCTGCCCAAGATCAGCTGGGTGGGGCATTGTATGTACTGCGGACACTGCGCTCCCTGCCCGGTAGGCATCGATGTGGCCAGCGTCACCAAGTTCCTGAATCTGGTTCAGGCGCAGGGAGAGGTACCAGAGACCGTGCGGGAACACTATGCCGTCCTTCCCCACCACGGCGGGGAGTGCTTATCCTGCGGAGCCTGCGAGAAACGGTGCCCCTTCGGGGTGCCGGTCATAGAGAATATGCGCCGGGCGGCAGAGGTATTTGGAACGTGAAGTGCAATGCGCGGACAGACGATATGCCTGCCCGCGTATTTTTCTTGCCATTTTAGGCAAAAGACAGTAAAATAGTTTTAAAACAGGGCCCGAGGCATGGGCGGAAAGGCGGTGGCGTATATGATGTATAATCCTCAGCTGGAGACCTTCCTCCGGGTGGCGGATGCGGGGAGCTTCAATAAAGCGGCGGAGGAGCTGTTCATTACGCCGCCGGCAGTCATCAAGCAGATCACCTCCTTGGAGGCAGGGCTGGATCTCCAGCTTTTTGTCCGCAGTCCACGGGGCCTGAAGCTCACCGAGGCGGGCAAATCGATCTACCGGGATGCCCAGTATATCATCCAATACTGCAAGGACTCGGTGGTGCGGGCCAAGAACGCCGCTGAGGAGGGGGACAAGGTCATCCGTATCGGTACCTCCCCCATGACGCCAGGACAGTTTCTGCTGGATTTGTGGCCCAGCCTCCACCAGCATTGCCCGGACATCAAGTTCCAACTGGTGCCCTATGAGAACACCCCGGAGAACGCCAGAGAAATCTTACGCAATCTGGGACAGAACATCGACATCGTGGCCGGTCCCTATGACCAAAATCTGCTGGATACCCGCCAGTGTGCCGCTCTGGAACTAAGCCGCGAGCCAGTCCGCTGCGCTGTATCCATCTACCACCCGCTGGCCGCCAAAGAGTGCCTGACGGCGGATGACCTCCACGGGGAGAACTTCCTGATGATCCGCCGGGGTTGGAACCACTATCTGGACCAGATGCGGGACGAGCTGTGGCGGGATCACCCTCAAGTCCACATTGTGGACTTTGACTTCCTAAGTATCGACATCTTCAATCAGTGTGAGAACTCCAATGATATTCTCATGACCATCGACAACTGGAAGAATATCCACCCGCTGCTCAAAACCATCCCAGTGGATTGGGACTATACCGTTCCTTTCGGCCTGTTCCATTCCCCCAAGCCCTCCGCTACGGTGAAGCGATTTCTCAAGGCGGTCAAAACGGTGTACGAGCTGTAACACAAAGGTATATACTGCATAACTTTTCGAGACTTCTGCGGAGGTCTCGATTTTTTTATAATAAAGGCACAAAAGGAATCGCCCTCGCGGGGCGAACGCAGAGGTGTGCCATGAATAATTTTATCTTTGAAAACGGAACCAAGTTTCTCTTTGGTGGGGGCTGTGTGAAGGAATACCTGGCCAGCTTTCTGGCTGGATATGGCCCCAGCGTACTGCTTGTTACGGAGGAATCGGATCACCGTTCCCATGCGGTGGACGAGGTGCGGGATATTCTGCGCCGGAGCGGGAAACAGACGACGGAATACGCAATGGGTCCATTTTGCCCCCGGTATGAGCAGGTGCAGCGGGCGGCCAGGCTGTGCCGGGAACGCCAGGTGGATTTGATTTTAGGTGTGGGCGGCTCCGCCGTGATGGACGGATGCAAGTCCACTTCTCTGGCAGCAGTGTGCCGAGGCGATCTGTGGGAGAACTTCGGAGAATTGCAGGGCGTGGTGGATGTGCCGCCCCTGCCCATAGGCTTTGTGGCCTCCCATCTGGAGGTTGGAGCCGTCAACGGCGCGGCGGGGTTGATCCATGAGAGCCAATGTGTCTGGAGGGACTACCCTCCTTGTGATCCCCAATTTGCCCTGCTGGACCCGTCCTGCACCCATGAATTATCCCGCCGGTCGTTCACTGCTCAAGGGTTCTCCGCTCTGGCTGGAGCGTTGGAGGCATACCTGACGCTGGCGGATGGAATGGGCGTTTCCCGGGAACTGCTGGAGACTTTGATGCGAGGCATGATTCAGGATCTGCGCGCTTGCCGGAATGCTTCCTGCAAAGAGGATACCCGGAGTAACCTGATGTGGCGATGTGCCCTGTGGGGGAGCCGGTTCTTCCAGCTGGGACGACGGTTCTCCTTTCCGGCCTTGCCGGTGCGGGAGGCGGCCATCCTCGCAGCATCGACCTGGGAAGAATACGCAGGGGCGCTGTCCGTTTTGCTGCTGGCCGATTGCCGCCATGAGGCGGAACAGCATCCCGCCGTTCTGGCTCAGTTGGCCCGCCGTGTGTGGGAGACTGATGACATGGGATGCTTCGATCAGGAAACGGCCCAGGCTGGTGTCCGCGCTTTTGTGGAATTTCTGCGGGAACTGGAGCTGCCCACGGAGTATTCGGAATTGGACGATGCTCTGTGGTGCCATCTGAAGGAGTCCGCCTCTGCTCAAAACCTTTTGGTATATACTGCGTAACGAATCGGAACTTCCGCGGGACGCCAACCTGCATTATCATGATTCCTGTAAGAACGATACCCGCAAGGAGGCATTTGACCATGAATTCGCGCACACTGGGCGCTGACCTGAACGTATCCGCCATCGGGTTGGGGTGTATGGGTTTCAGCCACGCCTATGGCCCACCCACGGAGGATGATGAAGCCATCCAGGCGATCCGCACTGCTTTTGACATGGGTTACACCATGTTCGATACTGCCGAGACCTACGGCACGGCGGAGGACCCCCACCACAACGAGAAACTGGTGGGCGAAGCGCTGAAGGAGGTCCGCAGCCAGGTGCAGATCGTCACCAAGTTCGGAATCCGTTTTGATAAGACCAGCAAGGCGGTGAACAAGCCCCTGATCCCAGATGCCAGGCCTGAAACTATCCGTGCCTCGGTGGAGGGCTCCCTCCGGCGGCTCCAGACCGACCACATCGACCTATATTTCCAGCACCGCGTGGACCCCAAGGTGGAGCCGGAGGCAGTGGCTCAGGTAATGGCCGACCTGATTCGGGAAGGGAAGATCACCCACTGGGGTATCTCCGAGGTCAGTGAGGACTACCTGCGCCGAGCCCACAGGGTTTGCCCGGTGACGGCGGTGCAGAACCGCTATTCCATGATGGCCCGGTGGCATGAATCCCTGTTCCCGGTGCTGGAGGAGCTGAATGTGGGCTTCGTGGCTTTCTCTCCCATGGCCAACGGCCTGCTTACCGGAGCCTATGGGAAAGGGGAACAGTTCGATCCCAAGCTAGATTACCGTAGTGCCATGCCGCAGTTTACGCAGGAGGCCGCAAAGAAAAATCAGGAGCTTTTGTATCTGCTGCAGGGGTTAGCCGTGCAAAGAAATGCCACTCCCGCACAGATCTCTCTGGCCTGGATGCTGTGTAAAAAGCCCTGGATCGTTCCGATTCCCGGCAGCCGAAAGACTGAACGGATGCGGGAGAACGCCGGAGCGGCAGATGTTGTTCTGACCAATGAAGAGGTAGCTGCCATAGACCAGGCATTGAGCTCTATTCCCATGTCCGCCGTATTCGGCGGAACAGAAGTGGTCTCCAGAGAAACGAAATAAGAAAGGATGAATCCCAATGAAACTCAACCATAAATGGCTGACTCTGGCCCTGTCCGGAGTCCTGACCCTCTCTCTGCTGGCCGGATGCGCCGGAACTCAGAATCCCGGCGCGTCCGCCAACAGTTCTGGCACCAGGGAGGATCAGAGCACGCAGGAGCCTGCCAATTCTGATGCGCTGACGATCGCGGAGCAGGGAATGTTTTCCGCCGGCGGCACGGTGATTTCTTCGGACGGCACCTTTGATGTGTCCAATTATTACACCTCCCGGGAAGGCTCCACCTCCCATGTGGACCATGCCAATGTGCTCTACCAGATCCCGGAGGATGCCACCGGGCTGCCCATGGTGTTCCTCCACGGTTATGGTCAGTCCCGCATGGGCTGGATGACCACCCCCGACGGCCGGGAGGGCTGGTCCGATATGTTTCTGAAAATGGGGCACAGTGTCTGGCTCATTGACCAGCCCCGGCGGGGTGAGGCCGGACAGACTTCCGTGGCGGGCACCATCTCCGCCGAGCCCTCCGACCAGACCTGGTACACCCAGTTCCGCATCGGCACATACCTCAATGACGCGTTTACCTACAATGAAGGCTCCCAGTTTCCCCAAGGGGAGGATGTTCTGGATCAGTTCTTCCGCCAGATGACGCCGGATACCGGCATGGATAATGCAGGCGGCGATCAGAACATCGACAATGAGGTGGTGGCTCAGGCGGTGGCGGCGACCATTGATGAGATCTACGAGCGCACCGGCCAGGATTCCATACTGGTGACTCACTCTCAGGGCGGCCTGCCCGGCTGGGAGGTCCCCCGATACACCGACCACGTGGCCGCCATCGTGGCCATCGAGCCCGGCGCAGCACCTACGGTGGACAGTGAGGCTTACAACGCGCTTCTGGAGCAGAAAATCCCCGTCACCTTCTACTACGGCGACTACATCGGCGAGGAGTTCACCGACGTGCCTGCTGCCGCTATGTGGTCTATGATGGCGGCTACTGCCGACACCTTCACTGAGGCCTACAACGCCGCCGACGGTAGCAGCACGGTGGTCCACCTGCCCGACGAGGGGATCACCGGCAACTCCCACTTTATGTTCCAGGAGCTGAACAACGATGTGATTGCAGACCACATCGAGAACTGGATTCAGGAAAATGTAGACCAGTAACTTTAATTTGGAAAGGAATGCTTCGCTATGAAATTCACCTGGAAAAAGATTTTCAGTTTGTCCTTGGCAGCGGTGATGGCCCTGTCCCTGGCAGCCTGTGGGCAAAGTAATGGCACTGATGACAGTCAATCCACCAGCCAGAGCCAGGAAACTCCCTCCTCTACCACTACTCAGGAGCCCGGTGGTACCGCCTCGACTCCGGATGCTTCTGAGCCGATCGGCGACGGCAATGTTCTGGTGGTCTATTACTCCGCCTCCGGTAATACGGAAGCCGTTGCCGGATACATTGCGGAGGCCACTGGAGGAGATCTCTTTGCAATCACGCCTGCCGAGCCTTACACCAGCGACGATCTGAACTGGACGGACGAGAACAGCCGGGTCAGTCAGGAGTATGCGAATGAATCCCTGCGGGATGTGGAGCTGACCACCACGGAGGTGGAGAACTGGGATTCCTATGATACGGTGTTCATCGGCTACCCCATTTGGTGGGGCATCGCCGCTTGGCCCACGGACAGCTTTGTGGAAGCCAACGACTTTACCGGTAAGACCGTGATTCCCTTCTGCACCTCCTCCAGCTCTGGCCTGGGTCAGAGCGGAGAACTGCTGGCAGAGCTGGCAGGTACCGGCGACTGGCTGGAGGGCCAGCGGTTCCGCTCCGGTGTCAGCCAGGAGGATGTGAATGAATGGGTGGACAGCCTGGGGCTGTCTGAATAACCGAAAAAACGGCAAGGGGCCGGGGCGGAAGGCTCCGGCCCCCTTTGCTTACAACTTGTTTTTAAGAAAGGAAAGCGAGAAATATGATTAAGAATGTTCTGATTTTGTCCGCCAGCCCCCGGAAGGGCGGCAACTCCGACCTGCTGTGTGACCAGTTTGCCCGGGGCGCAGAGGAGGCGGGTCACAAGGTGGAGAAGATCCGGGTGCAGGAGAAAAAGCTTGCCCCCTGCCTGGCCTGCTACGGCTGCCGGAACACTGGTGTCTGCGTCCAGAAGGACGATATGGCCGAGATTCTCGACAAGATGGTGCAGGCTGATGTGCTGGTGCTGGCCACGCCGGTATATTTCTATTCCATGGACGGTCAGCTCAAGACCCTCATCGACCGCACTCTGCCACGGTACACGGAGATCCGGGATAAGGAGGTCTACTTCATCGCCACCGCCGCTGCAGGCCGGGGTGCCATGGAGCGCACCGTAGACGCCATGCGGGGCTTTACCGACTGTCTGCCCGGTGCCAAGGTGAAGGGTACTGTTTACGGCTCCGGCGTCTATCAGAAAGGTGAGGTCATGGACACGAAGGCGTTCCAGGAGGCCTACCAGCTCGGCAAAAAACTGTAAACCAAAAGGTATACAGAGCGAAACTTTTCGAGACTTCTCCCACGGGAAGAACGTGGCTACAATAGGGATATGAGATAAAGGAAAACGATCCAACAAAATTCCAAGATGAAAGGATGACTCGTATGGAATTTGAGACTTTGAATAACGGCGTGAAAATGCCGATGGCGGGTATTGGGACCTTCCTGCTGACGCCGGATGAAGCAGAGAACTCCGTCATCAGCGCTCTAAAGTGCGGCTACCGGCTCATTGACACTGCCAACGCCTATGTGAACGAAAAAGCGGTGGGTCGGGCCATGAAGAAGTCCGGTGTGGAGCGCAAGGACATCTTCCTGGAGACCAAGCTGTGGCCCAGTTTCTATGAGCAGGCCGATGCGGTGGACAAGACTTTGGAGCGGCTGGATACCGACTATATTGACCTGCTGCTGATCCACCAGCCCGCCGGCAACTATGTAGCCGGGTATAAGCAGATGGAAAAGGCATATCAGGAGGGCAAGGTGAAGGCCATCGGCCTGTCCAACTTCAACACCCGGCAGATCCAGGAGATTTTGGACATCTGCGAGGTAAAACCTGCCGTTCTCCAAACGGAGGTCCACCCCTACTCCCAGGAAAAGGAGCTGAAGTCCTTCCTGTCCGACGAAGGTATCGTCATCCAGGCCTGGTATCCCTTGGGACACGGGGACAAGGCACTCCAGCAGGAATCTCTGTTCACCGAGTTGGGCAAGAAGTACGGTAAGAGCAACGCCCAGATCATCCTCCGCTGGCATATTCAAGCCGGCAACATCGTGATTCCCGGCTCCAAGAACCCGGAGCACATCAAGGCCAACCTGGATCTGTTCGACTTCTCCCTCACGGACGAGGAAATGGCGAAGATCGCTGCCATGGATAAGAAGCAGCGGTATTATCACAGCACCCCGGAGATGCTGAAGAAGTACGCAGAAATGGTGCCTCCCGTGGATGAGCAGAAGTAAGGCGGTAATTGGTATGAACGAAGCGTTTCAGAACCTGTTTCCCCAGGGCGGTCCCAATACTGCGGCAGGTCAGTATTTTAGCGGGGCCAGTTATCTTCATCTACTGAGCAGTGAGGGCGGCGTCACCGTCTCCAATGTGACCTTTGAACCCGCCTGCCGGAACAACTGGCACATTCACCACAACGGCGGACAGATCCTCCTGTGTACCGCTGGTCGGGGCTACTACCAGGAGTGGGGCAAGCCTGCCCAGGAGCTGCACCCCGGCGATGTAATCAGCATCCCTCCAGAAGTCAAGCACTGGCATGGGGCCGCCCAGGACAGTTGGTTTGCCCATGTGGCCATCTCTGTTCCTGGTTCCAAGGCCGAGTGGTTGGAGCCGGTGGCAGATGCAGAATACCGAAAATTGAAGTAAGACAGGGGGCAAAGTATATGGACTATGTGACCTTAAACAACGGGATCAAGATGCCTCTGCTGGGTTTCGGTACCTTTCAGATCAAAGACCCAGCGGAGTGTGAGCGGGCGGTGCGGGATGCCATCGATGTGGGCTATCGTCTCATCGACACTGCCGCTTCCTACGGCAACGAGGAGGCAGTGGGAAAAGCTGTACGGGAGAGCGGCGTTCCTCGGGAAGAGCTGTTTGTGACCACCAAGCTGTGGATCTCGGACGCCAGCTATGAGGGGGCCAAACGTGGCTTTACCGCTTCCATGGAGCGGCTGGGCCTGGACTATCTGGATCTGTACCTGATCCACCAGCCTCTGGGCGATTACTACGGGGCCTGGCGGGCGATGACGGAACTGTACCGGGAGGGCAAGATCCGGTCCATCGGCGTGTGCAGCTTCTATCCCGATCGGCTGGCCGACCTGATCGCCTTCAACGAGGTTGCCCCCGCCGTGAACCAGGTGGAGTGCAACATCTTCTTCCAGCAGGAAAAAGCCCAGACGTACATGAAGTCCAAGGGCGTGCAGATGCAGAGCTGGGCGCCCTTTGCCGAGGGACATAATGATCTGTTCCATAACCACACCCTCACAGCCATCGGTGAAAAGTACGGCAAAAGCGTAGCCCAGGTGGTGCTTCGTTGGCAGCTCCAGCGGGGTATCGTCTGCATCCCCAAGAGCACCCGACGGGAGCGCATGGAGCAGAACTTCAATGTGTTCGACTTCATACTGTCCCAGGAGGACATGGATGCGATCGCTGCCCTGGATAGCGGCGTCAGCTCGTTCTTTGACCACCGGGACCCCGCCGTGGTGGAGATGCTGGCAGGTCTGGTTCGGAAGGTATAGGCGCTTTCTCTTGGACGCTGTAATATATTGATGAGAATGAAACAAAGGAGGACAATGCAATATGAGAAATTTGAAACGTATGGGTGCCATGATGATGGCACTGGTGCTGGCATTCAGTCTGAGTGTGACAGCGTTTGCTGCTGTGGAGGATACCGGCTTTGCCGATGTGGCAGCGGACGCTTGGTATGCTGAGGCGGTGGAGTATGTTCGGGACAACGGGCTTATGAGTGGCACCAGCGCCACCACATTTGCTCCCAATGACACCATGACCCGGTCCATGTTGGCCACCACGCTTTACCGTGAGGCCGGAAGTCCCGCGGTCTCCGGCAGTGATGCCTTTACGGACACCCAGGAGGGCGCCTGGTACGCCGACGCGGTTCTCTGGGCTTCCCAGGAGGGAGTCATCAGCGGCTACGGCAACGGCCTGTTTGG
>URXS01000073.1 GCA_900551885.1 uncultured Oscillibacter sp.
ACACCCTGGGCTACGGCGGCGGATACCTGCTCTCGCCCGACGCCTATCCCGACCACGGAGACGGCACGCCGCCCCAGTGGGCCGCTGCCGGCATGGCGGGCAGCTTCCCCGCCGCCTGGCTCACCTGGGATGGGGAGGCCATCACCGGCACGGCCCCCGGCTGGAACCACACCGGTTACGGTGAGACGGAGCCTCTGACGGGTCTGGCCGCCCCGGCGGCGCTGCTGTACGCGGAGCATGATCTCTACACCGCCGGGGAACTGGGCGAACTGGAGATGAACGGCGTGGATTTGTCCACGGTGGAGACTTCCGCCGCCTACTGGTATGTCTTTCTGGCGGAACCTGGCGATACTACTGGCATCCTGCTGAGCCTCAACGCCAAGAATTTCTCCCGGGAAGACGCCGTGGCCTTTGCCCGGTCCGTGGAATTCCTGGAGACGGAGACCCTGACGGCGGAGGAGCGGGCTGCACAGATCCGCTCCGCCCTGTCCCAGGTGCCGGAAGCCTACGCGGACAAAGTGATCGCGGGCCGGGACCCGGAACCGGAGGACAACATCCTGATCTCCTTCTGGTACGCCCCGGACTACGACAGCGACTACGGCGGCTGGCTGTTCTGGGTGTACCGGTGGGACCAGGCGGATTTTGAGAAGCACCTGTGCGACGCCGACCACAGCGGCATCTCCTGCTTCGGCCGGGACACAGACGGCTACTATTACGCCGTCCACTTCCCCACGGACGTCAACTTCTCCCCGGAGAACGGTGAGGACTACCATGCCATCCAATCCGCCCTGATGGACTGGGCGGAGGAGACCGCATTGGCCGTGGCGGGCATGGAGCCCTTCAGCGAAAGCGACGTCCAGGCCCTGCGGAACCAGCCATTCCAGTTCCCCAGCAACCACATCACCGCTCTCTACCATCCCTATTACGCCGTCAACGGCCAATGGGAGCCCACCTGGACCCTGATCCTCGCCCAGCCGGTGACCCAGGGGGAGGGCGGCATCTGGTGCGTGGAGCAGGTATGGTTCCCCGATGGGGAGTACCCTGACCGCCGGGTGGTCCGGCCCGACACAGACCTGCCCATGGCGGACTACTACGCCGACCTCCAGGCCCAGGCGGACGCAGGGCAGGCAGACTGGGCCCTGGAGCCCATGGAGGTGTGCCTGCGGTATGCCTATTCCTACGGAGGCGGGCACCTCAGCGCCACGGCGGAGAGCTTCGAGCTGGGCGAGATCTACTCCTCCGCCCCGTACAGCGGCAACCGGAAGGCCGCGGAGAACCTGACGGCGGTGCTCCGGAACAACACCGGACGGCTGGAAGCGGACCTGAACTACAACAGCGGCGGCACCTGGGAGATGGACACTCTGTCCATTTCCACCTCGGACCCGTCGGTCCAGTCTCTGCTGGACGCCCTCACCGGCGATGGGTACAGTTGGGTAGACACCCGCTGGACCTGGCCCGTTGTCACGGACCCCTGGTCCTCGGAGGAGGATGGGGATTACTTCCTCTACCTCCACGACCCCGACAACCGTTTCGGCCTGTCGTTCTACCTGGGCAACCCCTATGTCCCGTACAGCGAGGCGGGCGGCGACTCCGTCGTCTATCAGGTGACGGCCATGGACGGCGGGCAGAGCGCAGCAGAAGCCGTCCGGGCGTGGTTCGACCAACAGCAGGACGCTCCGCGCACCGCCGATGTCCAGGCCGGTGCGCTGATGGACGCCATCCGCTTCAACGAGACGGTAGTGATGGAGATGCTGCGTGCCGACGGCGTGGGCGGCGGGCGGTATATCACTACCCCCCGGGGCGCCGCCAACGCCGAATACACTGCCCTCAACTTTACCTCTCCCAGCCTATTCACCTGGTCCCGGGCGGAGGACGGCCTGCCGCCCTCCCCGGAACCGGAGGCATCTCTGATCCTCTCCTCCCCAGACGGGCGGTATGCCATCCAGGTCTGGACCGGTAGCGATCTGGTCCGGTGCACCGACAGCGGCGAGACCTACTGGCTCCGGGCGGAGAGCACCGGCCAGGATGTATTTTCCGGCAGCATCTTTCAGCATCTGCGGTTCTGGTACGACGAGGTGGAGCTGACCGCCCTCCAGGGAGATGTGGTGATTCCGGACACCGGGCAGGACCATCTGGCCATCGCCCAGGCCTGGGCGGACGCGGTGCAGGCGGTCAATCTCCGGGTGACGCCGGGCAGCAAATACGCCCTGAGCTATGTGCGCAACGTGGTCTCTCTGGAGGAGGATGCCATGGACAGTTGGTATCAGCCCTTCATGCTGGAGACCGATCACTTCTACTTCTCCTATGTCCGGATATTCGTGCCGGAAAATGAGCAGTCCCTGGGCTGGAGCATGGCCGGAAACACCGGCGGCTACGACGGGTCCTACGGCGAGGCTCCGGAGGGGGCCTTCATGAACTGGCAGATGGGTCCCATGTACCTGACCGACGGCGGCTGGCGCTGCGACGGTACCGGTACGGGGCCGTGATACAATTAAAAAGGGGGAGGGGCCAAGGTCCCTCCCCCCTTTTCATTTTCCGCCCGCCGCGCTATACTGGAGAAAAACGCAGCGGGAGGTCTCCCCATGGAAATTGTCAACTTTGGGTCCATGAATCTGGACTATGTCTACACGGTGCCGGACTTCGTGCAGCCGGGGGAGACCCTGGCTGCGGACAGCCGGGCCATCTACTGCGGCGGAAAGGGCCTGAACCAGTCCGTGGCCGCCGCCCGGGCCGGGGCGGTTGTCCGTCACGCCGGAATGCTGGGCCAGGGCGGAGAGCCCCTGCGGGCGGTGCTGGAGCGCACCGGCGTGGATACCGGATTGCTGGCCGATTGTCCGCTGCCCCAGGGCCACACTGTCATCCAGGTCTCCCGCACCGGAGAGAACTGCATCCTGCTGTACCGCGGCTCCAACGGTGCCGTCACCGCCGATTACATCCGCCAGGCCCTGGGCCGGCTCTCCGCTCCCGCCTATATTCTGACCCAGAACGAGACCGCAGGGCTTTCTGACCTGCTGACCCTGGCGGCGGAGCGGGGCCATCGGGTCTGCCTCAACGCCTCCCCGGTGGACCAGGCCCTGCTGGACACGGACCTGAGTGGCCTTTCCTGGCTGCTGATCAACCGGCTGGAGGGAAACCAGCTCACCGGCCAGGAGGAGCCCCAGGCCATTCTGGATACCCTGGAGACCCGGTACCCCGCCATGGGCGTGGTGCTGACGCTGGGCAAAAAGGGCGCCCTGTGCCGCAGCGGTGGGCACCAGTTGTTTCAGCCCAGCTTTCCGGCCAAGGCGGTGGATACCACCGGCGCCGGGGACACCTTCACCGGCTATTTCCTGGCCATGCTGGCCCGGGAACGCTCTTTGGAGGAGGCGCTGCCCATGGCGGCCATGGCGGCGGCCATCGCGGTGACCCGCCCTGGCGCGGAGCCCTCCATTCCCCAGGAGGCAGAGGTCCAGGCCCGGTTGGCGGAAATCCGATAAGCCGCCCCTCTGAAGCATGAAACAACCTCGGTCCCCAGAACTGATCTGAGGACCAAGGCCATTTTTATGGATTCAGTCCAAGTAATCTCCCACAGGTGTGGCGTTGTACTGTTTGATGATCTTAATCATCACGGAGCCATCCGGCTGGGGAACCTCCTCCAGGATTTTGTACAGAGTCCGGTTACGCTCCAGGGTCATTTTATAATGCTCCACCTCCTGACGCACCAGCTCCGCCGCCTCCCGGCTGGGAATGCCGTCCTTCAACATGAAATGCAGGGTCTGGCAAATACACGCCGCTTTTACACGCTTCATTTCAAAATCCTCCTTCATCATTGTCAAAAAAGAACAACGAATGGGTCAACCGGATTTACGCAGTGACGCCACTCGTTGCTCTTTTTTTATTATAATTGCTTTTTTAGAGGCTTTCAAAAGGAGTTTTTCACAAAATCCCCCGATTTTCCATGCGCAAAATTCCGGCTGAACCAGACCGGTGCGCAGACCCCCAGCCTCCTTCTCCGTGGGCTGTCCCAATGCGGAGCAAGGGCCGGAGGCAAATGCCTCCGGCCCTTTGGCGCTCGGTTCGTTTCCCTCAGTTGGCGCTGGTCTGGTAGAACCCGCCACAAAATCACCGCGAACTGCGCCCGGTTGGCGGTGCCGGCGGGATTCAGGGTGCCCTGGGTGGTGCCGCCCACGATGCCCTCCGCCACGGACCAGGCCATGGCGTCGGCGGCGTAGGAGGCCACGGAGGCCACATCCGGGTAGCCGGACAAGTCCGCCCTGGCGGTGGTGTCGTAGCCGTTCTGGGCGGCAAAGCGGTGCAAAAGCGCCACAAGCTGCTGCCGGGTCACGGCGCCGCCGGGATTGGTTCCGTCGGAGATGCCGTTGTTAACGGCCCAGGCCCTGGCGGCGGCCATGTCAACGGGATTGCTGCCAGCCATGCGGACCAGGATCATCCACACCTGCTGCCGGGTGACGGTGCCGCCGGGAGCGAAAGTGGTGGACGTGGTACCATTCATGTAACCGTTTTCAAAAGCCCACTGGATCTCGTTGTATGCCCAGAAATCGGAGGGCACATCGGAGAAGGACATCTCCTCCGCCGGAGTGCTGCTCTGCTCCATGAAGGACACATGGATGACCACCGAGCCGGCAGGCATTTCAAAGGTGTACTGGCTGTCGTCTCTCTGCCGCAGGGAGAGGGCGTCGCCGCCGCGGGTAGTGACGCTCAGCTCGTCCAGCACGTAGCCGTCGTCGGGGGTGACGGTGATGGTGACGGAGTCGTCCCTGTCGGCCCGGCGGGGGCTGACGGTGATGGAGCCGCCCCGGATGCTGGAACTGGCGGGGACGGAGATGGAATAACCGTCGTCATCGTCGTCCCTGTCGGAGGTGGAGGGGGTACTGGGCTGCTGGGCGGCGGTGACAGTGACAGTGCAGGTAGCCGACTTACCGCCCGCTGTGGCGGTGATGGTCACGCCCCGGTAAACGGCGGTGATGGTGGCGGTGCCGGGAGCCACAGCGGTAACAGTACCGTCAGCGACGGTGGCAATGGCAGTATCGCTGCTGATCCAGGTCACATCTTTGTCAGTGGCGTTGCTTGGGGAGACCGTTGCCGTCAGGCCGGCGGTTTCCCCCTTGGTGAGCGTCAACCAGGTCCTGTTCAGGGAAATGTCGGTAACCGGGATATCCGCTTCTTCAACATAGACCCAGCCATCCTTGTCAACGATGACCTGGTATCCCTCTCCTGTGGCAAAGAGGTCCGCACTCACATCCACATCGGCATCGCCGAAACCGATGACACAGAACTTGGCGTGGATGGGGACGGTGACGCTTTGGTCTCCAGGCTGCCGGAGGAGCTGGATCGTCCCGTCAGGCTCCACAGCGTTTACGGCCTCCTGGAGGGTGTCGTAGAGGTAGGCGTTGCCGTCGTCCACAATGATAGCGGTGGTGGCGGGGGAGGTGATAATGGTGGTGCCTTGGTTAACGCCTTCTGGATTATTAGTGAGCTTTGAACTGCCAGTATCTAGTTGAATCCTGCTGTCGGAACCCATGCCAAGGTTTTTAAACTGCCCCGAGGTAATTTTTAACCTACTGCCATCTGCGCCATTTAACGCAACAGCAGTGCTGACATCTACTATGCTGTTCTTTATGTTTCCTTCTATGGCACTGCTGTCAATATAAGTTATCCCTACCGCATTAATTGCGTCGCTAGCGGTAATCTGCACGTTAGAAATCATTGTGTATCCGTCTTGGCACGCAACTGCTGCACCAGCAGAAATAATATTGATATTTCCGTTTTCTATAGTGATCTGACTATTTCCATTGGAGCTGGAAAGTATACCCATTCCCCCGTTAACGGTTATCGTGTAACCGCCCAAATCCAAAACGCTCGGAGATTCGTCATCTGTATTTGTAATCATTAAGAATGCTTTTTCTGACGTGTCGATATTGTCTAGAAGCGTCACTGTCATCGGCCCTTCTAATTCCCCAGCTTTTGATGCAATAAAAAAATTGTTAAAATATTTCTCCACCGAATTGTATTCCCCGTCAATGGAGGTTCCGCCACTTACTCGAATTACCGCATTATCAGCCAGCGCCGTCACAGGCAGAAAGGTCATCAACAGACACAAAACCGTAAGCAGGGACAATATTCGTTTTTTCATTCTCTTTCGCTCCTCTCGTTTCCACACGTTCCAATCAGGGTACACACTCTGGGTATTACAGTTCCGATTATACCCGATATATCGGGAATATTCAAGGTCCACACCGGGAAATATAATGAAAACCACAAGCGAGGTGGTTTTTTTGATCGTATATGACCCGCTGTGGGCGACCATGCGGAGCAAGGGGATCACGACCTACGCCCTTATCAAGGACCATTCCTTCAGCCGGGGGACCCTGGATTCCCTGAAACATAACCGCAATATCTCCACCGCCACCCTCAATGACCTGTGCCGGATTCTCTCCTGCCGGGTGGAAGACATTCTGGAATACGTCCCCGATGAAACGTAAAAAGGCGCTTAACGGTCCGGTCTGTCCGTGCCGTCAGGCGTCTTTTTAGGTGAGTATAAGCCCTTATTTGCGGTACAAAACCGGGACCGTGCGCCACAATACAACCGGTCTCCCCGCTTTGCAAGGGATCGACGCCGTGTCAAGGACCGCCATCTTTACTTCCTTAAGTTTCCATTTTATATTACCATATTTCTTCCAGTTTGAAAAGTTGTTCCAAGTAAAGTACTAAAGAAAATTTATATTGCTTTTTGTATTGATTGACGGTTTTATAAAAAATCAGGGCGCCGGGCGGCATATTTCCGCCCGGCGCCCCGCAATCTTTCAAGGCATGGCTCAGGAGTCTTCCTCTCCCTCCGCGTATTCCGCCCGCCACTGGGCCAGTTCCTCCGCGTCCCGGTCATCCAGGTCGTGGAGGCCGCCCCGGCCCTCCATGTGGTGGGTCAGCTCATGGGAGAGCGTGGTCCGCAGTTCCTCCTCCCAGGTATCCTGGTCCCAGTCCTCCCGCTCCGCCAGAGCGGCGAAGGAGCCGTAGTACAGGTTGATGTACCGGCCCAGGAGGTCGTCACAGTACTCTCCCAGAATATACATCTCTCCCTCTGGGAACTCGGGGTCCGGCAGGGCCTCCTCCAGCAGGTTCACTCCGCCGTTGAGTTCGTCAAAGAGCACGTCGGGAAAGCCCTCCGCCATCTCGTCCAGCAGGTCATTGACCTGATCGATGGTCAAAATCATGGATTGCCTCCTTTTCAGCCCTTGGCCTGCTTCATGCTGAGGCTGATGCGCTTTTTCTTCTCGTCCACGTCCAGCACCACCACCTTCACCACGTCGCCGACGGAAACCACCTCCGAGGGGTGCCGGAGAAAGCGGTCCGCCACCTGGGAAATGTGGACCAGGCCGTCCTGATGGACGCCGATATCCACGAACACGCCGAAGTCGATGACGTTGCGGACGGTGCCGGTGAGCACCATGCCGGGCTTCAAGTCCTTCATCTCCAGCACGTCGGTGCGCAGGATGGGGGCGGGCAGGTCCTCCCGGATGTCCCGGCCGGGCTTCATCAGCTCCGCCGTCACGTCCATGAGGGTGGGCACGCCCACGCCGCAGGCCTCTGCCGCCTTTTCCGCGCCGTAGGCCTTCACCTGGGCGTTCAGGTCCCCCAGAGAACCGGACTTCACATCCGCCAGGGTGTGGCCGGTAAGGGTCAGCAGCTTTTCCGCGGCGGCGTAGCTCTCCGGGTGCACGGCGGTGTTGTCCAGGACGTTCTTGCTCTCCGGCACCCGCAAAAAGCCGGCGCACTGCTCAAAGGCCTTGGGGCCCAGCTTGGGCACCTTCAAAATCTGCTTGCGGGAGGTGAAGGGGCCGTTTTCCTCCCGGTAGGCGGCCACATTTTTCGCGGTGGTGGGGCCCAGGCCCGCCACCCGCTGCAAAAGGGAGGGAGAGGCGGTGTTCACGTCCACGCCCACGGCGTTGACGCAGTCCTCCACCACGGCGCCCAGCGCCTCGTCCAGCCGCTTCTGGGGGCAGTCGTGCTGATACTGGCCCACACCGATGGCCTTGGGGTCGATCTTCACCAGCTCCGCCAGGGGGTCCTGGAGCCGCCGGGCAATGGACACGGCGGAGCGGAGGTTTACGTCGAACTGGGGAAATTCCTCCGCCGCCAGGGGGCTGGCGGAGTAGACGCTGGCCCCGGCCTCGGAGACGATCATATAGCTTACCTGGATCCCCTCGGCGGCCATTTTTCGGATCAGCTCCACCGCCATCTGCTCCGTCTCCCGGCTGGCGGTGCCGTTGCCGATGGCGATGTGCGCCACGCCGTCCTTGCGGATCAGCTTTCCCAGGGTGGTGATGGCCTCCTGCTTCTGCCGCTCGCCGTAGGTGGGGTAGACCACGGCGGTGTCCAGCACCTTGCCGGTGGGGTCCACCACCGCCACCTTGCAGCCCATGCGATAGCCCGGGTCCAGGCCCATGGTGACCTTGCCCTTGACAGGCGGCTGCATCAAAAGGGGCCGCAGGTTCAGTGCGAACTGGCCGATGGCCCCCTCGCAGGCGGCGTCGGTCAGCTCCGTCCGGGCCTCCCGCTCCAGGGAGGGGAAGATCAGCCGGTCCCAGGCGTCCTCCGCCGCGGCCTTGACGAACTCCATGGCGGCACTTCCGGGCACCACCGCGTGGCGGCGCACCGTCCGCAGCCCCAGCTCCCGGTCCAGCTCGATGGAGACCTTCAGTTTCCCTTCCCGCTCGCCCCGGTCCATGGCCATGACCTGGTGGCCCTGGAGGCGGGAGAGTGCCTGGGAGAAGTCGTAGTACAGACGGTAGACGCTGTCTTCCTCCGTGGCGGCCTCGCTGCGCAGCCGCCCGTTCTTCTTCACCAGCTCCCGGAGCTTGCCCCGGAGGGCGGCGTCGTCGCTGAGGGTCTCCGCCACGATATCGCTGGCCCCGGCCAAGGCCTCCTCCGCCGTCTCCACACCCTTTTCGGCGTCCACGTAGTCTGCGGCAGCAGTCAGCGGGTCCGGGCAGTCGAGGCCCTGGGCGAAGAGCAGCTCTGCCAGGGGCTCCAGGCCCTTCTCCCGGGCGATGGTGGCCCGGGTCCGGCGCTTTTGCTTGTAGGGCCGGTACAGGTCTTCCACCTCCGCCAGGGTGGCGGCGCCGTCGATGGCGGCGGACAGCTCCTCCGTCAGCTTGCCCTGGGATTCGATGGCCTTCTTCACGGCCTCCCGCCGCTCCTGGAGTCCCCGCAGGTAGGTAAGGCGCTCCTCCAGGGTCCGCAGGGCGGTGTCGTCCATGGCGCCGTGGAGCTCCTTGCGGTAGCGGGCGATGAAGGGGATGGTGTTGCCCTCGTCCAAAAGCCGGACCACGTTTTCCACATGGTCCGGCCGCTTGTTCAGTTCCGCTGCGATCTGTTGAATGATGGAATCCATAGGGTCTCCTTTCGGGGTCAAAAATGAGGTCAGGTCCGTGAGGCCAAATGCCCCCGGGCCGCCGTCAACAGGCGGTGGAGGCCGATGCCCAGGGCCAGATTGGCGGTGTAGACCACCGCGTAGTAAAAGAGGTGCCGGGGGCCCCGGTCCAGCAGGGGTGCCAGGGTGTCAAACTCCCGGGTGACAATCACATTCAGTAGATAGATCTCCAGGCTGCTCTCTCCCAGCAGCCGCAG
>URXS01000074.1 GCA_900551885.1 uncultured Oscillibacter sp.
AGCTCCGCCAGCAGCGCCGCCCGGTCCGCACCGGCCAGGTCCATTTTATTGACGAACAGGAATACCGGCACGCCGTACCGCTCCAGCAGCCGCCACAGCGTCCGGGTGTGAGCCTGGACACCGTCGGTGCCGCTGATGACCAGCACGGCGCAGTCCAGCACCCGCAGCGTCCGCTCCGTCTCGGCGGAGAAGTCCACGTGGCCGGGGGTGTCCAGCAGCGTCACCTCCGTGTCGCCCAGGGGCAGCACCGCCTGCTTGGAAAAAATGGTGATGCCCCGCTCCCGCTCCATGGCGTCCGTATCCAGAAAGGCATCCTGATGGTCCACCCGGCCCAGGCGGCGAATGGCGCCGCTCTCATATAGCAGGGCCTCGGACAACGTGGTCTTCCCCGCGTCCACGTGGGCCAGGATACCGACAACCAGCTTCTTCATGGTTTCACTCCAACATCGGTTTTCTCGTATCATACCATGTCCCGCCCCAGCCCGCAAGCGGCGGGCAAAAAAGGCCCCGGAGCAAATGCTCCGGGGCCTTGCCTGTTGCGCTGCTTTATGCGTCTTCCGCCACCCGGGGCAGGGTGGAGCCGCCGTAGGGCATCACCAGCACCTGCGCCTCCGGGCCCAACCGGGCAAAGGCGTGGTCAAAGGCTGCCTGAACGGTCTCGAAGGGCTCCAGGAAGCACTTTCTCGTCAGCGCCGGGTCCATCTCCGACACCAGATACACCTCCGCCGAGGCCAGCACCATGGCGATGGCGGCGGCCTTGTGGCCCCCCAGCTCGAAGTGCTTTTGTACCCGGTCCGTCAGATCTGAGGGCTTTTGGGCCTCCTGAATCCAGCGGCCGAAGGTGGCCTCTCCCAGGCCCTCCTTGCAGGAACCTACCAAGATCACAATCCCGCCTGGCCGCACCGCGTGCTTGGCGTTGTCCAGGGCCTTTTGGGTCTGGTACAGGTTCAGGTCCTTGGGGGCTCCTCCCTGGCTGACCACCACGATGTCCGCCCGGTGGGGAATGGACACCTGATACAGTCCGTCCAGGAAGCGGCAGCCCACCCGGTGGGCGGCGGTCACATCTCCCGCCACGGCCTTGACGATCTCCTTGTGGGCATCCAGCACCACGTTGACCAGATAGTCCACACCGCAGATGGCGGCAGCCTCCTCAATGTCCTCCCGCAGGGGGTTGCCCTCCAGTCGGCCAGCGCAGGCCTCCGGCAGCACCATCATGGTGTGGTTGGCCTGAATGGCCGCCCGGGTAGAGACGCCGGGCATGATGGCCTTGGCCCCGCCGGAGTAGCCGGCAAAGTAATGGTACTCGATATTGCCCAGGCAGATGCGCCGGTCGGCCTCTGCCACCGGGCGGAAAATGTCCACCGGCGTGCCCCGGCGGGTATCGCCCATGTGGACGAAGTCGCCCACGCTGTCCAAACAGCGGAGGGTGTCGTAGTCCGGCCCCGCCAGACGGCGCATCTCCTCCTCCGTATGGGGGCGGTGAGAGCCCAGGGCGAAGACCAGAGTGATATCCTCCCGCCGGATGCCGCCGGCCTCCAGCTCCGCCAGCACCGGCGGCAAAATCTTCGCCGTGGGGCAGGGGCGGGTGATGTCGGAGGTGACAATGGCCACGGTCTCCCCAGGCCGCACCACCTGCCGCAGCAGCGGCGCCCCGATGGGCTCCGCCAGAGCCCGGGCCACCTCCACCGTACCGGTGAGGCCAGTGGGCACCGGATTGGGCTCCAGCACTCCCATCACATTCTGATCCGGCACTTCCAGGGGCTGGGTCCCCTGTCCGAATCCCAGTTCCAGCTTCACAGTCTCACCTTATCCTTTCGTCTCCCGGCGGGCGGCCTCCCGCAGCGCCTTCACCACCGGCAGTTCTTCCCCGGAGAGGAAGCGAATCAGGGCTCCGCCGCCAGTGCAGATATAATCCATCCGCTCTGTCTGGCCGAACTTTGCCGCGGCGGTAATGCTGTCGCCGCCGCCCACCACGGTATAGCCCGCCGTGTCGCCCAGGGCCGTCCACACCACCTGGGTCCCCAGGGCCGTGGGCGCTTCCTCGAAGACGCCCATGGGGCCGTTGACGAACACCGTAGCGGAGTCGTGAATCAC
Source organism: uncultured Oscillibacter sp. (assembly GCA_900551885.1). Taxonomy (GTDB): domain Bacteria; phylum Bacillota; class Clostridia; order Oscillospirales; family Oscillospiraceae; genus Oscillibacter. The sequence continues at coordinate 2,095 of URXS01000074.1, forward strand.
CTGTTCATAGTGCTTTGCCGTTTGTTCGCCGATATCCCGGGCGGCCGCCGTCTCCGGCACGGCACCCAGGGGTGCCTCCCGGCGCTGTCCGTCCTCCAGCCACGCCAGGTCCGTGGGTACGTCGATCCTGTCGGCATACCGTTCCAGCAGGTCCTTTGCCTTGGGCAGCAGACTGTCATAGCCCAGGGTGTGGATCAGCTCCGCAGTACCGCTACCCACAGCCTCGCCCTTGGCCAGCAGCAGGAGATTTCCCACCAGGCCACCGGTGAGGCACCGGTCGGCGGCGCCGCTTTGCAGCACCGTCTCCATCATCAAAAAGGCGTCGGAGATCTTGGCACCGCCCAGCACGAAGGTGCAGGGCCGGGCAGGACATTCCATCAATTGAGAAATTACGGTATACTCCCGTTCAAACAGCCGGCCCATGGCGGAGGGCAGCACCTGCTCGAAGCCGCACAGGGAGGGCTGGTCCCGGTGGGCGGCGGCAAAGGCGTCGCACACGTACAGGTCCCCCAGCGGCGCCAGCTTCTCCACCACCTGGGTGTGGGCCTGCTGGGCGTGGGTCAGGCGGAGATTTGTCTCAAAGAGAGTCTGCTCCTCCGCCATGAAGCGCACGTTGTCCAGCAGCAGCAGCTCCCCGTCCTTCAATTCCCGGATGGCCGCCCGGGCGGCGGGGCCGCAGACGTCGTCCACAAAGCGGACCGGCCTGCCCAGCAGCTCCGTCAGCACCGCGGCGTGGGGCCGGGTGGTGTAGTAGTTCTTGTACTCGATGTCGCTGCCCTGGTGGGCCAGGATCACCACCCGGGCACCTTTGTCCGACAGCTCCCGCAGGGTGGGGACGCAGGCGCGAATGCGGGCGGTGGAGCGGAGGGTACCGGTCTCCCGGTCCACCGGCTGGTTGATGTCCACCCGGCACAGCACAGTCTTTCCGGCCACCTGGTAATCGTCCAGGGTTTGGATTCCGAATTCCATGGACTCGCCTCCTTTGATCTCCAGTTTACCGCATTTCCAGGTGTCTGCCAATCTTTAAATAGCGATTGGTGGCCGCGGTGCCCTCCTCACGGGTGGCCTGCATGCCCAGGGCCGCCCGGACGGCGTCCATGGTCTCGGGGATGGTGACGCTCTCCTGGGGAATATTGACGGCGTACATGATGTCGTCGCCGCTCTCCACGATGGAGTCGGACCACACCGCCACCTCGTACATGTCGCCCCGGCGGTTGCCCAGATCCCGGGCGTACTTGAAGAGGGAGGCGTTGCCCTTGAAGCCCTCGTCAATGGACACCATGCGGATGCGGGGATGGCTGCGGAAGGCCTCCAGAGCCATCTCCCGGGTGATCTTCCGGCCGTCCTTGCCGGTGGCCACCACCGTCAGGATGTGGCCGTGGGTCACCGGGGCGTGCACCAGGATGCCGGTGGCGTGGATGTGGGGCATGATGGTCATCAGGTCCACCGCCTGATGGGTGGGTGCCTTCTCCATCTGCAGGGCATTGGTGAGGCCACGGTGATAGTCGCCGGGGTCCGCCACACGGCGGATGATGGTGATGGCCACCTTCTCCACGCCGTAGGCCCGGTCCAGGCAGTCCACGGTCCGGATCAGGCCGGTGGTGTTGCAGGAGGTCAGCTTCAGATAATCGGCGCCGATGCCCTTTTCATAGTTGGCGTAGCCGTGGAAGAACACGTCTGCCACGCTGTTGCTCTCGCCGCCCTGGAACACCGCTTTCACGCCCATCTCCTCATAGACGGCCTTGTTCTTTACACCCACACCGCCGGGAGAGGCGTCCAGCATGATATCCACCTTGCCGCACAGGTCCCGGAAGCTGCCGGCCACCGGAATGTCCGCCGCTTCAAAGGCCGCCGGATCGGCGCCGTCCACCAGGTACAGCTCATAGCGCACGTCGTTGGCGCCCACCATATCGTTTTCCCGCAGGGCCCGGATGGACAGCGTGGGCGCCAGATCGGCGATGCCCACCAGCTCCATGTCCTCCTGCATGGCCACGCCATCCGCCAGCCGCTGGCCAATGGTTCCGTAGCCCGCCACACCCACTCTGATCTTCTTCATAAGAGACCCTCCAGTTTCTCCCGCCCAACCGGCGGTTTATTTTGAAAAGAGCATAATCCGAAATTGGTAAGTTTGTCAATTAAATTATTATTTTCACAAATTATTTTAAAAAATTTTATTAAGTTTATAATTATATAAAATATTATTTGCGTTTTACCTCCAATTTTATTGACATTTTTTTGACAAAACATTATGATAAAAACATGACAATCCCCCACAAAACAGGGAGGCATCGCCATGAAAGATACCAGACGGGCGGAGATGGAAAGTTTTATCAGCCAGCGGCAGCGGGTATCCATGCAGGAATTATGCGATACATTTGGTGTTTCTATGAATACCGTCCGCTCTGACGTGGCATATCTGGTCAAAACAGGTATGGTGGTGAAGGTATATGGCGGTGTCCAGCTCCGGCGGCAGACAGACGTGCCGCTGTTCGAGACCCGCTCCCTGCTGCGGACGGAGACGAAACGGCGGCTGGCCAGGGCTGCCGCGGCCGAGATCGACGAGGGAGACATTCTGTTTATTGACGCCGGCACCACCACCATGTACCTGCTGGACTATCTGGACCGGGACCGCCGGGTCACCGTGGTGACCCCCAGTATGCCGGTGATCCAGCGGGCCCAGGAGCGACCCAACGTGGAGCTGATTGTCCTGCCGGGGCTTTACAACCGCAGGACCAATGCCCTGCTGGATGGCAGCACAGCGGAATATCTGGCCCATTACCAGCATACCAAGGCCTTTCTGGGGGTCTCCAGCATCGCACCCGACGGAGCTCTGGGCGTGTCCAGCTACCCGGAGTACGAGGTGAAGCGGACTGCCGTGGAGCGGAGCCTCCGGCGGTATCTGCTGGCGGACTCCAGCAAGTACGGTGAGGCTGGTCTGCTACCCTATGGGCAGGTGGACCAGTGTACCTGCGTTTTCACAGATCGAGACATGCCCCAGGCCTTTTTGGATTTGTGTCGGAAAACCCACACAGAGGTCCAGGTGATTTGAATAAAACAGAACAGCGCCGGGAGACCGATCGGTCTCCCGGCGCTGTTTTGGGCGAAAAAACAGGGAAGGGGATCCCCTTCCCTGTTTGTATTTCTATCACTTTCGAAAATGCTTCCTCAGAGGGCCGGCTTTGCGGGGCGTGTCGGCAGCTTTCTTCTCCAGATGGAGGGAGCGAACAGCAGCAGCATAGGGAAGATCTCCAGCCGGCCTGCCAGCATGTCAAAGGACAGCAGAAGCTTGGACCAGGGGGAGAAATCCGCAAAATTCCCCATGGGGCCCACCAGCTCCAAGCCCGGCCCGATGTTGTTCAGGCAGGAGGCCACAGCGGTGAAGGTGGTGATCAGGTCAAAATGCTCCAGGGACAGCAAAAGGCAGGACAGGGTAAACACCAGCAGGTACATGGTGAGGAACAGGTGCACCCCCCGTACATTCCGCTCTGGCAGGGTCTTGCCCTCGAATCGGATGGTGGACACCGCGTTGGGGTGCAGCATCCGCCGCATCTCGCCCATGGCAGCACGTACCAGAATCACCAGCCGGGCCACCTTGATACCGCCGCCGGTGGACCCGGCACAGGCGCCAATGAACATCAGCGTCACCAGAATCGCCTTGGAAAAGGTGGGCCAGGTGTTGAAGTCCACCGTGGCGTAGCCGGTGGTGGTGATAATGGAGGAGACCTGGAAAAAGGCGTGGCGCAGACTGGTACCCACAGACTCATACAGGTGCATGATATTGATGGTGATGGCACCCACCGCCACCGCCACAATGATCAGGTAGGTCCGCAGTTCCTCGGAGCCCAGTGCCTCCCGGAACTTCCGAGTCAGTAAGAAGTAATACAGGTTGAAGTTAATACCGAACAGCAGCATGAAAATGCCGATGACTACGTCAAAATAGGGGTTGTTGTAGGCACCCACGCTGAGGTTGCGACTGCTGAAGCCGCCCGTGCCAGCGGAGCCGAAGGAGTGGATGCAGGCATCGAAAAGAGACATCCCACCCGCCAGCAGCAGCAAGATCTCCACAACGGTGATCACCAGGTAGATGCCGTAGAGGATCTTGGCGCTGTCGCTCATGCGGCTGACCAACTTGCCCACAGAGGGGCCGGGCACCTCCGCCCGCAGCAGATGCATCCCGTGGCCGTCCCCGCTCATGGGGACGATGGCCATGACGAACACCAGCACGCCCATGCCGCCCACCCAGTGGGTGAAGCTGCGCCAGAAGAGGATGCCCCGGTCCAGACTCTCCACTTCCCGTAGAATACTGGCGCCGGTGGTAGTGAAGCCGGAGACCGTCTCAAAAAAGCAATCCACATAGCTCTCCATGGAGCCGGATAGGTAAAAGGGCAACGCACCGAACAAAGAGACCGCAATCCAGGCCAGGGCCACCACCGCCAGGCCATCCCTGGCATAGAGCGCCGCCCGCTGGGGACGCCGCAGCCCGAAAAGAGCCCCAAACAGGGCCAGCAAGCCCATGGGGATCAGGAATGGCAGCGCCGATTCGCCATACCACAGGCCCACCACCATAGGCAGCGCCAGCAGCGCTGCCTCCATCAGCAGAATTCTGCCGAGGATGAAACAAATCATTCGATAATTCAAGGTTCGCCCGCCTTTCCCGCCTTACTGCAGGATATCCCGGATGTCCTGCAGCCGGGTATCGGTCGTGACCACGATCACGTCGTCGTTGAGATGCAGGGCGTCTTCGCCGGAGGGGATGACGATCTTTCCGTTTTGCCGCACGATGCCCGCCAGCAGCAGACCGCTCTTCAGGTTCAGGTCCTTCAGAGGAACGTTGACAAAGGGCACTTCCGCCGTGACGGTGAACTCCATGGCCTCCACCTTTCCCTCCACGATCCGGTGCAGAGTCTTCAGTTTGGTACCGGAGGCATTCTCCATAGCCTTGACATACTGCAAAATCAGCTCTGTGGTCACCGATCCTGCCGAAACCACGCTGTCGATCATGCTCTCATTGGACACCAGATCCATCAGGGACTTGCGGTTGATCTTGGCCACCACCTTGCAGTTGCTGGTCTGCCTGGCGGCGCTCATGGCCATGAGGATGTTGGCCTCGTCGATACCGGTGATGGCCACGAAGGCGTCCGCCTGTTCCAACCCCTCCTCGTGGAGCAGCTCATTGTCGGTACCGTCACCCACAATCACCAACGCCTTTGGCAGCAGTTCCCCCATATGGACACAGCGTTGCTCATCCCGGTCGATGATCTTCACGGACATCCCCATCTCGATCAACCCGGAAGCCAGATAATAGCAGATCTTGCTGGCGCCCACGATGATCACGGAGGTGGCCCGGCGGCGGAACACCCCCAGGTGCCGGAAGAACTGTTCCAGCTCATAGGGAGACGAGGTCAGGTTGATCTTGTCTCCCGCCCGCAGCACAAAGTCGCCGGAGGGGATGATGGTCTCCTCCCGCCGGCTGACGGCACAGATCAGCACCCGGACCTTTAGGTTCCGATACAGATCTGACAAGCGCACCCCATCCAGGGCGCTGTGCTCCGGTAGGCGGTACTCCACCAACTCCAGCCGCCCCTTGGAAAAGGACTCCAGCTTCATGGCGTTGGGGAACCGCAGCACCCGGGCGATCTCCCGGGCAGTGGCCTTCTCCGGATTGATGGCCATGGAAAGTCCCAGCTCACTGCGCATGAAGCGGAGCTGCTTTTCATATTCCGGGTTGCGGATCCGGGCGATGGTGTGGTGCACGCCCAGCTTCTTGGCCACCAGGCAGGCCAGAATATTGATCTCATCGCTGGAGGTGGTGGCGATCAGCAGATTGGCATGGGCCACATCCGCCTCCATCTGCACCTGATAGCTGGCGCCGTTGCCACACACCCCCATCACATCGTATACGTTGATAATGTTTTCCACCAACTGGTCATCTTCGTCAATCACGGTGACCTTGTTGTCCACCGAAAGCTGCTTGGTCAGCGCCAGGCCCACCTTGCCGATGCCCACGATGACAATTTTCATCTCTCCGCCTCATTCCCTCATCACAATGCCCGCCGCGGCCGCCGGCCGCCGCGGAAAACGCCCAATGGGCTTACGTTGAATTATAGCGAACCTTCCCACAAAAGGAAATAGTTTTTTTCATGCTTGACGAAATAATAACGGCTACGCCAGCGGATTCTGGTTAAAATTTCCTTTTTTCTGTCGCCCGCCAAATTTTTCTTGACAAACCGGTCTTCTTCACATACAATGGGCAACAGTTATTTTAGTTAAATAATTTTAATTAAAATAATTTTCATATTTTGTCATATAAGGAGAACCACTATGGAATTCGAAAAAGTACGGGACATTATCGTGGATACCCTGGGCTGCGATGCCGAGCAGGTGACTCCGGAGGCCTCTCTGGCCGACGATCTGGGTGCCGACTCTCTGTCTTCCGTGGAGCTGGTGATGGCACTGGAGGAGGCCTCCGGCATTAAAATCGACGACAACGACGTGGCCAACTTCAAGACCGTGAACGACATTCTCACCTACCTCAGCAGCCACAAAGAGTAATCCTTTGCCCGCCGGGGGATTCCTCCGGCGGGCCACTTTCCGTGGAGAAAGGAAGCACCATGACCAATCAAGAAATTTTTGACCTGATGGACCGCTTTGAGCGCGGCACGCTCCAGAGCCTGAAGCTGTCTCAAGAGGGTTTTTCTATAGAGCTGAACCGGGCAGTCCCCGCTCCCGCGGCGCCGACTATCTTCACCGCTCCGGCTGTTCCTGCACCTGCACCGGTCGCGGCCTCTGCTCCCGCCCGGGAGGAGGGTCCTTCCGTCACCGCTCCCCTGGTGGGCACCTTCTACACTGCACCGGCGCCGGATCAGGCACCCTTCGTGGCGGTGGGAGACCGGGTGAAGAAGGGCCAGACCGTCTGTCTCATCGAGGCCATGAAGATGATGAGCGAGGTCCCCGCCCCCTGTGACTGCGTTATCGAGGAGATTCTCAAGGACAGCGGCGATCTGGTGTCCTTTGGGGAGCCTCTGATCCGTTACAAGCCATGCTGAAGCGGGTATTGATCGCCAACCGGGGCGAGATCGCCCTGCGGGTGCTGCGGACCTGCCGGGAGCTGGGCATCGAGACGGTGGCCGTCTACTCCCAGGCGGACGCGGAGGCCCTCCACGTTCAACTGGCGGGGCAGGCGGTGTGTATCGGCTCCGCCAAAGCGGCGGAGAGCTATCTCAACCAAAGCGCCCTGCTGACGGTGGCCAAGGCCACCGGCTGCGACGGCGTCCACCCGGGTTATGGCTTCTTGTCTGAAAATGCCGATTTTGCCGACGCCTGCGCTGCCGAGGGGCTGACCTTCATCGGCCCCTCCGGGGACGCCATCCGCAAGGCCGGCTCCAAATCCGCCGCCCGGGACCTGATGCGCGCCGCCGGTGTACCGGTGA